>NZ_JBFBNW010000003.1:0-503506 GCF_040683955.1 Streptomyces sp. NPDC093111 | reverse complement strand
GACTGGTCGTGGGATTTGTTGGAGGGGCCGGAGCGGGTGGTGTTGCGGCGGCTTTCGGTGTTCACGGGTGGGTGTGATCTGGAGGCTGCCGAGGCTGTGTGCGGGGGTGCGCTGCTGGGTGGGTTGGGTGTGTTGGATGTGTTGGGGGCCTTGGTCGACAAGTCGTTGGTGGTGGTTGTCGAGGGGGTTGGGGGGATGCGGTATCGGTTGTTGGAGACGGTGGCCGAGTATGCGGGGGAGCGGTTGGACGAAGGGGGGGATCGGGGGGAGACCGAGCGGCTTCATCTGGTGTATTACCGGGAGCTGGCGCGGGTGACCGATCCCGCGTTGCGGGGGCGGGGACAGACCGCCGCCCTCGCCCGGTTCGGCGTCGAGTACGGGAACGTCCGCACCGCGCTGCGGCGGGCCGTCGCCGCCCGCGACGAGCACGAGGCGCTCGTCCTCGTCCACTCCCTGCTCTGGTACTGGACCATGCGCGACCTGCGGGCCGACGCCCTGCACTGGGCCGAGTCCGTCGCCGCCCTCGGGCCCGACCCGTTCGGGCCCGGCGCCGGCCCCGTCGTACCGCTGGGCGAGCCGGTCACCGCACGGACCCCGCCGCTCGACGAGGACCAGCTGTGGGAGGCGCGGCGCGGCGTGCGCCTGATCGAACTGCTCAACATGGACCACGAGACGGGGCGGTGGACCACCCCCGAGGGCATCGCCCGGCTGCGGCGCATCAACGAGATGTATCCGCCGGGGCTGCCCCAGACCTGCCGGCTGCCCGGCTCCTTCGCCGTCTTCGCCGTCCTGCTCATCGCCGAACCCGGACGCATGGGCCAGGCCCTGGACGCCCACGTCGCCGCCTGCCGCCGCTACGGATACGACTGGGAGCTCGGCAACGCCCTGCAACTGCGCGCCAACCTGCTCGCCAACCGGGCCGACCTCGCCGGACAGGCCGCCGTCGACGCCGAGGAGAGCCTGCGGATCTTCGTCCGGCTCGACGACGCCTGGGGCGCGGCCGAGGCGCTGTCCTCGCGTGCCGAGGCGCGGGAACGGCGGCTGGAGTTCCACGGCGCCGCCGAGGACTTCGCCGCCGCCATCGACTACGCGCGGCGGGTCGGCGCCCAGTCCCAGATGGCGCTGCTGCGCGCCCGCTACGCCGACATGCTGATCGAGACCGGGCGTCTCGACGAGGCCGAGAAGATCCTGCGCGAGGTCGTCGAGGGCGAACACGGGCGCGGCCACGAGCCGATGCTCGCCGCCCGGATCTTCCTGGCCATGCTGCTCGGCCGGACCGGACGCCTGGAGGAGGCCCGGGCCCATCTGGAGCGGCTGCTCGGCGAGTTCCGCTCGCAGACCCTCTCCATCTTCGAGGGCTTCACCCTCGGCAGCCTGGGCTGGGTGGAGAACCTCGACGAGCGGTACGACGTGGCCTTCGCGCTCGCCCGGCGGGCGTACGAGCGCTCGCTCGGCGCCCTGTCGCTGATGGTCGCCCCGCAGATGCCGTCGGTCCATCTGATGACCGCCGCCTGGGCGCTGGCCGGGCTCGGCGGGCCCGGGGCCCGTACGGCGGCCGTGCTGCTCGGCGCGTCCGAGGGGCTGCGCCCGCCGGGGCACCTGTCCCCGCCCATCGAGCTGGAGAACCTGGCGCGCGGCACCGAACTGGCCCGTGCCGCGCTCGGCGACGAGGCGGAGTTCGAGGCCGCGTACGCCGAAGGCGGCGGCCTCTCCCTGGAGGAGGCCGCCGCCCTGCTCGTACGCGCCGACGCGATCAACGGGCGCGCCGAGTCCTGAATCCCCCTGCGGATCAGGTCTTCTTGCGGAACTTGGCGACCGCGAGGGGCGCCATGACCACGGTGAGGCCGGCCGCCCAGGCGAGGGTCATCCACACCGAGTGGGCGACGGGGCCGCCGTTGATCAGGCCGCGGGCGGCGTCGGCGAGGTTCGACAGCGGGTTGTAGTCGGTGAAGCTCTGCAGCCAGCCGGGCATCGTGGTCGGCGGGGCGAAGATCGACGAGCCGAACTGGAGGGGCATCAGCACCAGCATCGCCATCCCCTGGACGGCCTGGGCCGTCTTCATGGTGAGACCGAGCAGGATGAAGATCCACATCAGGGCGGCGCCGAAGATCGCGGACAGGCCGATCGCGGCGAACAGGTGGAGCACCGAGGTGTGGATCTGCAGGCCGAGCAGGAAGCCCATGCCCAGCAGGATCGCGGTGGCGATCAGCATGCGGCCGAGCTCGACGACTATCTTCGCGATGAGCACCGAGGAGCGGGCGATCGGCATGGTCCGGAACCGGTCCATGACGCCCTTCTTGAAGTCGTCGTTGATGCCGGTGCCGACGCCCATCGCGATGTTCATGCCCATCATGGCCATCAGGCCGGGCACGACGTAGTTCACGTACTCCGAGTTGTTGCCCTTGCCGGCGATCGCGCCGCCGAAGACGTACACGAAGAGCAGCACGAAGATGATCGGCATCAGGACGGCGTCGAACATCGACTCCGGGTCCTGCTTGATCTGGAGCGCGTTGCGGCGGACCAGGGCGCCGATGTGGCGCAGGTTGGCCCGCAGGCCGATGCGGCCGTCGGCGGCGCCGGGCGCCTGCCGGGAGGGCTTGGGGCCGGGGGTGTCCACGGGGGACTGGGGCAGGGTGGTGGTGCTCATGCGGCGACCTCCTGGTCGAGCGCGTCGTGGACGGCGTCGGTGGCGGACGTCTTCGCGCCCGTGATGGCGAGGAAGACCTCGTCGAGGCTCGGCAGGTGGGTGCCGATGTGGGCGATGCCGAAGCCGCGGGCGCCGAACAGGCCCACGACGGCGGTCAGCTGCTCGTCGCTGAGGATCGGCACGTACAGCACGCCCTCGTCGGGCACCACGGTCGCGCCCGCGACGCCGTCGAGGCCCGTCTCGCGGAGCGCCGCCGCCATCGCGGCGAGGTCGGCCGGATCGGCCGGGCGGACCTGGAGGGTGCGGCCGCCGACCCGCGCCTTCAGCTCGTCGACGCCGCCGCGTGCGATGACCCGGCCGCGGTCGATGACGGTCAGCTCGCTGGCGAGCTGCTCCGCCTCCTCCATGTACTGCGTGGTGAGCAGGACGGTGGCGCCCTCGGCGACCATCCGCTGGACCTCGTCCCACACCTCGTTGCGGGTGCGGGGGTCGAGGCCGGTGGTCGGCTCGTCCAGGTAGAGCACGGCCGGCCGGCCGATCATCGAGGCGGCCAGGTCGAGGCGGCGCCGCATGCCGCCGGAGTAGTTCATCGCGGGGCGCTTGGCGGCCTCGGTGAGGGAGAAGCGCTCCAGGAGCTCGTCGGCGCGGGCCCGGGCGTCCTTGCGGGAGAGGTCGAGCAGCCGCCCGATCATGTACAGGTTCTCCCAGCCGGACAGCTTCTCGTCGACCGAGGCGTACTGGCCGGTGAGGCCGATGGTGCGGCGCAGCTGGCGGGGCTGGCGCACCACGTCGTAGCCGGCGACGAAGGCGGTGCCGGCGTCCGGGGCGATGAGGGTGGACAGGCAGCGGACGAGGGTGGTCTTGCCGGCGCCGTTGGGGCCGAGGACCCCGAGGACGGTGCCCTCGCGGACGTCCAGGTCGACCCCGTCCAGGGCCTTCGTCTCGCCGAAGTGCTTCACGAGGCCCCGGACCTCGACGGCGTTGGTGTGTGATCGCGTCATGTCCACCATGGAACACGGCGCCACCGACAGTCGACCGACAGCGGACCGACAGCCGGCCGACAGCACCGGGCGCGGGCGCCGACAGCAGCCGACGGCCCGCCGACGGGGGACGGTCGGCGGGCCGCGGTTCTTACCGGGAAGGTCCGGTGGGGCTAGTGGAAGCTGTGCTCCTCGGCGGGGAACGCCCCGCCGGTGACGTCCTGGGCGAAGGCGCGGGCGGCGTCGCCGAGCGTCTCGCGCAGGTTGGCGTACTGCTTGGTGAAGCGGGGCACCTTGCCGCCGGTCAGACCGGCCATGTCGGTCCAGACCAGGACCTGCGCGTCCGTGTCGGGGCCGGCGCCGATGCCGATCGTCGGGATGTGCAGCGAGCGGGTGACCTCGGCGGCCAGCTCGGCCGGGACGAGCTCCAGGACCACGGCGAAGGCGCCCGCGTCCTGCGCCGCCTTGGCGTCGCTGAGCAGCCGGTGCGCGGCCTCGTCGGAGCGGCCCTGCACCCGGTAGCCCATGGTGTTCACGGACTGCGGGGTCAGGCCCAGGTGGGACATGACGGGGATGCCGGCCTGGACGAGCAGCTCGGTCTGCGGGAGGGAGCGCTCGCCGCCCTCCAGCTTGATCGCGCCGACGCCCGCGTCCTTGACCAGCCGGGTGGCGTTCCGCAGGGCCTGGACGGGGCCCTCCTGGTACGAGCCGAAGGGGAGGTCGCCGACGACGAGGGCGCGCTTGGTGCCCCGTACGACGGCGGCGGAGAGCAGCGTCATCTCGTCCATCGTGACGGGCACGGTGGTGTCGTAGCCGAGGTGACAGTTGCCCATCGAGTCGCCGACGAGGACCACCGGGATGCCGGCCTCGTCGAAGACGGACGCGGTCATGGCGTCGTAGGCGGTGAGCATGGGCCACTTCTCGCCGCGGGTCTTGGCGGCGGCGATGTCGTGGACGGTGATGCGGCGGGTGCCCTTCCCTCCGTACAGCGCCTTGCTGCTGTCGGCGGGCGGTTTCTGGGCAGCCTGAAGCGTCATGGTGAACGGCTCCTTTTTGTCATCTCGAGGCGCCCTGTGGCGTCCCCGGACCATGTCCATGGTGGCACTTCGCCGGGGGGCCGGGGAAGTGGGGCGGAGTGGTGCTGTTCACACCTGCGCAACGTAAAAACTTCATCAGGTGATTCGATACGAGACGGTCCCGTATCGAAATAGGTCTAGGGTGAGCGGCATGTCTCAGCCGTCCCCTGACCTCACCCTGCCCCGGATACCCGAGGCCGTGCACCGCCGCCGCTGGGCGATCCTCGGCGTCCTGATGCTCAGCCTGCTGATCGTCGTGCTCGACAACTCGATCCTGAACGTCGCCGTCAAGACGATCGCCAGCCCCGCGCCCACCGGCATCGGCGCCACCCAGAGCGAGCTGGAGTGGGCCATCAACTCCTACACGCTCGTCTTCGCCGGACTCCTCTTCACCTCCGGCCTCCTCGGGGACCGCCTGGGCCGCAAGAAGGTGCTCCTGTTCGGCATCACCGTCTTCGGCATCGCCTCCGCGCTCGCCGCGCTCTCCGGCTCGCCGGCCGAGCTCATCGGCTACCGGGCCCTCATGGGCCTCGGCGCCGCCTTCGTCATGCCGGCCACCCTCGCCGTCCTCATGAACGTCTTCGAGCGCGACGAGCAGCCGAAGGCCATCGGCATCTGGGCCGGCAGCGTCGGCCTCGCGATCGCCATCGGCCCCATCACCGGCGGCATCCTCCTGGAGCACTTCTGGTGGGGCTCGATCTTCCTGGTCAACGTCCCCGTCGTGCTGCTCGCCCTCGGCCTCATGGCCTGGCTCGTGCCCGACTCCAAGGACCCGAAGCCCGGCCGGATCGACCTGCCCGGCGTGCTGCTCTCCGTCCTCGGCCTGGTCCTGCTCGTGTACGGCATCATCCGCGGCGGCGAGCTGGCGAGCGTCACCGACGTCACCGTCCTCGTGCCCGCGCTGGCCGGCCTCGCGGTCCTCACCGGCTTCGTGCTGTACGAGAAGCGCACCGACCACCCGGCGCTCGACATCTCGTACTTCCGCAAGCCCGCGTTCTCGGCCGCCGTCGCCGCCATCGCGCTGGTCTTCTTCGCCCTGCTCGGCGTGACCTTCTTCTCCGCCTTCTACCTCCAGAGCGTCCGCGGCTACAGCGCCCTGCAGTCCGGCCTGCTGATCCTGCCGCTGGCCATCGCCCAGGTGCTGTTCTCGCCGCGGGCCCGGCTGGTCGTCGACCGCTTCGGCGCCAAGGCCGTGTGCACCGTCGGCATGCTCGCCGTCGCCGTCGGCCTGGGCGCGTTCGCCTTCTTCGACGCCGACACCCCCGTCTGGGTCCTCGAAGTCGTCTTCTTCGTCCAGGGCGCCGGCATGGCGCACATCATGCCGCCGGTCACCGTCGCCGTGATGCAGGCGCTGCCCCGCGAGAAGGCCGGCTCCGGCTCGGCGATCAACAACACCTTCCGCCAGGTCGGCGGGGCGCTCGGCGTGGCCGTCCTCGGCTCCGTCCTGTCCTCCACCTACCGCGGCGGCATCGAGGACCACCTCGGCGCGGTCCCGCCCGGGCTGCGCGACGCGGCCGGCGAGTCCATCGAGGCCACCCTGGCGGTCGCCGAGAAGCTGGGCCCGGCCGGGCGCGGCCTGGTCGCCCCCGCGTACGACGCCTTCCTCGACGCCATGCACGTCGCCGCCTTCGGCTCCGCCGCCGTCGCCCTCCTGGGCGCCGTCGTCGTGGCCGTCTTCCTCCCCGGCCGCACCCCGGCGCTCCCGGCACAGCGCTCCTCCGTTCCCGGCGACCGGGCACAGGCGGGAGAATCGGTGAAGAGCTGACGACAGGACGCGGCGGTGGCCCAGGGGCCCGGACGGAAAGGCGGAGCGGACGTGGCGCAGGAGAACGACGGGGCACGGCCGACGGCCCCGGGCCCCGCAAGACGGGCCGGGGACACCTCGCGCGGCACGGCCCCGGCCGTGGACGCGCGGCGGGCCGAAGGCCCGGGGAGCGCGACGCCCGGTCGGGCGCCCGCCGCGGGCCCGGCGCGGGCCGAGGGCGCCGCCGCCGCGAGCGGCGCGCGCGATCCGCGCGCCGCGTCCACGACCCCGTCGCCAGCCGCCGCCACCCCGCCGTCCCCCGCCCAGGCCCCCACCACCGCCTCCACCCCCCCTCCCCCCTCCGACGACTGCCCCGGCTCCGCGCGGCGTGGGCGGCCTCGGAGTGAGGCGGTGGAGCAGGCGATCTTCGACGCGGCGATCGGGCTGTTGGAGGGCGGGACGCCGCTGACCGAGCTGTCGATCGAGAAGATCGCCCGCACCGCCGGGGTCGGCAAGGCCACCATCTACCGTCGCTGGCCCGGCAAGGAAGAGCTCTTCGTCGACCTGCTGCGGTCCGTCGAGGCCCCGGATCCGGTGCTGCCCGGGGTCTCGGTGCGGGACGACCTCGTCGCCCTCATGGAGTCGATCCGGCGGCGAGGGCTCGCCAAACGGAACTCCGCGCTGCTCCACAACGTGTTCTCGCAGATGCAGAGCTACCCCAAGCTGTGGGACGCGTACCACCAGACCGTCATCGACCCCCGCCGCCGGATGGGCCTGGACGTCGTCCGGCGCGGGATGGAACTCGGCGAGATCCGCGACGACCTCGACGCCGAACTCGTCAACGACCTCTTCACCGGCCCGTTGCTGCTGCGCACCGTGATCCGCCCCGGCGCGTCCCTGGACCCCGACCTCGCCGAGCGGGTCGTCGACGCCGTCCTGGAGGGCGTGCGCCCGCGCCGCTGACCAGGCACGACACACCGACCGGACGAGTCGTACGAATGTGCGCGTTCTGTCACAGCCCCGCGCCCCGCGCCGCCCTCAGGAACCCGCCACGCGGCTGTGTCGTCCCTCGGGGAGTACGACCGAACCGGAATCGCCTAGGGTCGAGTCCGGGTCGCAGAGCAAGGCAGTGAGGACGGCAGCGATGACGCGGGTGGACATGACGGAGACCGAGAACGGCGGCGCGCCGCACGACAAGGGCCCCGCCTCCCGGCTCGCCTACCGCCTCCGGGCCCTGCGCGGCGACCGCGGCATCTGGCGGCGCGGCATCCTGCTCGCCCTGTGCGCCGTGCTGCTGACGTTCCTGATGGTGTTCCACTCGGACATCCCCAACCGGATCGGCAACCTCGGCAGCCTGACCGAGACCTTCCTGCCCTGGCTCGGCCTGTTCGTGCTGGTGCTCCTCGTCCTCGCCCTGCTGCGCCGCTCCGCGACCGCGCTGATCGCCCTGCTGCTGCCGGCCGTCGTCTGGGTCAACGTCTTCGGCGGCCTGATCGTCGACAAGTCGGAGCCCGGCGACGGCCTCACCGTGGTGAGCCACAACGTGAACGCCGACAACCCCGACCCGGAGGGCACGGCCCGTCAGATCGCCGCCTCCGGCGCGGACGTGGTCGCCCTGGAGGAGCTCAAGGGCGACGTGGTGCCCACCTACGAGCGCGGTCTGGCCGACACGTACCGGTACCACTCGGTGCAGGGCACGGTCGGCCTGTGGAGCAAGTACCCGCTGCGCGACCCGCGGCCGGTCGACATCCGGATGGGCTGGACCCGCGCCATGCGCGCCACCGTCGCCGCCCCCGCCGGGGACGTGGCCGTCTACGTGGCCCACCTCCCCTCCGTACGGGTCAAGCTGAACGCCGGGTTCACCGCCAACCAGCGCGACGACAGCGCCAACGCCCTCGGCGAGGCCATCTCGCACGACCCGCATCAGCGGATCGTGCTGCTCGGCGACCTCAACGGCACCATGAACGACCGCTCGCTCAACGCGGTGACCTCGCAGCTGCGTTCCACGCAGGGCGCGGCCGGCGACGGCTTCGGCTTCAGCTGGCCGGCGTCCTTCCCGATGGCCCGCATCGACCAGATCATGGTGAAGGGCGTGGAGCCGCTCTCCTCCTGGACCCTGCCGGAGACGAAGAGCGACCACCTGCCGGTCGCGGCCCGCGTGAGGTTCTGACCCACCTCCACCCGGGCCGCCGGAGGCTCCGTCAGGCGGGCGTCTCGCGCCAGCGGTTGGTGATGGGCAGGCGGCGGTCCTTGCCGAAGCCCTTCGCGGAGATCTTGGTGCCCGGCGGGTACTGGCGGCGCTTGTACTCCGCCGTGTCCACCATCCGCAGCGTGCGGGTCACCAGCTCCTCGTCGAAGCCGGCCGCGACGATCTCGTCCTTGCCCCGGTCGCGGTCGACGTAGAGCTCCAGGATCCGGTCCAGGACCCCGTAGTCGGGCAGCGAGTCCGTGTCGACCTGGTCCGGGCGGAGTTCGGCGCTCGGCGGCTTGACGATCGAGTTCTCCGGGATCGGCGGGAGCTGGCCGCGCTCCTCGGCGGCCCGGTTGCGCCAGCGGGCGAGCCGGAAGACGTCCGACTTGTAGACGTCCTTGATGGGGCCGTACGCGCCGACGGAGTCGCCGTACAGCGTCGAGTAGCCCACCGCCAGCTCGGACTTGTTGCCCGGTGCGAGGACGAGGTGGCCCTCCTGGTTGGAGAGCGCCATGAGCAGCGTGCCGCGCAGCCGGGACTGGAGGTTCTCCTCGGCGAGCCCGGTCAGGGCGAGGGAGCCCAGATAGGCGTCGAACATCGGCTCGATGGAGACGGTGCGGAAGCCGAGGCCGGTGCGGCGGGCCAGTTCGGCGGCGTCGGCGCGCGAGTGGTCCGAGGAGTACTTCGAGGGCATCGACACGCCGTGCACGTTCGGCGCGCCGACCGCGTCGCAGGCGATGGCGGCGACCAGCGCGGAGTCGATGCCGCCGGACAGGCCGACCAGGACGGACCGGAAGCCGTTCTTGGCGACGTACGCCCGCAGGCCGACGACCAGCGCCGAGTAGACCTCCTCGTCGTCGTCGAGCCGCTCCGCGTAGCCTCCGGTGACCTCCGGCTCGTACGCGGGCAGCGGCTCCTCGGAGAGCACCACCCGGTCGATCCGCAGCCCGTCGTCGACGGTGCCCTCGGCGGCGTCCGGCACGGCCGCCGGGAGGTCCAGGTCCAGGATCACGCTGCCCTCGGCGAACTGCGGGGCGCGCGCGATCACCTCGCCGGAGGCGTCGACGACGATCGAGTCGCCGTCGAAGACCAGCTCGTCCTGGCCGCCGGTGGTCGCCAGGTACGCGGTCGTGCAGCCGGCCTCCCGGGCGCGGGCGCGGACCAGTTCGAGCCGCGTGTCGTCCTTGTTCCGCTCGTACGGGGAGGCGTTGACCGACAGCAGCAGTCCGGCCCGGGCGCTGCGGGCCGCCGGGACCCGGCCGCCGTCCTGCCACAGGTCCTCGCAGATCGCGAGGGCGACGTCGACGCCGTGGACGCGCAGGACGGGCAGGGTGTCGCCCTGGACGAAGTAGCGGTACTCGTCGAAGACGCCGTAGTTGGGCAGGTGGTGCTTGGCGAAGCGCAGCACCACCTCGCCCCGGTACAGCACGGCGGCGGCGTTCTCCGGGGAGCCGGCGGGCCGGCCGAGCCGGGGCCGGTCCCGCTCGGACCGGTCGAGGTAGCCGACGACGACCGGCAGCTCGCCGAAGCCCTCGTCCGCGAGGCGCCGCCCGAGCGCCCGCAGGGCGGCCCGGGAGGCCTCGACGAACGAGGGGCGCAGCGCCAGGTCCTCGACGGGGTAGCCGGTCAGCACCATCTCGGGGAACGCGACGAGGTGCGCCCCCTGCTCGGCGGCGTGCCGGGTCCACTGGACGACGGCCTCGGCGTTGCCGGCGAGATCGCCGACCGTCGAGTCGATCTGATTCAGGGCGAGGCGTAGTTGAGGCACGCCCCCCAGTCTAATCGTCAATTCGACGCTATGTCCTGGGGAATGCGTGCCCGTGCCGTCGTGGCCCTACTTGGTCGAGCCGGTCCAGACGGCCGACTCGTGGTCCAGCACGGTCGGGGCGATCTCGACCTGGAGCTCGCCGGCGGCGTCGGGCGCCATGGCGAAGGTGAAGTCGGCCTTGGCCTGCTTGCCGGGGAGGACCTTGCCCTCGAAGGGCTTGGTGGCGTTGCTGCCGTCGAAGACCATCTCGGCGGTGGCGCCGTTGGCGTCGCTGGCGTTCGGCAGGGCGGCGGTCACGTCGACCGCCTCCTTGCCGCCGTTGACGATGGTGATGGTCACCTGGAAGGCCTTGTTGCCCTTGGTGAAGCCGGCGGCGAAGGCGTCGGGCTTGTGGGCGCGCGGCGCGGAGACGGTGACCTTGAGGCCGTCGTCGTACGCGAAGGTCTCGCCGAACTTCAGCGCGCCGGGGGTCGCGTCGGCCGAGGGCGTGGCGGTGCCGCCCGCGCCCGGCTCGGCGGAGGCGGTGGTGGTCGGCAGGCCGCCCGACTTCTGGATCTCCTCGGCGACGTCGCTCACCGCCGTGGCGATGACGACGGTCCACACGATCGAGACGAGGATCGAGAGGGCGCCCAGGACCAGGCCGGTGACGGCCGCTCCCTTGTTGGTCGCCAGGCCCTTGCCGGCCCGCGAGGCGCCGATGATGCCGAAGATCAGGGCCAGCAGACCGAGGATCCCGCCCAGCCAGAACAGGAACGGGATGATCGCGAAGAGCAAGCCCACGATGCCGAGCACCAGTGCCGAGACGCCGAGCCCGTTGCGGGGCTGGGCCGGGGGCTGCATCCCCGGCGCGCCCCAGGGCTGCTGGTCGGGGGAGTGGGTGGGCATGGTCATGCGATGTCCTTCACGGGCGGTTCGGGGCATGGCAAGACGGCCCCACCCCTGGAGATCACGACCGTATGGCAGTCCGGTGTGAAGAGACCAGTTGATTTGTGAACGATATGTGTTCGTGATCCATACCAGGATAGGGAGGATCTGATTCCTCCTCATTCGGCCGCCTTTGCGAAGATGCTCCCGCCCGCTGATCATGGGCCCATGACGACCACTGACGATGCGGCGGAGCCGTCGGGGAACACCACCGCGGGCTCCCCGGCGGAAGCGGGGCTCCGCCAGGACGACGGCACCGGACGGCAGTTCATCTCCTGGCTGACGCTCGCGTTCATGACCACCGCGTCCGTCGCCTCCCTGCGGCCCTCGCCGTCCATGGCCCTCTACGGCCTCGCGGCGGTCTTCCTCTACCTGCTGCCCGCCCTCGTGTTCCTGCTGCCCACCGCCCTGGTCGGCGCCGAACTCGCCTCCGGCTGGGAGGGCGGCATCTACCGCTGGGTCAGCGAAGCCCTCGGCAGACCGCTCGGGTTCCTCGCCGTCTGGTGCCAGTTCGCCATGACCATCGCGTACTACCCGAGCCTGCTCGCCTACGTGGCCTCGACCTTCGCGTACGTCATTGACCCCTCCCTCGCCGAGAACGGCCCGTACGTCGCGCTCGTCATCGTCGTCGTCTACTGGTCCGGGGTCTGGATCTCCGCGCGCGGCACGAAGACGATCGCCGGCCTGTCCTCCTTCGGCCTCGTCGTCGGCACCCTCGTCCCCGGCGTCCTGCTCGTCGTCCTCGGCATGGTCTTCCTCGGCCAGGGCAACCCGTCCGCGCAGCCCATGACCGCCGACCACCTGCTGCCGCCCTGGACCGGCCTGGCCAGCCTGGTCCTCATCGTCAACAACTTCCTGTCCTACGCGGGCATGGAGATGAACGGCGTCCACGTCTCCTCGCTGCGCGAGCCCAAGCGCGAGTACCCGAAGTCGATGTTCCTGGCGACCGGCCTCGTCCTGCTGATCTTCATCCTTCCGGCCCTGGCCATCGCCTGGGTGATGCCCGCCGAACAGCTCAGCCTGACCGCCGGTCTCATGCAGGCGTTCCAGGCCTTCTTCGACCACTTCTCGATCGGCTGGATGACGAAGGTCGTCGGCGTCATGCTGGTCTGCGCCGCCCTCGGCGGCATGCTCACCTGGCTCTCCGGACCCGCCAAGGGCCTCGTCCTGCTCTCCCGGCAGGAGGGCTACCTGCCGCCCGCGTTCCAGAAGTTCAACAAGGCCGGCGCCCCCGTGAACATCATGGTCGCGCAGGGCGTCGTCACCACCCTGATCGGCGTCCTCTACGCCTTCAGCGACGACGTCTCCAGCGCGTACTGGATGTTCTCCGTGATCACCGTGCAGATCTACCTCATCGCCTACCTGCTGATGTTCGTGGCCGTGGTCAAGCTGCGCAGGACCCAGCCCGCCGTGGAGCGCGGCTTCCGCGTCCCCGCCGTCGCCTGGGTCGCCGGGGCCGGCTTCGTCGCCTCCGTCGCCGCCCTCGTCATCGGCTTCGTGCCGCCCGACCAGTTCGGCGACCAGCCGCTGTGGCGCTACCTCCTGATCGTCGGCGGCGGCCTGCTCGTCCTCGGCCTCGTCATCCCCGGCGCCCTGCTCAAATACCGCAAGCCGGGCTGGATCCACCCGGACCACCGGGAACCTTCCACCACGCCCTGACGTAGGACGAGTGTGTCCAGGAAAGCCACACAGGCCGCCGCCGTCCTCCTCGCGCTCGGCGCGCTCGCGTACACCGCCTGGGTGCTCGAAGTCGTCGTCCGGACCGGGCTCGACCCGGTCCGGACCTACGTCTCCGAGCTCGCCGCCGCCGACCAGCCGCTCGGCGGCCTGTTCCGCGCGACCGACCTCACGGCCGGACTGCTCGTCCTCGCGGGCGCGCTGACCGGCCTCGCGGCCACCGCCCGCCCCCGCCCCGCCGGCCCGGCCGGGACCTCCTGGGCCCGGCGCGAACCCGGCCCGCGCCGCCCCTGGCTGCGCGTCGGCTGGCTCGCCCTCGCGCTCTTCGGAGCCGCCACCGCCGTCGACTCCCGGCTCCCGCTCAGCTGCACCCCCACCGCCGACCCCGAGTGCGCCGCGCGCGAGACCGCCGGACTCGTGCCCGCCACCCACACCGCGCACGCCGTCAGCTCCAGCCTCGCCATGGCCGGCGCGCTGACCGCGATAGTCGCCCTGACCCTGGCCGCCCGCCGCTACGGCCTGTGGCGCCCCCTCGCCCGTACCGGCCCCGTCCTCGTCGCCCTCGAACTCCTCGCCACCGCCTGGACCCTCGCCGCCGTGGCCGCCTTCGAGGCCGGCAAGGGCCTGTGGTCCCTGGGCGCGGGGCAGCGCCTCCAGGTCCTCCTCGTCGCGGTGTGGCTGGCGGTGCTCGCCTGGTCGGTGCACCGGGAGGGGGACTGGGACGAGGACCGGGACAGGGACAGGGACAGGGATGAGGACTCGGCCGGGCCGGGGGTACGGGGTGCGCGGGGTGCGCGGGGTGCGCGGGGCGTACGGCCGGAAGGGCGGCGCCCGTGACCTTCGAGCCCGACCCCGTCCCCGGGGCCTCCGACCGCGCCCCCGGGGCCCCCGACCCCGTCCCCGGGGTCCCCGGGGACACCGCCCCCACCCCCCGCTTCGTCCGTATCGGCGGCGTCCCCCATCACGTCGTCGTCGACGGCTCGGGACCCGTCTGTGTCCTGTCCGCGGGGCTCGGCATGAGCTGGTTCGACTGGGCGCCCGTCGTCCCGCTGCTCGCCCCGTACCGCACGGTCGTCCGGTTCGACCGGCCCGGACACGGCCTCTCCGCCCCCGCCGCCGGGCCCTCCACCGCCGCGGGCGAGGCGGACCGGATCGCCGCCGTGCTCGACGCGCTGCACCTGCCCGGGCCCGCCACCGTCGTCGGCCACTCGCTCGCCGGATTCCACGCGGAGGCATTCGCGCGCCTCCACCCGGCCCGTACCGCCGCGCTCGTCCTCGTCGACTCCTCCGTGGAGGAGCGCCCGCGCGCCTCCCGCACCGGGCCCGCCCGGGCCCGGCTGCTGGGCGCCGTGCTGTCCGCCCTCGGCGTGCCGGCGGCGCTCGGACCGGCCGTCCGCGCGCTGTCCGTACGGCACGACCCGGCACCCCCCGACCTGGTCCGCCGCGTCTACCGCACCTCGCGCGTGCTGCGCGGCACCCTCGACGAGAACGCCCGCTACGGAGCCGTCGCCGCCGAACTCCTCGCCCTGCGGGAGCGCGTGCCGCTGCCGCCCGGACTGCCCGTCACCGTGCTCGCCGCGCCCGCCGGCTCCGCCCGCTGGGAGCGGCGCCAACGCGCGCTGGCCCGACGGCTCGGCGCCCGCTACGAGGCGGCCGAGCCGTCGGGCCATCTGGTCATGCTGGACCGCCCGGACGCCGTGGCCCGGGCCGCGCTGGGAGGCTGAGGCCGCCTCAGGAGACGGCGTCAGGAAGCCGCGTACACGCTCGCGCAGAACGCCTTCAGCTGCTCGTCCGACAGCTGCTGGGCCAGATCGGCCTCGCTGATCATGCCGACCAGCTTCTTGTTCTCGACGACGGGCAGCCGTCGGATCTGGTGGCTCTGCATCTCCTCCAGGACCGCGCCCACGTCGGCGCCCGCCTCGATCCAGCGCGGGGTGCCCTGGGCCATGTCACCACAGGTGATCTTGGCGGGATCGTGACCCATGGCCACGCAGCCGACCACGATGTCGCGGTCCGTGATGATGCCGCAGAGCCGTTCGTTCTGGTCGGCGATGGGCAGGGCGCCCACGTTCAGGTCGCGCATCAGCTGGGCGGCTCGGTCCAGGGTCTCGTGTGCCGGGATCCACTGGGCTCCCGCGTGCATGATGTCCTTCGCCGTGGTCATGGGGTGCGCACCTTTCGTCGAACGCCGGACGTCGGACGTCGGACGTCGGGCGTGCGTACGGGGTCCCCGAGCACCACCATTGTCCGGTCACGACGCGGCCCCCGCGACCGCTGGGGTCACGGGGGCCGGCGCATCGCGCGTCACACGGGTACGTGTGGGTACGCGTGGGTACGCGCGGGCGGGCGCGGTACGGAGATCAGGCGCCGCGCTGCTTGAGCATGTCCGCCATCAGCTTGATCTCGGACTGCTGCCCGTCGACCATGCCCTGCGCGAGGTCGCGCTCGACGCCGGGCACGCACCGCTCCACACAGCCCTGGGCCATGTGGATGCCGCCCTTGTGGTGCTTGGTCATGAGCTTCAGGTACAGCACCTCGGCGTCCCGGCCGGAGGCCTTGCGCAGCTGCTCCAGCTCGGCGCGGGTGGCCATGCCCGGCATGAGCTCACCGTCCTCGCCGGCCCCCTCGGCCGCGGACATGCCGCCCATGCCCATCCAGGTCATCGGCTCCACGCCCGACTGCACCTTGGGCAGCCGCCACATGTCGAGCCAGCCCAGCATCATGCCGCGCTGGTTGGCCTGGGTGTTGGCGATGTCGTACGCGAGGCGGCGCACCTCCTCGTCCTCGGTGCGGTCGCGGACGATGAACGACATCTCGACGGCCTGCTGGTGGTGGACGGACATGTCACGGGCGAAGCCCGCGTCCGCCGACTCCGCGGTGGGCGTGGCCGGGGCCTTGTCGCGGTCGGCGGAGGCGACGGTGACGGCGCCCCCGGCGAACAGCAGGGCCAGGACCACGGCGGTGACGGACGCCCACTGCGTCCGGTTCAGCTTCACTGGCCCATCCCGGCGCCGCCCTGACCGTCCGCGCCGACGCCGCCGGTGCACGCGGCGCCCGGCTCGGGGGTCTGCGGGCCGTTGACGTACTTGGTGAAGAACACGTCGACCCGCGGGTCGCTCGCGCCGTCCACGGTCACCTGCTTGCCCCAGGCGCTCAGCATGATGGCGCCGGTCTGGTCGTCGACCGGGCTCATCAGCGAGTACGGGGTCTTCTTGACCTTCGCGCTCAGCTTCTCCACGTCGGCGGGGGACGCCTTCTTGTTGTACGTCACCCAGACGGCGCCGTGCTCAAGGGAGTGCACCGCGTTGGTGTCGTTGACGGCCTTGTCGTAGACGTCGCCGTTGCAGTTCTGCCAGACGGGGTTGTGGTCCCCGCCGACCGGCGGCTTCATGTCGTACTTCACCGGGGTGGTGACGTGGTTGCGGCCCAGCTTCTTGGCGTCCCAGTCCTTCTCGCCCTTGATGGGGGCCTTGGCGGCCGCCTCCGTCTGCTCCTGCTCCTTGTTCTCCTTGGTGATCACCCAGCCGCCGAAGCCGACGAGGCTGAGCACGACGACGGTGGAGAGACCGATCGTCAGCAGACGGTTGCGGCGCTCACGGGCCTGCTCGGCGCGGCGCAGCTCCTCTATCTTGGCGCGGCGGTCGGCGGTGGTGGAGCGGTTCGCGGCCATGGTGATGTCGTCCTTCTCGGAAGTTCGGAAGTAAGGGGAAATGCGAACGATGCGAACGAACTGTGGGAATGACCCGGCCGTTTACGTCCGCAGCACCTGAAGGACGTGGAGGTCCGGCGCGCGGGGCTGCGCGCCGGGGCGGGGCGCCAGGCCGGAGCGGTGCGGCGCGTCGAGGCGCGGCAGCCGTCCCTCCGCGTGCAGCGGCGGGTCCAGCGGCGGGGCGCTGAGCACCGCGGGCGAGAGGGACGGGAAGAGGGAGCAGCCGCCGGGGTCGTACGGGCACACGTACGCGTCGACGACGGACGTGTGGTGCCGCAGGACCTGTTCGTGGGCGGCGGGGCCCCGGTCGGCGCCGGGCGGGTCGCCGACCCCCAGACAGAGGAAGAGCGCGCCGATGAGCGTCGCCACGGCACTCGCCAGTGCCAGGGGACGCGCGTGTCGCGGCGGGCCGATGAGCCGGGAGGCTCCCATGGGCGCCGATCGTAGTGGTTGAAAGGGGTCCTTGGGCCGAACGGGGGACCGTTCGGTACCGGAAAGATGCCTGACCGGCGCCGCTTTCCGGCCGCTTTCCCGTTACCTGAGTCACAGCGGAGCAGGCACTATGGGTGTGCAACGTGCGCGAAACCATGTGGTGGGATGCTCAGGTGCCCCCCGATGTGCCCGAGACGGTGGGAGCAGGCGGCCTGACCAGCGAGGATGGGTGTGGAAATGGACAAGCAGCAGGAATTCGTGCTCCGTACGCTCGAGGAGCGCGACATCCGCTTCGTGCGTCTGTGGTTCACCGACGTGCTGGGCTTCCTGAAGTCGGTGGCCGTCGCCCCCGCCGAGCTGGAGCAGGCCTTCGACGAGGGCATCGGCTTCGACGGCTCCGCGATCGAGGGCTTCGCCCGGGTGTACGAGTCGGACATGATCGCCAAGCCGGATCCGGGCACCTTCCAGATCCTGCCCTGGCGCGCGGAGGCCCCCGGCACGGCCCGGATGTTCTGCGACATCCTCATGCCCGACGGCTCGCCGTCCTTCGCGGACCCGCGGTACGTCCTGAAGCGCGCCCTCGCCAAGACCTCGGACCTGGGCTTCACCTTCTACACCCACCCTGAGATCGAGTTCTTCCTCCTGAAGGACAAGCCGCTCGACGGCAGCCGGCCCACCCCCGCGGACAACTCGGGCTACTTCGACCACACCCCGCAGAACGTGGGCATGGACTTCCGCCGCCAGGCGATCACCATGCTCGAGTCGATGGGCATCTCGGTCGAGTTCTCCCACCACGAGGGCGCGCCGGGCCAGCAGGAGATCGACCTGCGCTACGCGGACGCCCTCTCCACCGCCGACAACATCATGACCTTCCGTCTGGTCATGAAGCAGGTCGCCCTCGAACAGGGCGTCCAGGCCACCTTCATGCCGAAGCCGTTCTCGGACTACCCCGGCTCGGGCATGCACACCCACCTCTCCCTCTTCGAGGGCGACCGCAACGCGTTCTACGAGTCGGGCTCCGAGTACCAGCTGTCGAAGGTGGGCCGCTCCTTCATCGCGGGCCTGCTGAAGCACGCGGGCGAGATCTCGGCCGTCACCAACCAGTGGGTCAACTCGTACAAGCGCATCTGGGGCGGCTCGGGCCGCACCGCCGGCTCCGGCGGCGAGGCCCCCGCGTACATCTGCTGGGGCCACAACAACCGCTCCGCGCTGATCCGCGTCCCGATGTACAAGCCCGGCAAGATGGGCTCCTCCCGCGTCGAGGTCCGCTCCATCGACTCGGGCGCCAACCCCTACCTGACCTACGCCGTCCTCCTCGCCGCCGGCCTCAAGGGCATCGAGGAAGGCTACGAACTCCCGGCCGGCGCCGACGACGACGTCTGGGCCCTCAGCGACGCCGAACGCCGCGCGATGGGCATCGAGCCCCTCCCGCAGAACCTGGGCGAGGCCATCGCCCTGATGGAACGCAGCGAACTGGTCGCGGAGACCCTCGGCGAGCACGTCTTCGACTTCTTCCTCCGCAACAAGAAGCAGGAATGGGAGGAGTACCGCAGCGAGGTCACCGCCTTCGAGCTGCGGAAGAACCTGCCGGTGCTGTAGGACGCTTCGGCGTGCGACTGCTCCCCACCACCCTCAACCGGGTCGCGAACACCATCCCGGGCAGCGCCCCGGCCGTCGGCTTCGCCGTGCACGCGGCGGAGACGGCGGCCGGCTGGGCGGCCGCCGCGGCCCTCGCGTCCCTGGTGCTCGCAGTGCGGGGCTGGCGGCTGGGCGTGCGGTGCGAGCCGGGTCACCTGGTGGTGAGCGGCTATCTCCGGAGCCGGCGGATCGACCGGTCGCGGATCACCGGGGTCACGGACTTTCCGGCCGTCCGCTGGACCGCCCCGGGCGGTGGGAAGCGGTGGACGCCGGTGCTGGCCTTCCTCGGCACGTCGGAGGAGACCGCCGGTACGTACCGGCGCAAGAGGGAGAACGTGGTGCGGCTGCGGCGCTGGGCGGGCGGCCGGCGGCGGTGATCGGGCCGCCTTCCCGCAAATCCGTTGCGTCCGTCACCGGGCTGGCCGAGACTGCCGCCAATGACTGAGATGAAGATCATCGAAACGGAGCGGCTGGTCCTGCACCCGCTCTCCTTCGGCGACGCGCAGCGCATCGTCGACGTCCGGCCCGCGGTCGGGGAGCGTTGGGCCGCGGAGTATCCCGGGGTCGGGGACATCGCCAGTGCGCGGGCCTTCCTCGCCGGGGTCGCCGAGCGCGGGGACCCGGCGGTCTACCGGCCGTACGCGATACGGGTGCGCGCCGAGGACGTCGTCATCGGGGGGATCGGGTTCCACCGGCCGCCCGGGCCGGACGGTGTCGTCACCGTCGGGTACGGGCTCGTGCCGGCGTTCCGGGGGCAGGGCTTCGCGACCGAGGCGCTGGAGGCTCTGATCGCCCGGGCCCGCGAGGCCGGGGCCACGGCCGTGCGGGGCGACGCGAACCTGGAGAACGTCGCCTCGCAGCGGGTGATGGAGCGGGCGGGGATGGCGTACGAGGGGGAGGACGAGACCGTGCGGAACTACCGGGTCGTGTTTCCCCGGCAGGACAGGCCCTAGCGTTCCGAGAGCTCCGACGGGGACTCCTGGACCACCCAGCCGTTGCCGTCCGGGTCCGCGAAGGTCAGGAACGAGTTCCAGGTGCCGCCCTTGCCCTCCTCCCAGCCCGTCGCCCCCACGTGCATCACCGGGGACACGTCCACGCCCGCCTCGACCAGCTCGTTCCTGGCCCCCTCGATGTCGGTCACGCAGAACTGGAGGCCGTGCAGGGTCCCGGGGGGCATCTCGCGGCTGCCGGGGAACGGCGGCATGCCCTGGATGAGGGTGAGCGAGCAGCGGGAGCCCGGCGGCGTGATCTGGACGATCCGGATGCCCGGCGCCACCTCCTGGTCCAGGTCCACCGTGAAGCCGCACCTCTCGGCGTAGAACTCCTTGGCCCGGTCCAGGTCGGTGACGGGCACGGGGACGACTTCCAGGGTCCAGTTCACGTTCGGGCTCCTCGGTGCGGGGCTGTGCGGGTGCGGTGCGGTTCCGGCCGTACCACCGTGCCCGCCGCGCGTCCGCCACGCACCTCGGAACGCCAAGTCGGCCGTTCGCCGGATAGGCTCGTCCGGGGACTGGAACGACCGGTGGAGGGAGCGGCGGCATGACCGTGCCGGGACGCAGGAGCAGCACGTTCAGCAGGCTGCTGCGGCACGGGTTCACCGATCCGTCCGCCGCCGAACGACTGCTCGACCTGGACGAGCTGGCGGCCCTGCGCGGCGACCCCGTGCTCCTCGACGCCCTCGGCGGCACCGCCGACCCCGACCTGGCGCTGCTCGGCCTGGTCCGGCTCGTCGAGGCGCAGCCCGAGGCCGAGCGCCCCGCGCTCACCACCACCCTGCTCTCCGCCAAGCCCTTCCGCGACCGGCTGCTCGGCGTGCTCGGCGCCTCCGAGGCGCTCGCCGACCACCTGGCCCGCCACCCGCACGACTGGCAGGCCCTCGTCACGTACGAGGCGGCCGATCTGCACCCGGGCGTCGCCGACTTCGAGCGGGGCCTCGCCGAGGCCACCGACCCGGTCTCGCTGCGGGTCGCCTACCGGCGCTGCCTGCTGGCCATCGCCGCCCGCGACGTGTGCGGCACCACCCTGGTCAAGCAGACCGCCGCCGAGCTCGCCGACCTCGCCACCGCCACCCTGCGCGCCGCCCTCGCCCTGGCCTCGGCCGACGCGCCCGAGGACGCCGCCCAGTGCCGGCTCGCCGTCATCGCGATGGGCAAGTGCGGCGGCCACGAGCTCAACTACGTCTCCGACGTCGACGTCATCTTCGTCGGCGAGCCCGCCGACGGCGCCGACGAGGGCAAGGCGATCCAGGCCGCGACCCGCCTCGCCTCCCACCTCATGCGGATCTGCTCCGAGACCACCGTCGAGGGCACCATCTGGCCGGTCGACGCCAACCTGCGCCCCGAGGGCCGCAACGGCCCGCTCGTGCGCACCCTCTCCTCGCACCTCGCCTACTACCAGCGCTGGGCCAAGACCTGGGAGTTCCAGGCCCTGCTGAAGGCGCGCCCGGTGGCCGGCGACCCGGAGCTCGGCGCCGCGTACATCGACGCCGTCTCCCCGCTCGTCTGGCACGCCGCCGAACGCGAGAACTTCGTCCCCGACGTGCAGAAGATGCGCCGCCGGGTGGTCGACAACATCCCCGCCGCCCAGGTCGAACGCGAACTGAAGCTGGGCCCCGGCGGCCTGCGGGACGTCGAGTTCGCCGTCCAGCTCCTCCAGCTCGTGCACGGCCGCAGCGACGCCACCCTGCACAGCGGCAGCACCCTCGACGCGCTCGCCGCCCTCGCCGCCGGCGGCTACGTCGGCCGCGCCGACGCCGCCCAGCTCGACGACGCGTACCGCTTCCTGCGCGCCATGGAACACCGCATCCAGCTCTACCGGCTGCGCCGCACCCACCTCGTCCCGGAGGGCGAGGCCGACCTGCGCCGTCTCGGGCGCTCCCTGGGCCTGCGCACCGACCCGGTCACCGAGCTCAACAAGGAGTGGAAGCGGCACGCGGCCGTGGTGCGCCGCCTGCACGAGAAGCTGTTCTACCGCCCGCTCCTCGACGCCGTCGCCCAGCTCGCCCCCGGCGAGATCCGGCTCAGCCCCAAGGCGGCCGGCCAGCGCCTCGAAGCGCTCGGGTACGCCGACCCGTCCGCCGCCCTGCGCCACCTGGAGGCGCTGTCCTCCGGCGTCAGCCGCAAGGCCGCCATCCAGCGCACCCTGCTGCCGGTGCTGCTCGGCTGGTTCGCCGACTCCGCCGACCCGGACGCCGGCCTGCTCGGCTTCCGCAAGGTCTCCGACGCGCTCGGCAAGACCCCCTGGTACCTGCGCCTGCTGCGCGACGAGGGCGCAGCCGCCGAGAACCTGGCCCGGGTGCTGTCCGCCGGCCGGCTCGCCCCCGACCTGCTGCTGCGCGCCCCCGAGGCGGTCGCGATCCTCGGCGACCCGGAGGGCCTCAAGCCGCGCGGCCGGGAACACCTGGAGCAGGAGGTCCTCGCCGCCGTCGGCCGCGCGGACGGCCCGGAACAGGCGGTCGCCGCGGCCCGCGGGGTGCGCCGCCGCGAACTGTTCCGCACCGCCGCCGCCGACCTCATCCGCTCGTACGGTACGGAGGACAGCCCCCGCGAATCCGACCCCGGCGCCCTCGTGGACCGGGTCGGCAAGGCCGTCACCGACCTCAACGCGGCCACCCTCGCCGGCGCGCTCCGGGCCGCCGTGCGGGCCGAGTGGGGCGACGAACTGCCCACCCGGTTCGCCGTGATCGGCATGGGCCGTTTCGGCGGCCACGAACTCGGCTACGGCTCCGACGCGGACGTGCTGTTCGTGCACGAGCCCCGCGAGGGCGTCGACGAGCAGGAGGCCACCCGGGCCGCCAACCGGGTCGTCGCCGAGATGCGCCGGCTGCTCCAGCTCCCGACCGCCGACCCGCCGTTGCTCATCGACGCCGATCTGCGCCCGGAGGGCAAGAGCGGCCCGATGGTCCGCACCCTCAAGTCCTACGAGGCCTACTACCGGCGCTGGTCGCTGGTCTGGGAGGCCCAGGCCCTGCTGCGCGCCGAGCCGATGGCCGGCGACGCCGAACTGGGCGCGCGGTTCGTCGAGCTCGCCGACCCGCTGCGCTACCCCATGGAGGGGCTCGGCGAGGACGCGGTGCGCGAGATCCGGCGGCTCAAGGCCCGGATGGAGACCGAGCGGCTGCCGCGCGGCGCCGACCCCACCCTCCACGCCAAGCTGGGCCGGGGCGGCCTGAGCGACGTCGAGTGGACGGTGCAGCTGCTCCAGATGCGGCACGGCTGGGCCGAGCCCGGACTGCGCACCACCCGGACCCGCGAGGCACTGGCCGCCGCCCACGCGGCCGAGCTGATCGGCACGGACGAGGCCCAGATCCTGGACGAGGCCTGGGTCCTGGCGACCCGGGTGCGCAACGCGGTGATGCTGGTCCGGGGCCGGCCCGGCGACACCTTCCCCTCCGAGCCGCGCGAACTGGCCGCGGTCGGGCGCTACCTGGGCTACGCCCCGGGCCACGTCGGCGAGATGGTCGACGACTACCGCCGGATCACGCGCCGGGCGCGGGCGGTGGTGGAGGAGCGCTTCTACGGCGCGTAGCGCGGCGCAGGGCGCTCGTCGGGATCAGCGAGACGAGCGCCGTCAGGGCCACCACGAGGAGCAGGGAGCGCAGCGGCAGCAGGGTGCCGGGGGCGTCGTCGATCCGGTCGAGGCCGTTCCACACGGCGAGGATCCAGGCGAAGGTCCCGGTCGTCACGGTCAGCCAGAGCCGCCGCTCGCCCGAGATCCGCAGGCCGGTCCAGAGCACCAGCGGCATCACGAGGGCCGTGTTCATGAGCGCGGTCGTGAACGCCTGGTCCCCGGAGTAGGCGGGCCCTCCGCCGCCCAGGGTCGCCGCGGCCTGTCCGGCGAAGCCCAGGTAGAGGGTGTCGGAGAGGATCAGATGCGAGGCGGCGACGGCCAGCGAGGAGACGGCCAGGGCCTTGAACGGCCGTGAGACGGTGGTCATACCGGCGACTATACGCAGCATGTATACGCGGAGTGCATAGTGGGGTGGGCGACGCCCTCTCGAAGGGCGCGGCGAGGCCCGCACCCGTCAGGAGCGGGTCGCGGCCGGACCTACGCCCCGCCGCCCCCGTCCCCGTCCACGCCGGATCCCCCGCCGTTCCGCTTCCGGCTCGACCGGCTGACGCCGCGCGCCAGTTCGCCCGCCGCCAGGGTCGCGCCGGCCACGCCGCGCGCCCAGCGCGGGCCGCCCCGGGCCGCCCAGACGACACAGCCGCAGCCCAGGGCGGCGAGGGCGACGAGGACGGACAGGATGAGGATGGCCACAGTGCTGTTCTCCTTGGTCAGAGGGCGACGGCGTCGAGCCGTCTCCGGCAGTGTTCCAGGTATCCGGCGAGCGCCAGTTCGAAGGCCGCGTCCGTGCGCCCCCCGGTGACCTCGGCCAGCGCGCGGGCCAGTTGGGGCGTGGCCGTCTCGTCGGTCAGCTCCCACATCGCCTCGGGCGCGGCCATGTCGAGGGCCGAGCCGAGCACCAGGTTCTCCAGGGCGATGATCACCGGCATGACGTCCGGGAGCGGGAAGCCCGCGCCCAGCAGCCGGACGACGGCCTTCTCGTACTGGAGGAGCACCCGGGGCGCCCGTACCGGCGAGGTGGTGAGCAGCGGGATCGCGCGCGGGTGGGCGGCGAAGGCGGCGCGGTACGAGCGGGCCCAGGCCGCCATGGCCGCGTCCCAGGGCTCCCGGTCGAGCGCGCCCCCGTCGATGGCGTCGCAGACCCGCTCCCGCAGCAACTCGACTATGCCGTCCCGGCCGTCCACATGGTGGTACACCGAGGCCGTCTGCGCGCCCAGTCGCCTGGCGATCTGCGGCACGCTGAAGTCGCCCTGCTCGTCGACGAGTTCGAGCGCCGTGGTGGTGATGCGCTCCCGGTCGAGGAGGGGTGTGCGCGGCCGGCCCATGAAGGTGTTCCCCCTGTTCAGGTCTTCCCGAATCGTTGGACCCGAGGCTACATTGCGCCAACCGAAAGGCTTTAGGTTTCCTGCTCCTGCCGCAGAAGGGCCTCCCCACCCATGTCCTCCAGCACCGCCGACGAGCCACCACGACCCGAACTGAGAACCGGCAGCCTCACCACCGCCGACATCTCCTTCTTCGTGGTCTCCGCCGCCGCCCCGCTCACCGTGATGGCGGGCGTCGCCCCCATAGCCCTCGTCCTCGGCGGCATCGGCACCCCCGTCGGCTACCTCCTGGCCGGCGTCACGCTGACCGTCTTCGCCGTCGGCTTCACCACCATGAGCCGCCACGTCCGCAGCGGCGGCGCCTTCTACGCGTACATCGCCCAGGGCCTCGGCAAGCCCGTCGGCATCGCCGCCGCGCTCATCGCGATGGTCGGCTACAACGGCATGGAGATCGGCGTCTACGGACTCCTCGGCTCCGCCACCGCCGACACCGCCCAGGCCCTGTGGGGCGTCGACCTGCCCTGGCTGCCGATCGCCCTCGCCGGCCTGCTGGTCATCTGGTACGGCGGTTACCGCTCGATCGACTTCGGCGCCAAGGTCCTCGGCGTCCTCCTCGTCGCCGAGACCGGCATACTCCTGCTGCTCGCGGGCGGCGTCCTGCTCCGGGGCGGCGCGAGCGGACTCTCCCTGGCCTCCTTCGCCCCCGGCAACGTGCTGGTGCCCGGCACGGCGGCCGTCCTCGCCTTCGCCTTCTCGGCCTTCACCGGCTTCGAGTCCACCGTGATCTACCGCCGCGAGGCCCGCGACCCCGACCGCACCATCCCCCGCGCCACCTACATCGCGGTCGCCTTCCTCGGCCTGTTCTACGCGTTCGTCGTCTGGACCGTCATCCAGGCCTTCGGCGACGAGCGGGTGGTCGCCGCCGCCACCGACGACCCCGGTGGCCTCTTCTTCGCCGCGATCACCACGTACGTCGGCCCCTGGGCCGCCGACCTGATGCACGTCTTCATCGTGACCAGCATCATCGCCTCGCTGCTCGCCTTCCACAACGCGATCAACCGGTACGCCCTCGCCCTCGCCGAGGAGGGCGTCGTGCCCGCCGCGCTCGGCCGGATCCACCCGCGCCACCGCTCCCCGTACGTCGCCGGCGCCGTCCAGACCGTCCTCGGCGCCGTCGTCGTCCTCGGCTTCGCCGCCGCGGGCGCCGACCCGTACGCGCAACTCCTGCTCTGGGTGAACACCCCCGGCATGCTCGGACTCATGGCGCTGATGCTGCTCGCGGCCCTCGCCGTCGTCCGCTACTTCCGCCGCGTCCCGCACGAGGAGGGCGCCCTGCGCACCCTCGTCGCCCCCGGCACCGCCGCCCTCCTGCTGGCCGTCGCGATCTGGCTGGTCGCCTCCAAGGTCCAGCTCTTCACCGGCGCCTCGGACACCGTCGACACCGTCCTCGTCGCCGTCGTCCCCGCCGTCTTCCTCCTCGGCCTCCTCCTCGCGTACCGGCTCCGCCGCACCCGCCCCGAGGTCTACGCCCACTTCGCCGAAGAACCGCCCACCGAGCCCCTGGAACCCGGAGACCCCTCGTGTCCGCAGAGCACGCCGCACCCGACCTCCTCCTCGTCGACGCCCGCCTCCGTACCCCCGCCCTCTCCCGCCACACCGCTGTCGCGGTCCGCGACGGACTGATCACCGCCATCGGCGACGACACCGACGCCCGCGCCTGGCGCGGCCCCCGCACCGAGGTCGTCGACCTCGGCGGCGCCACCCTCACCCCCGGACTCACCGACGCCCACAGCCACCCGGTCTGGGGCCTGGAGATGTCCGCCGGCACCGACCTCTCGGGCGTCACCGACCTCGACGGGCTGCGTGCCGCGCTCAAGGGCGCCGCACGCCGCTCCGGCTGGGTGATCGGCTTCGGCCTCGACCACAACGTCTTCGGCGGACGCCCCATCCACCGCGAGCTGATCGAGGAGGCCCTCGACGGCGCCCCCGCCTTCCTGCGCCTCTACGACGGCCACTCCGCCCTCGCCAGCGGCGCCGCCCTGCGGGCCGCCGGCATCGACGGGCCGCGCGCCTTCACCCAGCGCTCCGAGATCGTCTGCGACGCCGGGGGCCGCCCCACCGGGCACCTCAACGAGCACGCCGCCATGGACCTGATGACCCCGGTCCTGCCGGCCCAGGACTTCGCCGAGCGCCGCGACCGGCTGGTCGCACTGCTCACCGCCATGGCCGCCACCGGACTCACCGGCGCCCACGTCATGGACCTCGGCGGCCACGACGTCCCCGGCCTGCTCGACGCCGTCGAGGCCGCGGCTGACCTGCCGCTGCGGCTGCGCCTCGCCCCCTGGTGCATGCCCGGCGCCACCCCCGAGGAGCTCGACGAACTGATCCGGCTGCAGGACCGGGCCGGGCGGATGTGGCGGATCGGCGGCGTCAAGTTCTTCATGGACGGCACCGTCGAGGGCGGCACCGCCTGGCTGGAGCACGCCGACTGCCACGGCCAGGGCACCGACGCCTTCTGGCCCGACCCGGCCGCCTACTCCGCCGCCGTGCACCGGCTGCACCGCGCCGGCGTCGGCACCGCCACCCACGCCATCGGCGACGCGGCCGTCCGCCACGTCCTGGACACCGTCGAGTCCCTCGGCTCCGGGACCGGCCCCCGCCACCGCGTCGAGCACATCGAGACCGTCCCCGACGACCAGCTCGCCCGCTTCCCGGCGCTCGGCGTCGTCGCCTCCATGCAGCCGCCGCACACCGCGTACACCCGCGCCGACCGCACCGACGAGTGGTCCAAGCGGCTCGGCGACGAGCGGGCCGGCCGGGCCTGGCGCTGCCGCGACCTCAGGGACGCCGGGGCGCACCTCGCGCTCGGCTCGGACTGGCCCATCGCCCACTACGACGCCCGGCAGGTCCTCGCCACCGCCCAGGCCCCGAAGGGCGCGGCCTCGGCCCGGCACGGCCTGACCGGACTGATGGCACTGGAGGGCATGACGACCCACGCGGCGTTCGCGGCGGGGGAGGAGGCGGTCTCCGGCCGGATCGCACCGGGTTACCGGGCGGACCTCGCGGCCTTCGCCCTCGACCCGACGACGGCCCCGGCGGACGAGACCGCCGAGGCCCCGGTCCGGCTGACCGTGGCCGGCGGACGGATCACTTTCCGGAGCTGACCCGCTGCTCCTGCCGCTGCGTCCCGGCCGCCTCGGCCGGGTCCGTGCCCGTCGTCGGGGCCGGGCCGCCCTGGGCGACCGGGGCGGCCGGCTCCACCAGCTTGGGCAGCTTGTGCGGGCGGGAGCCGTACCAGAGGTACGAGACGCCGAAGCCGAAGGCCAGGCAGGCCATGCCGCCGACCGCGTCCATCCAGAAGTGGTTGGCGGTGGCCACGATGACGACCAGGGTCGCCGTCGGGTAGAGCAGGCCGAGGATCCGCGCCCAGGGCGCCTTGGCCAGCAGGAAGATGGTCACGCCGCACCACAGCGACCAGCCGATGTGCATCGACGGCATCGCCGCGTACTGGTTCGACATGTGCTTGAGGTTGCCCGAGGCCATCGAGCCCCAGGTGTGGTGCACCAGCACGGTGTCGACGAAGTTCTGGCCGTTCATGAGCCGGGGCGGAGCGAGCGGATACAGGTAGTAACCGACCAGGGCCACACCGGTGGTGGCGAACAGGACCGTGCGGAACGCCGCGTAACGGCCCGGCTGCCACCGGTACAGCCACACCAGCACGCCGATGGTCACGACGAAGTGCAGGGTGGCGTAGTAGTAGTTCATCGAGACGATCAGCCAGGTCACCGAGTTCACGGCCTGGTTGACGGTGTGTTCGAAGGCGAGCCCGAGGGAGTGCTCGGCCTGCCAGATCCAGTCGGCGTTCTTCAGCGCCTGGGCCTTCTGCTCCGGCACCGCGTTGCGGATCAGGGAGTAGGTCCAGTAGCTGATCGCGATGAGCGCGATCTCGAACCAGATCGTGGGGCGCCGGGGCGTGCGGGCACGCAGGCGCGCGAATCTGCCGCCGGTCACGATGGGTGACGACGGGGTCGTCCGGTCTTCCAAACTCTTCACGGTCGTTTCACCCATGGGAGGAGAGTCTGCCAGATCCCTTTCCTCCGACCGATCATCCCTCGGTCGGGTTCGGAGCGCACCCGCTCCGCCTCAGGGCGGACCTCAGTCCCTTAGGGGAGCCGAGGCGGTTGAACCGCGAACGACCAGTTCGGGCATGAAGACGAACTCGCTGTGCGGGGCCGGCGTGCCGCCGACCTCCTCCAGGAGGGCCCGGACCGCCGCCTGCCCCATCGCCTGCACGGGCTGGCGGATGGTGGTCAGCGGCGGATCGGTGAACGCTATGAGCGGGGAGTCGTCGAAGCCGACCACCGACACGTCCTTCGGCACGTCGAGGCCCTGCTGCCGCGCGGCCCGGATCGCGCCGAGCGCCATCATGTCGCTGGCGCAGACGATCGCGGTGCACCCCTTGGCGAGGAGCGCGGCGGCCGCCGCCTGCCCGCCCTCCAGCGTGTACAGCGAGTGCTGGATGAGCTCCTCGGACTCCTCGGGGGTGAGCCCGAAGCGCTCCTGCATGCCCTTGCGGAAACCCTCGATCTTGCGCAGCACCGGCACGAACCGCTTGGGCCCGACGGCGAGACCGATCCGGGTGTGCCCGAGCGCGGCCAGGTGCGTCACGGCCAGGACCATCGCGGCCCGGTCGTCGGGGGAGACGAAGGGGGCCTGCACCCGGGGGGAGAAGCCGTTGATGAGGACGTACGGGACGCCCTTGCCGCGGAGCTGGTCGTAGCGGGTGGTGTCGGCCGTGGTGTCGGCGTGCAGCCCGGAGACGAAGATGATGCCGGAGACCCCGCGCTCCACCAGCATGTCGGTGAGCTCGTCCTCCGTGGACCCGCCGGGGGTCTGGGTGGCGAGCACCGGGGTGTACCCCTGGCGGGTGAGGGCCTGCCCGATGACCTGCGCGAGCGCGGGGAAGATCGGGTTGTCCAGTTCGGGGGTTATGAGGCCGACCAGTCCCGCGCTGCGCTGGCGCAGGCGTACGGGACGCTCGTAGCCGAGCACGTCGAGTGCGGCGAGAACGGATTCACGGGTGGCCGCGGCCACACCGGGCTTGCCGTTGAGCACGCGGCTGACTGTGGCTTCACTGACCCCCGCCTGGGCTGCGATGTCGGCGAGCCGCGCGGTCATGGGAGTGGACTGTACCGGTCGGCCGTCGGATTGCCCACCGAGCGCGACGGAGGCCCGCGCCGGACCGGCCGGGCGGCGGCCGGCCGTCGGTTCCCGGCCGTCCGCCGGGCCCTGGGCGCGCGGTTTTCGCAAGTTCTTGCAAGAGGCGAAGGGGTGTCGGGGCTGTCAAGCGGCCTGTCGGCAACCTTCAGGACACGCGGATGTAACGATCGCCGGGTCTTGCAGAAAGTTCCCGCAAGGTCTTTCGGCGCGTTTTCATCCCTGTTACGTTCCTGGCAACCCGGGGCGCCGCGAGGGAGCGGTCGCATGAGGAAGTTGTTCGAGACCCTCGTCCAATCCGGGATCAGTTGAAGGAGTTCACATGCGGCGTGGCATAGCGGCCACCGCGCTGGTCGCGGCCCTGGGTGTGTCCCTGGCGGCGTGCGGAAGCGGCGACGGTTCCACCGGCGGCGGCTCGAAGAGCTCGGGTGAGCTGTCCGGCACCGTCACCTGGTGGGACACCTCCACCGTGGGTTCCGAGGACAAGGTCTTCAAGAAGATCGCCGAGGACTTCACGAAGAAGCACCCCAAGGTCACGGTCAAGTACGTGAACGTGCCCTTCGGCGACGCCCAGAACAAGTTCAAGAACGCCGCGCAGTCGGGCTCCGGTGCCCCCGACGTGATCCGCTCCGAGGTCGCCTGGACCCCGGACTTCGCGAACCTCGGCTACCTCGCCCCGCTGGACGGCACCGCCGCCCTGAAGGACCAGGACGACTTCCTCAAGCAGGCCGCCGCGTCCACCAAGTACAACGGCAAGACCTACGCGGTGCCGCAGGTCATCGACTCCATGGGCATCTTCTACAACAAGAAGATCTTCAAGGACGCCGGCGTCGAGGTCCCCAAGACCGTCGACGAGCTGAAGTCCGTCTCCGCCAAGATCAAGCAGAAGACCGGCAAGACCGGCCTCTACCTGCGCGGCGACGACGCCTACTGGTTCCTCTCCTTCCTGTACGGCGAGGGCGGCGACATGGTCAACGCCGACACCAAGACCGTCACGATCGACAACGCGGCCGGCGTCAAGGCCTTCAAGACCGTCAAGGACCTCGTCGAGTCGGGCGCGGCCAAGACCGACGCCACCGACGGCTGGAACAACATGCAGACGGCCTTCAAGGACGGCAAGGTCGCCATGATGATCAACGGCCCCTGGGCCGTCACCGACACCTACGCCGGCAAGGAGTTCGCCGACAAGGCCAACCTGGGCATCGCCCCGGTCCCGGCCGGCTCCGGCGGTCAGGGCGCCCCGCAGGGCGGCCACAACCTCGCCGTCTACGCGGGCTCCAAGAACCTGGACGCCTCCTACGCCTTCGTCGACTACATGAGCTCGCCCGAGGTGCAGACCCAGGTCGCCAAGGAGCTGAGCCTGCTCCCCACCCGCAGCTCGGTCTACGGCAAGTCCGACGTGGCCATGAACGAGATGATCACGTTCTTCAAGCCGGTCGTCGACAAGGCCGTCGAGCGCCCCTGGATCCCCGAGGGCGGCAGCCTCTTCGCCCCGCTGGTCACCGAGTACACCAAGGTCCTCACCAACCAGACCACCCCGGAGCAGGGGGCCAAGACGGCGGGCGAGTCCTACCGCAAGCTGCTGAAGGACTGGAAGTAACAAGGAAGCGGGAAGGAAGGCAGACCGGCTGATGGCTGTGGACACCAGCAGCCAGTCGGTGGCGAAGGCCGCGGGCGAGAACGTCGCCCGCGGCCGGAGCCGCGGAACTGGCAACCGGCAGCGAGCGGCGAAGCGCTCGCTCTCCACTCACTGGTACGCCTGGGCGATGGTCGCCCCGGTGGTGATCGTGGTCGGCGTGATCATCGGCTATCCGCTGGTCCGCGGCATCTGGCTGTCGCTCACGGACGCCAACGAGCGCAACGTCGAGCGCTCCATCGGCGTCAACCACATCCCCGCGACCTACGAGTTCGTGGGCGTGGACAACTACGTCGACGCGCTCACCGGGAGCCAGTTCCTCTCCACCCTGGGCTGGACCCTGGTGTGGACGGTCTCCTGCGTCTCCGTGACCTTCGCCCTCGGCCTCGGTCTCGCCAACCTGCTCAACCGCCGGATCGCCGGCCGCTCCGTCTACCGGATGCTGCTGATCCTGCCCTGGGCCGTGCCCGGCTTCGTCTCCGTCTTCGCCTGGCGCTTCCTCTACAACGAGGACAACGGCCTGCTCAACAAGGTCCTGGCCGGCGGCGGCATCGACGCCGTCCCGTGGCTGAACGACCCCAGCTGGGCCAAGTTCTCGGTCATCGCCGTCAACGTCTGGCTCGGCGTCCCCTTCATGATGGTCGCCCTGCTCGGCGGGCTCCAGTCCATCCCCGGCGAGCTCTACGAGGCCGCCGAGATGGACGGCGCCGGCCCCCTCCAGCGCTTCCGGCACATCACCCTGCCCGGGCTGCGCTCGGTGTCCACGACGGTGATCCTGCTCTCCACCATCTGGACCTTCAACATGTTCCCGGTGATCTTCCTGCTCACCCGGGGCGGTCCGGGCGAGGCCACCCAGATCCTGGTGACCCAGGCCTACAAGTTCTCCTTCGAGATCAGCCCGCGCGACTACGCCCAGTCCTCCACGTGGGGCGTGCTGATCCTGATCCTCCTGATGGTCTTCGCCGCGGTCTACCGGCGAGTCCTCCGCAAGCAGGGAGAAGTCTGGTGACCACGACCACCCCCGCCGCCGCCGCCCCCCGTCGCGGGCGCCGCTCGCCGCTCAGTTCGGCCGCGCTGCACCTCACCCTGATCGCGGCCTCCGTGATCGCCGTCTTCCCGGTGCTGTGGGTCCTGCTGACCTCGCTCAAGCCGGCGAAGTACGCGAGCACCACCGACTTCTTCAAAGACACGACGTTCGAGAACTACACGAACCTGCTGAACGACACCCCGTTCCTCACCTGGTTCGGCAACTCGCTGCTCGTCGCCGCCCTCACCACGGTGCTCGGCGTCTTCGTCTCGTCCACCACCGGCTACGCCGTCAGCCGCTTCCGCTTCCCCGGCAAGCGCGGACTGATGTGGACGCTGCTCATCACCCAGATGTTCCCGGTCGCCGTCCTCATCGTGCCGATCTACAACATCATGGCCTCGATGGGCCTGCTCAACAGCCCGGCCGGCCTGGTCATCACGTACCTGACGATCGCCGTGCCGTTCTGTGCCTGGATGATGAAGGGCTTCTTCGACACCATCCCGCGCGAGATCGACGAGTCGGGGTACGTCGACGGCCTCACCCCCTTCGGCACCTTCTGGCGGCTGATCCTGCCGCTCGCCAAGCCGGGCATCGCGGTCACCGCCTTCTACTCCTTCATCACCGCCTGGAGCGAGGTCGCCTACGCCTCCGCGTTCATGGTCGGCGACGAGAACCTGACCCTCGCCGGCGGGCTGCAGAAGTTCGTGAACCAGTACGGCGCCCAGTGGGGCCCGATGTCCGCGGCCTCCGTGCTCATCGCCGTCCCGGCCGCCCTGGTGTTCCTCTTCGCCCAGCGCCACCTGGTGACCGGCATGTCCGCCGGCGCCGTCAAGGGCTGAGCCGCACACCGGCGCCGCACCCCGCGCCGGGGCCCGCACCCGTGCCCGAACCCGTGTCCGTAATCTCCTTACGACTCAAGGAAGACATGACCCAGCACCTCGCCACTCCCGCCGCCGCCGCTCCGACCACCGGCACGCACTCGGGCTGGTGGAGAGACGCGGTGATCTACCAGGTCTATCCGCGCAGCTTCGCCGACGGCAACGGCGACGGCATGGGCGACCTGGAGGGCGTTCGCAGCCGGCTGCCGTACCTGAAGGAGCTCGGCGTCGACGCCGTCTGGCTCTCGCCGTTCTACGCCTCCCCGCAGGCCGACGCCGGATACGACGTCGCCGACTACCGGGCCATCGACCCCATGTTCGGCACCCTCCACGACGCCGACGCCCTCATCCGCGAGGCCCACGACCTGGGCCTGCGGATCATCGTCGACCTCGTCCCCAACCACTCGTCCGACCAGCACGAGTGGTTCCAGCGCGCCCTGCGCGAGGGCCCCGGCTCCCCGCTGCGCGAGCGCTACCACTTCCGCCCCGGCAAGGGCGACAGCGGCGAACTCCCGCCCAACGACTGGGAGTCCATCTTCGGCGGCCCCGCCTGGACCCGCACGGAGAACCCGGACGGCACCCCCGGCGACTGGTACCTGCACCTCTTCGCGTCCGAGCAGCCCGACTTCGACTGGGACCACCCGGCCGTCCGCGACGAGTTCCGCTCGATCCTGCGCTTCTGGCTCGACATGGGCGTCGACGGCTTCCGCGTCGACGTCGCCCACGGCCTGGTCAAGGCCGCCGGCCTGCCCGACATCGGCAGCCACGACCAGCTGAAGCTGCTCGGCAACGACGTCATGCCCTTCTTCGACCAGGACGGCGTCCACGAGATCTACCGCTCCTGGCGCACCGTGCTCGCCGAATACGACGGCGAGCGCGTCCTCGTCGCCGAGGCGTGGACCCCCACCGTCGAGCGCACCGCGAACTACGTGCGCCCCGACGAGATGCACCAGGCCTTCAACTTCCAGTACCTGGGCACCTCCTGGGACGCGGCCGAGCTGCGCCAGGTCATCGACGCCTCGCTCCGCGCGATGGAGCCCGTCGGCGCCCCCACCACCTGGGTGCTGTCCAACCACGACGTCACCCGGCACGCCACCCGCTTCGCCAACCCGCCGGGCCTCGGCACCCAGCTGCGCACCCCCGGCGACCGCGAGCTCGGCCTGCGCCGGGCCCGCGCGGCGACCCTGCTGATGCTGGCGCTGCCCGGCTCCGCCTACGTCTACCAGGGCGAGGAGCTCGGCCTGCCGGACGTCACCGACCTGCCCGACGAGGTCCGCCAGGACCCGTCGTTCTTCCGGGCCACCGGACAGGACGGCTTCCGCGACGGCTGCCGGGTGCCGATCCCGTGGACCGTCGAGGGCTCCTCGTACGGCTTCGGGGCCGGCGGCTCCTGGCTGCCGCAGCCCGCCACCTGGGGCGGGCTCAGCGTCCAGGCGCAGACCGGCGACCCCGCCTCCACCCTGGAGCTGTACCGCGACGCGCTCGCCCTGCGCCGCGCGCAGCCCGGACTCGGCGCGGGCGAACCCCACAACGGCCTCCAGTGGCTGCCGGCCCCGGAGGGCGTCCTGGCCTTCCGCCGCGACGGGTTCGTCTGCACCGCCAACACCACCGGCCGGGCCATCTCCGTCCCGCTGCCCGGCCGGTTCCTCCTCTCCAACGAGCCCGTCTCGCACGGCGAGGGCATCGTGGAACTGCCCGCCGACACCACCGTCTGGTGGGCGGTGTGACGATCCCCCTGCCGCGGGGCGCCGGTCACGGCGCCCCGCGGCTCGCGGACATCGCGGCCCAGTCCGGGGTGAGCGAGGCCACCGTCAGCCGGGTCCTCAACGGCAAGGCGGGAGTGGCCGGCGCGACCCGGCACAAGGTGCTCGCCGCGCTGGACGTGCTGGGCTACGAACGGCCCGTGCGGCTCAGACGGCGCAGCGCGGGCCTGATCGGCCTGGTCGTGCCCGAGCTGACCAACCCCATCTTCCCGGCCTTCGCGCAGGTCGTGGAGCAGGTCCTCGCCGGGCACGGCTACACGCCGGTGCTCTGCACCCAGATGCCGGGCGGGGCCACCGAGGACGAGCTGGTCGAGCAGCTGGTGGAGCGCGGGGTGGCGGGCATCGTCTTCCTGTCCGGGCTGCACGCGGACGCCACCGCCGACCCGGCCCGCTACACGCGGCTGGCCGCGCGGGGCGTGCCGTTCGTCCTCATCAACGGCTTCAACGAGCACATCGACGCCAACTTCGTCTCGCCCGACGACCGGGCCGCGGCCCGGATGGCCGTACGGCACCTGGTCGAACTCGGCCACGAACGGATCGGGCTCGCCATCGGGCCGACCCGCTACGTGCCCTCGCGGCGCAAGGCGGAGGGCTTCGCGGCCGAGCTGCGCGAGCAGCTGGGCATCGAGCGGGCCGAGGCGGAACGCTTCGTACGGCCCACGCTGTTCGGCGTGGAGGGCGGGCACGCCGCCGCCGACCTGCTGCTGGCCGAGGGGTGCACGGGCATCGTGTGCGGCTCGGACCTGATGGCCCTCGGGGCGGTCAGGGCGGCCCGCGCGCGGGGCCTCGACGTGCCCCGGGACGTGTCCGTGGTGGGCTTCGACGACTCCCCGCTGATCGCGTTCACCGACCCGCCGCTGACCACCGTGCGCCAGCCGGTGCAGGCGATGGCGACGGCGGCGGTCGGCGCGCTCCTGGAGGAGATCGAGGGAAACCCGGTCCAGAGCACGGAGTTCGTGTTCCAGCCCGAGCTGGTCGTGCGCGGCTCCACCGCGCAGTCGCCCCAGCCGGCCGTGTAACTCCTTGCGCAATCCCTTGCATTGCGGTGCCGGAAGGGTTGACCGCACGTCTGTACGCCCCTACGGTCGCGGCTGAAAACAGTTGCTGTCATTTTCGGCAACTTCTTGCGAACCCGCTCTTGCGACAGGGACGTCGTACAGGAGGAAACATGGCAAGAAAGACCGTGGCCGCCGCCCTCGCCCTCGTGGCGGGAGCCGCTGCGGCCCTGACGGGAACCCCGGTGGCGCAGGCCGCAGCCCCGGGGACCAAGGACGTCACCGCGGTGATGTTCGAGTGGAACTTCGCCTCGGTGGCCAGGGCCTGCACCGACCAGCTGGGCCCCGCGGGCTACGGCTACGTCCAGGTCTCCCCGCCCCAGGAACGCATCCAGGGCCCCGCCTGGTGGACCGCCTACCAGCCGGTCAGCTACAAGATCGCCGGCCCGCTCGGCGACCGCACCGCCTTCAAGAGCATGGTCGACACCTGCCACGCCGCCGGGGTGAAGGTCGTCGCGGACTCCGTCGTCAACCACATGGCGAACTCCTCCGGCACCGGCACCGGCGGCACCGCGTTCTCCAAGTACGACTACCCGGGCCTCTACTCCGGCGCCGACATGGACGACTGCCGCGCCACCATCGCGAACTACCAGGACCGCGCCAACGTCCAGAACTGCGAACTCGTCGGCCTGCCCGACCTGGACACCGGCGAGGACTGGGTCCGCGGCAAGATCGCCGGCTACCTCAACGACCTGCTCTCGCTGGGTGTCGACGGCTTCCGCATCGACGCCGCCAAGCACATGCCGGCCGCCGACCTCGCCAACATCAAGTCCCGGCTGACGAATCCTTCCGTCTACTGGAAGCAGGAGGCCATCTACGGCGCCGGCGAGGCCGTCTCGCCGAGCGAGTACCTCGGCAACGGCGACGTCCAGGAGTTCCGCTACGCCCGCGACCTCAAGCGGGTCCTCCAGGGCGAGAAGCTGGCCTACCTGAAGAACTTCGGCGAGGCCTGGGGGTACATGCCCTCCGGCCAGGCGGCCGTCTTCGTCGACAACCACGACACCGAGCGCGGCGGCGACACCCTGAACTACAAGAACGGCGCCGACTACACCCTCGCCTCCGTCTTCATGCTGGCCTGGCCCTACGGCTCCCCGGACGTCCACTCCGGCTACGAGTGGACCGACAAGGACGCCGGCGCCCCCAACGGGCACCAGGTGACCGCCTGTTACAGCAACGGCTGGAAGTGCCAGCACGCCTGGCGCGAGATAGCCTCCATGGTCGCCTTCCGCAACACCGCCCGCGGACAGGCCGTCACCGACTGGTGGGACAACGGCAACAACGCCATCGCGTTCGGCCGCGGCACCAAGGCCTACGTGGCGATCAACCACGAGGGTTCGGCCCTCACCCGCACCTACCAGACCTCCCTGCCCGCCGGCTCCTACTGCGACGTGCAGTCCGGCACGCCGGTGAGCGTCGACTCCGCCGGCCGGTTCACCGCCACCCTCGGCGCGAACACCGCCCTCGCCCTGCACACCGGCGCCACCACCTGCGGGGGGACCACGCAGCCCGCCACGGCCGGCGCCGACTTCGCGGTCAACGCCACCACCAGCCCCGGCCAGAACATCTACGTCACCGGCGACCGCCCCGAGCTCGGCAACTGGGACCCCGCCGCCGCGATCAAGCTGGACCCGGCCGCGTACCCCGTCTGGAAGCTGGCCGCCACCCTGCCCGCCGGCACCGCCTTCGCGTACAAGTACGTCCGCAAGGACGCCGCCGGGAACGTCACCTGGGAGTCCGGCGCCAACCGCACCGCGACCGTCCCCGCCGCCGGCCGCACCGTCCTGAACGACACCTTCCGCCCCTGACGCCTCCCCAGCGTCCCAGGGCCGCCCCGACCGGGGCGGCCCCGATTCCCGTACCCCTGGGAGCACCCTCGTGACACGCAAGAGAACGGCGGTCGTCGTGGCCGCCGCCCTGTGCGCGGCCCTCGTGCCCGTCCTGCCCGCGGCCGCCGCGCCGCGCCCGCCCGCCCCGCCCTCCGACCGGGCGCTGGCCGCCACCCCGGCCCGCCACGACCTGACCCGCGAGCAGTTCTACTTCGTGCTGCCGGACCGGTTCGCCGACGGCGACGCCTCCAACGACCGCGGCGGTCTCACCGGCAGCCGCGAGCGGACCGGCTTCGACCCCACCGACAAGGGCTTCTACCAGGGCGGCGACCTCAAGGGCCTCACCCAGCGGCTCGACTACATCAAGGGCCTGGGCACCACCGCCATCTGGATGGCGCCCATCTTCAAGAACCGGCCCGTGCAGGGCACCGGCAAGGACGCCAGCGCCGGCTACCACGGCTACTGGATCACCGACTTCACCCAGGTCGACCCGCACTTCGGCACCAACGAGGACCTGAAGCGGCTCATCGCCGCCGCCCACGCCAAGGGCATGAAGGTCTTCTTCGACGTCATCACCAACCACACCGCCGACACCGTCGACTACGCCGAGAAGACCTACGGCTACCGCCCCAAGGGCGCCTACCCCTACCTCGACAAGGACGGGCGCCCCTTCGACGACCGCACCGCCGTCGCGAAGACCGACACCGACTCCTTCCCGTACACCCCGGTCGTCCCGCCCGCCGACCGGACCGCCAAGGTCCCGGCCTGGCTCAACGACCCGGCGATGTACCACAACCGCGGCGACTCCACCTGGGCCGGCGAGTCCGCCGAGTACGGCGACTTCGTCGGCCTCGACGACCTGTGGACCGAACGCCCCGAGGTCGTCGAGGGCATGAAGAGGATCTACGAGACCTGGGTCCGCGACTTCGACATCGACGGCTTCCGCATCGACACCGTCAAACACGTCGACCTCGACTTCTGGACCCAGTGGGCCACCGCCCTCGACGCCTACGCCAAGAAGCGCGGCCGCGAGGACTTCTTCATGTTCGGCGAGGTCTACTCCGCCGACACCACCGTCACCGCGCCCTACGTCACCCGCGGCCGGCTCGACGCCACCCTCGACTTCCCCTTCCAGGACGCCGCCCGCGCCTACGCCTCCCAGGGCGCCGGCGCCGACCGGCTCGCCAAGGTCTTCGCCGAGGACTACCGCTACACCACCGACAAGGCCAACGCCTACGAGCAGGTCACCTTCCTCGGCAACCACGACATGGGCCGCATCGGGACCTTCCTCAAGCAGGACCACCCCGACGCCGGCGACGCCGAACTCCTCCAGCGGGCCCGCCTCGCCAACGAGCTGATGTTCCTCGGCCGAGGCAACCCGGTGATCTACTACGGCGACGAGCAGGGCTTCACCGGAGCCGGCGGCGACAAGGACGCCCGCCAGACCCTCTTCGCCTCGAAGACCGCCGACTACCTCGACGACGACCAGCTCGGCACCGACCGCACCCACGCCTCCGACGCGTACGACACCGGACACCCGATCTACCGCTCCATCGCCGCGCTGTCGAAGCTGACCAGGACCCACCCGGCGCTGCGCGACGGCGTCCAGCGGGAGCGGTACGCCGAGGGCTCCGTCTACGCCTTCTCCCGCACCGACGCCCGGGACAGGGTCGAGTACCTCGTCGCCACCAACAGCGCGACCGAGCCGAAGACCGTCACCGTCCCCGCCGACTCCGCCGCCTTCCACCTCCTGTACGGCGGCCAGGGCGCCGTCCGGGCCGAGGACGGCGAGGTCACCGTCACCGTCCCCGCCCTGTCCTCCCTCGTCCTGAAGGCGGACCGGCCGCTGCCCGCCCCCGCCACCGCCCCGGCCGTCACGCTCAAGGCCCCCGCCACCGGCGCCACCGGCACCGTCGAACTCACCGCCGACGTCACCGGCGGCGGCCTGAACCGGGTCGTCTTCGCCGCCCAGGTCGGCGACGGGCGCTGGCAGACCCTCGGCACCGCCGACCACGCCCCCTACAAGGTCACCCAGTACGTCACCGCGCCCGCCGGCACCGCCCTGCGCTACAAGGCCGTCGCCGTCGACTCCGCCGGCCGCACCGCGAGCACCCTCGCCGCCTCCACAGCCGGTCAGGCCCCGGCACCCGAGAAGCCCGTCGCCGTCGAGCGCACCTGGGCCGTCGTGCACTACCAGCGCCCGGACGGCGCCTACGACGGCTGGACGCTGAAGGCCGCCGGACAGGAAGCCCCGTTCACCGGCCGCGACGCCCACGGCGCCTTCGCCTGGGTCCGCGTCCCCGAAGGCGCCGCCACCCTCCCGTACACCGTCGAGAAGAACGGCACGGCCGACGGCCCGCAGCGCGCCATCGGCCTCGCCCGCACCGGCGAGGTCTGGATCACCCAGGGCTCCGACGCCCAGTCCGACACCGCCCCCGCCACCCCGCCCCAGGACAAGAAGAAGGCCGTCGTCCACTACCAGCGCGCCGACGGCGCCTACGACGGCTGGGGCCTGCACACCTGGACCGGCGCCGCCCAGCCCACCGACTGGTCCAAGCCGCTGATGCCGGCCCGCTTCGACGCGTACGGCGCGGTCTACGAGGTCCCGCTCGCCGAGGGCGCGAGCTCCCTCTCGTACATCCTCCACAAGGGCGACCAGAAGGACCTGCCCACCGACCAGTCCCTCGCCCTCGGCACCTACGGCAACGAGGTCTGGCTGCTCGCCGGACAGCCCGCCTACCTCCTGCCGCAGACCGGCGGCACCCCCGACCTGGACCTCGCCAAGGCCGAGGCCCAGTGGATCGACCGCACCACCGTCGTCTGGAAGGTCAAGGCGACCGACGCCACCAGCCAGCAGCTCGTGTACGCCCCCGAGGGCGGCATCACCGTCACCGACGGCGCCCTCAGCGACGAGGGCCGGTGGCTCCGGCTGAACCCGGGCACGCTCACCGACGCCCAGAAGGCCCGCTTCCCGCACCTCAAGGACTACCCGGCCTTCACCGTCGACCCGCGCGACGCCGACCGCGCCCGCGCCTCCCTGCGCGGCCAGCTGATCGCCACCCAGCGCGCCGCCAACGGCGCCCTGCTCGCCGCCACCGGCGTCCAGACCGCCGGCGTCCTCGACGACCTGTACGCACCCGCCGCGACGAAGGCCGCCCTCGGCCCCGTCTTCCGCGCCGGCCGCCCCACCCTCTCCGTGTGGGCCCCCACCGCCCAGTCCGTCGCCCTCGAACTCGACGGCCGGACCGTCCCCATGCGCCGCGACGACACCAGCGGCGTCTGGTCCGTCACCGGCCCGAAGTCCTGGACCGGCAAGCCCTACCGCTACGCCGTGAAGGTCTGGGCGCCCAGCGTCCAGCAGCTCGTCGTCAACCGGGTCACCGACCCCTACTCGACCGCCCTCACCACCGACTCCGCCCGCAGCCTCGTCGTCGACCTCACCGCCCCGGCGCTCGCCCCCAAGGGCTGGCGGACGCTGCGGAAGCCGGCCGCCGTCCCGCTGCGCGACGCCCGCGTCCAGGAACTCCACATCCGCGACTACTCCGTCGCCGACACCACCGTCCCCGCCGCCCACCGCGGCACCTACCTCGCCTTCGGCGACACCGGCAGCAAGGGCGCCCGGCACCTCAAGGACCTCGCCGCCGCCGGCACCAACTACGTCCACCTCCTCCCGGCCTTCGACATCGGCACCGTCCCCGAGAAGAAGTCCGGCCAGACCGCGCCCGCCTGCGACCTGAAGGTCTACGCCCCCGACTCCGAGGAGCAGCAGGCCTGCGTCGCCGCCACCGCGGCCAAGGACGCCTACAACTGGGGCTACGACCCGCTGCACTACACCGTGCCCGAAGGCTCGTACGCCACCGACCCCGAAGGCACCCGGCGCACCGTCGAGTTCCGGCAGATGGTCCAGGCGCTCAACGGCGAGGGCCTGCGCACCGTCATGGACGTCGTCTACAACCACACCGTGGCCGCCGGACAGTCCGACAAGTCCGTCCTCGACCGGATCGTGCCCGGCTACTACCAGCGCCTCCAGGCCGACGGCAGCGTCGCCACCTCCACCTGCTGCGCCAACACCGCGCCCGAGAACGCGATGATGGGCAAACTGGTCGTCGACTCCGTCGTCACCTGGGCCAAGGACTACAAGGTCGACGGCTTCCGCTTCGACCTCATGGGCCACCACCCCAAGGCCAACATCCTCGCCGTCCGCAAGGCCCTCGACGCGCTGACCGTCGCCGAGGACGGCGTGGACGGCAAGGCGATCGTCCTCTACGGCGAGGGCTGGAACTTCGGCGAGATCGCCGACGACGCCCGCTTCGTCCAGGCCACCCAGAAGAACATGGCCGGCACCGGCGTCGCGACCTTCTCCGACCGGGCCCGCGACGCCGTCCGCGGCGGCGGCCCCTTCGACGAGGACCCGGGCGTCCAGGGCTTCGCCAGCGGCCTGTTCACCGACCCCAACACGTCCCCCGCCAACGGCACCCCGGCCGAGCAGAAGGCCCGCCTCCTCCACTACCAGGACCTCATCAAGGTGGGCCTGACCGGCAACCTCGCCGGCTACTCCTTCACCGACACCGCCGGGCGTACGGTCAAGGGCTCCGAGGTCGACTACAACGGCTCCCCGGCCGGCTACGCCGCCGTCCCCGGCGACGCCCTCGCCTACGCCGACGCCCACGACAACGAGAGCCTGTACGACGCCCTCGCGTTCAAGCTGCCGGCCGGCACCCCCGCGGCCGACCGGGCCCGCATGCAGGTCCTCGCCCTGGCGACGACCGCGCTCTCCCAGGGCCCGTCGCTCTCCCAGGCGGGCACCGACCTGCTGCGCTCCAAGTCCCTCGACCGCAACTCCTTCGACAGCGGCGACTGGTTCAACGCGATCCACTGGGACTGCCGCGACGGCAACGGCTTCGGCCGCGGCCTCCCGCCGGCCGCCGACAACAAGCCCAAGTGGGCCTACGGGAAGCCGCTCCTGGGCAACCCGGCCCTGACCCCCGGCTGCGCCGAGATCACCGGCGCCTCCGCCGCCTACCGCGACCTGCTCCGGATCCGCGCCACCGAGCCGGCCTTCTCCCTCGACTCCGCCGCCCGCGTCCAGGACACCCTGTCCTTCCCGCTCTCGGGCCGCGACGAGACCCCGGGCGTGATCACCATGCGCCTGGGCGGCCTGGTCGTCGTCTTCAACGCGACCCCGCAGGGGCAGCGGCAGACCCTCGGCGACCTGGCCGGGACCGGCTACCGCCTGCACCCGGTCCAGGCGGACGGGGCCGACACCGGGGTGAAGGGCGCCACGTACGAGCGGGGCACGGGCACCTTCACCGTCCCGGCCCGCACGGTGGCCGTCTTCACCACCGGCTGACCGCGCGAAGGCCCACCGTCCCCGGGACGGTGGGCCTTCTCCGCTCTACGCCGGGCGCTGCTCTACGAGGGGCGCTGCTCCGGCACCCGCGGCGGCGCCAGGGCGAGCAGGCGCCCCACCAGCTCACCGAACGGCCCGTCGGCCGGCTCGTCGGCGAGGATCCGCACCAGGATCTCCGCCATCTCCCCGTCGTACGCGGCGCTCACCGCGGCCAGCGCCGCGAAGTCGTGCACGAGCTGGCGCTCCAGCTCGGCGCGCGGCACCCGGCGCCCGTCCAGCCACAGCAGGGCCGTCGACTCGGCGAGCGACACCCAGGAACGGACCACCAGTTCGAGCCGGGCGGAGGGGCCGGTCACCTCCAGATGGGCCAGGATCTGCTCGTACGCGGCCTGCCGCACCTCGTCGATCATCGCGTGGGCGGTCGAGGAGCCGACGGCGGGACCGCCCCGCATGAGCGCGGCGAAACCGGGGCCGTGGTCGTCGACGAAGTCGAAGAAGCGCCCCATCACCCGCAACAGCCGCGCGCCCAGCGGACCCTCCGAGGGCTCCACGAACCGTCCGGCCAGGTCGTCGGCGGCCCGCCGCAGCGCCGCCTCGTACAGCGACTGCTTGCCGGGGAAGTAGTGGTAGACCAGCGGCCGTGAGATGCCCGCGGCGGCGGCGATCTCGTCGATCGAGACGTCGTCGGGGGAGCGGTGGCTGAACAGTTCGAGGGCCACCCCGATCAGTTGCTGCTTGCGCTCCTCGACGCCCATCCTGCGGCGTACTCCGGTCGTCATGCGAACAGCCTAACGGGAGTCCGTTACGCTCCCGGCACATGAGCGCTTCTGAGCAGGACACCCCGGACACCGTGGCGGAGCTGGACGAGCCGGCCGAGCCCGGCGATCCGGACGAGGCCGCGGGCCTCACCCCGAAGCAGGCGCGTCTGCTTCGGGTCGTCGCCGGTTCGGTCCTGCTCGTCGTGACGGCCGCGGTGCTGGCGGTCCGCCTGGCGAACCACACGTCCGTCCTCGTCGTCGGCGTGTACGGGATCGCCATGATCCTCTGCGGGGTCGTCATCGAACTCTCCCGCAACGGGCGCACGCGGCTCGCCACGTGGCTCCTGACCGGCGGCCTGCTCACCGCGTTCGCCCTGGACTGGCTGGTCCTTCCCTGACCGGCGGGCCGGCGGACTACAGGTCCAGGACCAGGCGTTCGCCCGCGCACCGCGACACGCAGATCAGCATCGAGCCGGCCCGCTCCTCGTCGGTGAGCAGTTCGTCCCGGTGGTCGACCTCGCCCTCCAGGACGTCCTGCCGGCAGGTCCCGCAGAAGCCCTGCCGGCAGGAGTACAGGACCCCCGGCACGGCCTCGCGGACGGCGGACAGCACCGACTGGCCGGCCGTCACCGTCACCGTGCGCCCGGTGCGCCGCAGTTCGACCTCGAAGGGCGCGCCGCCCTCGGTCCGCGCGGCGGAGAAGCGCTCCAGGGCGGGGACCCGGCCGTCCGACAGGGCCGCGCCCACCGCGTCCATGAGCCCTTCGGGCCCGCAGCAGTAGACGGCGGTCTCGGCGGGCAGCCCGCCGAGGAAGGACAGGTCGGGGAGTCCGCTCTCGTGCTCGGTGACCACGGTCGTCCGGCCGCGCCCCAGCTTCTCCGCCTCGTACACGAACGGCATGGTGGCGCGGTGGCGCCCGCAGTACAGCAGCCGCCAGTCCGCCCCGGCCGCCTCGGCGGCGCGCACCATCGGCAGGATCGGGGTGATCCCGATGCCGCCGGCGACGAAGACGTACGAGGGGGCGGGGGTCAGCGGGAAGCGGTTGCGCGGCCCGCGGATCTCGATCTCGGTGCCCACGTGCAGCTGTTCGTGGACCTCGCGGGAGCCGCCCCGGCCGCCCTGCTCGGCGTCGATGAGCCGGGTGGCGATCGTGTAGGCGTCCCGCTCGGCGGGGTCGCCGCAGAGCGAGTACTGGCGCACGGCGCCGGAGGGCAGGACGAGGTCGATGTGCGCGCCCGGCTGCCAGGCGGGCAGTCCGGGCCCCTCCAGGCGCAGTTGGACGACCCCGGCGGCGGGTTCGCGGCGCTCGGCGACGACGACGCGCAGGGTGACGGTGGAGCCGCGGCCGCGGCCCGAGACCGGCTCGTCGAGCGCGGGCATGGGCCAGAGCGGCGAGGCGTCGATCCGGCGGCGCAGGGCCCGCCTGGCGAGCAGCGCGGCTCCGGCGACCAGGACGACGGTACGCAGTCGGGGCATCAGTGCCGGCCTCCGTTGGCGCCGGGGGAGCTCGCCAGGTAGGCGGCGGCCTGCGCGGTGCTGCCCTCCTGGCTGGGGTGGTAACTCCGGCTCAGGTAGCGGGGGATGGAGCGCAGCATGTCGGGCGTGGCGGGCAGCACGCCCTCGCGGCCCTTGCGGACGAACTGGCCCACGCTCGGCTTGGCGTCGAGCACGCCGGGGTCGTTCTCCATGAAGAAGCGCACCCCGCGCTGCCAGAGGAAGGCGAGCGCGGAGAACGCCGCCGCCCAGGTGCGGGCGCGCCGCCGGTAGCCGCCGTCCAGGTGCAGGAAGAGCTCGAAGGCGACCGAGCGGTGCTCGACCTCCTCGGCGCCGTGCCAGCGCAGCAGGTCCAGCATGACGGGGTCGGCGCCGACCCGGTCCAGCTCCTCGGCGTTGAGCACCCAGTTGCCGAGGAAGGCGGTGTAGTGCTCGATCGCGGCGATCAGCGCGACCCGTTCCATCAGCCACCAGCGGCGCGCCCGGCCCGGCGGCAGGGTCCGGTCGCCGAGCAGCTTCTCGAAGAACCAGTCGACCTGCGCGGTGTACGGGGTGGGGTCGAGCCCCAGCCGCTTGAGGTGCGGCAGCACGTCGTCGTGGGCCTGGGAGTGGACGGCCTCCTGTCCGATGAAGCCGATGACGTCCGCACGCAGCCGGTCGTCGGTGATGTACGGGAGGACCTGCTTGTAGACGTGCACGAACCAGCGCTCACCGGCCGGGAGCAGCAGGTGCAGCACGTTGATGGTGTGGGTGGTGAACGGGTCGCCGGGAACCCAGTGCAGCGGGGTCTCCTCCCAGTCGAAGGAGACCTTGCGGGCCTTGAGCTCGATGTGTTCCGACGCCACCGGTGCAGGCTGCGTATTAGACATGGCGTCAATGTACTGAGGGGTAGGCGCGAGGGCCAGGGGTCGCGCACGCCCATTTCCCCGGCCCCGGCGACCCGTCACCTCAGCGCGCTCACCCGGGTCCCGTCCGCCAGCGTCCCCGTCAGGTCCGCCCGGCTCCCCGCCGCCGCCCGCACCGCGAGCAGATGCCCCTCGGCCCGCCCCCGCACACCGCCCGACAGGCTCAGCGAGGCGAAGTCCCCCGTGCCCGCCGCCACCACGTACCACTGCCCGCTCCGCGCCTGCCAGACCACGCCCGCGAGCACCCGGGGATCCCGCGCCCCGCAGGCCGGGGTCGACTCGGAGCGGGCCGCCAGGGCCGCCGTGCCGGTCGCGCCGGGGGCCCGGAACAGGGCCAGCGCCCGGCTCCCGGTGCCCCGCCAGGTCTCCGCCCGCGCGCACAGCCACTCCGCCCGCCCGGCGGCCTCCGGCAGCGCCTGCCCGGCGAACGCCCAGGAGTTCACCGCCCGCACCCCGTGCGAGCGCACCGCCGAGAGCTGGCAGGCCGTCCGCGCCCACGCCTCCCGCGCCGCCGGCGCCGTCGCGTCCACGGGCGCGGCCGGCGGGCCGGAGGTCAGCCGGGCCGGGGCCAGTTCGCCCAGATCGCCCAGGAGCCGGACCCCCGTCCCGTCCCGCACCTGGAGCGTGTTCCAGCTGTCGCAGGTCCGGGCCGTCGCCGGACTCGGCATCGGCTCGGTCACCCCCGACGCGTCCCGGGGCAGCGGCCACGCCGCCTTCGCGGGCGCCAGGAGGTCGGCGACCGCCGTCTCCTTCACCCAAGGGGCCGTCAGGTAGCGCACGTTGCCCGCGGCCCGCGACACCACGAGCGCCGCCGAGCCGACCGCGTCCGCCCCGTCCGTCCGCGCGAAGTCCAGGGCCGCCCCGCTCTCGTCCCCGACCGGCTCCGCGTACCGCACCACCCGCAGGCCGTCGTAGAACAGCACTACGCGCACCGCGTCCACCCGCCCCGCGTACAGCAGCTGCGGCGATCCCATCGGCGGCCCCGGGGGCGTCCCGGGCGTCGCCGAGGCGTGCACGGACGGACCGGGGCGCGCCCACACCGCGAGCGCCCGCCGCAGCAGCGCCGTGTCGCCGGTGAGCCCGCCCCGCGCCGGCCAGACCGAGAAGTCCGTGCGGGGGGAGGCCCGCCAGGCCGTCGGCTCGACCCGCTTCACGCCGCCCGGGTCGAGCGCCGCCTCCGCCGCCGGGTTACGGGCGTACGAGGGGGCTGCCGCGCCGTTCCTGCCCCAGCCGTCGCCCGGCAGCCCGAGCAGCGTCCCGCACACCACCACCGCCGCGACCGCCGCCAGTGCCGCCCGGCCGTGCTGCCGGCGCCGCATGAGGTCCGGCGGGCGGGCCTGGAGCGAGCAGGGGTCGAACTCGGGCGACTCCAGGAGCGCGCTCCGCGCCTCGACCCCGTCCGCCTCCGCGAGCGCCGCCGCGGGGTCCCCGGCCCCGGCCGCCGCCAGCACCCGCAGCACCTCCGGGTCGCCCTGCCGCTCCAGACCGCGCAGCACGTACGCCGCGCGCCCGGGCCCGGAGAGCGCGGAGAGACGCTGGTCCAGGGCCAGTTCGTCGGCGCCGCCCGCGCGCGGGAACAGCCGCAGGCCCCACACCTGCGGCAGCAGCGGCGGGAACTGCGCCCGGCGCGGCAGCGCGCGCCGCCGCAGCGGCAGCCCGGCCACCAGCGCCTGCCGCAGCACCTCGCCCCGCACGTACGCGTACCCCGGATCGACCGCGTCCTCCGCCCGCCGCGCCCCCGGCACGGCCCCGCCCGAGGTGCGGCGGCGCGGCAGCGAGCGCTGCACGAGCGCGTGCGCGGTCAGCACCCGGCGGTTGCGCCCCAGCGAGGGCGGCAGGACCAGGTACGCGATGCGGACGAGCCGCGGGTAGTGCTCGACGAGCGCGGCCTCGGCCTGCTCCACGTCGACGGGGCCGGGGGAGTCGGGGGAGGGGTCTGAGGAGGGGGCGAGTTCCTGGGTGCTCACGTTCAGCAGAACGAGCGAATCGTGCGATGGTCACCCCGGCGGGGTCCCCCGAACGGGCGCGGACGAGCCCCGGCCGGCGCGGCCCCGGTGTCAGGCCGCGTACACCGTGAGCCGCTCGCGGATCAGCGCGGTCACCTCGTCGGGGACGCCGAGCCCGTCCCGTACGTACTTCTCCATCGACCCGTGCCGCACCGCGACCTCGTCGAGCGCCGCCTCCAGGTACTCCGGCACGACCCCGATCAGCGCGAGCGCCAGGTCGGGATCGCCGCCCTGGGCCGTGAAGCCCTCGATGAGCGGGGCGAAGGCCTGCCGCACCGCCGGGTTGACCGCGAGGAACTCCGCCATGACCGTCTCCTCGTCCGCGCCGAGCAGCGAGAGCACGACCGCCGCCGCCCAGCCCGTACGGTCCTTGCCCGCCGTGCAGTGGAAGAGCAGCGGACCGGCGTACGGGTCGCCCAGCTCGGTGAGGAAGGCCCCGTACGAGGCGCGCGCCGACCCGGTGTTCACGAAGGCCCGGTACGTCCGTTGGAACGCCGCCTGCGCCCGGCCCCCGCCCAGGTGCTCCTCGGCGAGCGCCGGATCGGCGAGCAGGGTCTTCAGCCGGGCGGCGGGCGGCAGCCCGCTGGTCGCCAGGAAGTCCGCGAGCACGTCCGCGACGAGCAGCCGCCCGCCCGCCGGCACGTGGTCGGGCCGCTCGGCCCGCTCGGCGGCGGTGCGGAAGTCGACGACGGTGCGGATGCCGAGCGAGGCCACCACCGGGTCGGCCGGATCGAGCCGGTCGAGCTGCCCGGAGCGGAAGACCAGGCCCTCGCGGACGCTGCGGCCCTCGCCGAGCGGAAGGGTGCCGAGGCCGCGGAGGTTGGCGACGGTGGCGGCGGGGATGGCGGGCATGCGTCGACTCCTCCGAAACCGGTACAAAAGCAGTTCCCCGCTCACCGTAGCCGATGCGGGTCGGGGGTGGTCCGCCGGGCCCGGCGCGGGGATGACAGCATGACCGCACCATGACGCACTCCAGGTCGCCGCTGCGCGCCCTCCGTGCCGCGCTGTTCGCGGCGGTGTGCGTCACTTTGGCCGCGGTGGGGCATTCGTCCATGTCTGCCCATGCGATCCCGGGACGCTCGCTCCTCCTGGCCTTCGCCGTGACGACCGCCCTCGCCTGGACCGCCGCCGGCCGCCGCCGCGGCTCCCTCGCCATCGCGGCCGGCCTCACCTCCGTACAGGGAGCGCTCCACCTGATCTTCGGGGCGGGCGAACACGGGCCGATGTCCGAGCCCAGGGGCTCGACGGGATCCATGAGCGAGCTGGGATCCATGGGCTCGACGGGCGCCATGGAGCACGTGGGCTCGATGAGTGCCGTGGAGCACATGGGCTCGATGAGCGCCATGGAGCACATGGATTCCATGGCGAGCATGGGTTCCATGGCGCACGCCATGACCATGGGCGGCGCCGGTGCCCCCGGGCACGGCGTCGGCCCCGGGTCCGACCTCGGCATGCTCGCCGCGCACCTGTTCGCCGCCCTCGCCTGCGGGCTGTGGCTCGCCCACGGCGAGGCCGCGCTGTTCGCCCTGGCCCGCGCCGTCGCCGCGACCGCGTTCACGCCGCTGCGCCTCGCGCTCGCCGCCGTACGCGCCCTCGCCCCCGTCCCCCCGGCCCTCCGGCCGGTGCGGACCGCCCCGTACCCGCGCAGGCCGCGCGGTGTCGTCCTCGCGCGCTCGGTGTCCCGGCGCGGTCCGCCCCGCCCCGCCGTACCCCGCGCCACGGCCCTCGGAGCACGCGTCTGACGTGATCGGCCCGGGGGTCGCTCTCCCCTGCCGACACCCGCATGCCGACACGGGCATGCCGACACACCTCCTAGGACCGTCATGACCATCGACGATCTCGCACGCCCCGACAGACCCGAGACACCAGACACACCGGACACGCCGGACACGCCGGAGAGCTCCGAGGCGCGCCCCGCCGACTCCCCGTCCCGCCCGCGCGGCTGGGCGGCGCTGCGCCCGCTCGTCCTGCGGCTGCACTTCTACGCGGGCGTCCTCGTCGCCCCGTTCCTCCTCGTCGCCGCCGTGAGCGGGCTGCTCTACGCGCTGTCCGTACCGGCCGAGAAGCTGGTGTACGCGCACGAGCTCGAAGTCCCGGTGCCCGCCGACGCCACGGCCCTGCCGCTCTCCCGCCAGGTCGAGCTGGCCCGCGCGGCCAACCCCGACGGCACCGTCACCGCCGTGTGGCCCGGCGCCGAACCCGGCGCCACCACCCGGGTCCTGATGGACGACCCGGAGGCCCCCGAGGGCACCTCCATGGGCGTGTTCGTCGACCCGTACACCGGCGACATACGCGGACAGCTGCCGAGCTACGGCAGCTCGGGCGCGCTCCCGCTGCGCACCTGGATCTCCGGGCTCCACGTCGACCTGCACCTCGGCGAGCTCGGCCGCAACTACAGCGAGCTGGCCGCCAGCTGGCTGTGGGTGGTCGCGCTCGGCGGCCTGCTGCTGTGGATCGGGCGCCGCCGCAGGAACCGGCGCGCGCTGTTCCTGCCCGAGCGCGGCCCGAAGTCCCGCCGCCGCACGCTCTCCTGGCACGGCACCGTCGGCCTGTGGACGGTGGCCGGTCTCGTGGCCCTCTCCGCCACCGGCCTGACCTGGTCGCGGTACGCGGGCGAGAACATCGGCTCCGTCCAGGACCGGCTCGGCGGCGCGACCCCGGCGCTCTCCGCGGACATCACGGCCGGCGGCCCGGCCGGGGCCGGGGCCGGCGAGCACGCGGGCCACGGCGCCGGGCACCAGCCCGCGCCGACCGCCCCCAAGGGCGCGGACATCGGCCTGGACAAGGCGGTCGACGCGGCCCGCGCGGCCGGCGTCGACAGCCCCGAGATCGCCGTCGTCCTGCCGGCGGACGGCACCGGCTACGTGGTGAAGGAGACCGACAAGCAGTTCCCCGTCGAGCTGGACTCGGTGGCCGTGGATCCGGCCGACGGCACCGTCCTCGACGAGCTGCGCTTCGCCGACTACCCGCTGCTCGCCCAGCTCACCCGGATCGGCATCGACGCCCACATGGGCGTCTTCCTCGGCCTGTTCAACCAGCTGGCGCTCGCGGCCCTCGGGCTCGCGCTCGTCCTGCTCGTCCTGTGGGGCTACCGCATGTGGTGGCTGCGCCGGCCGGGCCGCCCGGTCGCCCGGGGCGCCTGGCGCAAGGTCCCGCCGACCATGCTGCTCCCGCTGCTCGCGGGGACGGCCCTGGTGGCCTGGTTCGTCCCGCTGCTCGGCCTCAGCCTGCTGCTGTTCGTGGCCGTGGACGTGACGGCCGGACTGGTGGCGAGGTTCCGGCACCGGAACCCCGCCACGACTCCCTGATCAGGGGGTGTACTTGTAGCCGACCCGCCGCACGGTCTGGATCGTGTGGCGGTGCTCGGCGCCCAGCTTGCGGCGCAGCCGCGCCACGTGGACGTCGACGGTCCGGCCGTCCCCGACGTGCCCGTACCCCCACACCGTCGTGACCAACTGGTCGCGGGTGTGCACCCGGTGCGGGTGGGCCACGAGGTGGGCGAGCAGTTCGAACTCCAGATACGTCAGGTCCAGCGGGCGTCCGTCCACGACGGCGACCCGCTGGACGCCGTCGATGGCCACCGGGCCCTGCTCGCCGGCCGGCTCGGCCGCCACCGCGGCGGGCTGCTGCTGGTCGGCGGGGAGCAGCACCAGATAGCCGACCATCGGCGGCCGGCCCGGCAGCGCCGGCAGGGTGTGCTGGGGCGCGGGCAGCAGCGTGGCGCCCGGCGGGAGGAAGTCGGCGACCCGCGCGAGACCGGCGACCTCGTCGGGGTCGACGGCTCGCAGCCGGTGCCGGTCGACGCGCTCGACGCGGGGGCGGAGGGCGGTGAGGGTGGCGGCAGCCTGGGTATGGGCCATGAAAGCTCAACTCTTTCGCGCGAGTTACGGACGGACAGGCGTCGTACGTCTTGCGCGTCGGCCGAAGGCCGGAGGACCGGACCTACCGGTCGGGGGCTTTAGAGGGCCGACGCGTTCCTCACGCGTCGACAGCACCGGTCGAAGTCATGGTGCTGACGGGAAGGCCAGAACGGCTCGAGGTCGTGGCGACCCTTCGCGGTGTCGTTCTCGATGCTGGCCATATCCCTATTAAACCAGGAGGGAAGTGCGCTGGGCAGCCCTCGGTCGGCCAAAAGCCCTGTCGCGCGGCCCACATGTGTTTCCCACATGCCGGAAGGGGCGCCCACCGTACGGAACGGTGGGCGCCCCTTCCGGGTGCGCGGATCAGCGGACGGATCAGACCTGGCCGGCCCGCTCCAGGGCCTCGCAGCAGGTGTCCACCATCAGGCGGGTCACCACGTACGGGTCGACGTTCGCGTTCGGACGGCGGTCCTCGATGTAGCCCTTGCCGTCCTGCTCGACCTGCCACGGGATGCGGACCGAGGCGCCGCGGTCGGAGACGCCGTAGTGGTACTTGTCCCAGGGGGCGGTCTCGTGCAGACCGGTCAGCCGGTCGTCGATGCCCGCGCCGTAGTTCTTCACGTGGTCGAGCGGCTTCGAGCCCTCGCCCAGCGACTCGCACGCGGTGATGATCGCGTCGTAGCCCTCGCGCATCGCCTTCGTGGAGAAGTTGGTGTGCGCGCCGGCACCGTTCCAGTCGCCCTTCACCGGCTTCGGGTCCAGGGTCGCGGTGACCTTGAAGTCCTCGGCGGTGCGGTAGAGCAGCCAGCGGGCCACCCACAGCTGGTCGGCGACCTCCAGCGGCGCCAGCGGGCCGACCTGGAACTCCCACTGGCCGGGCATGACCTCGGCGTTGATGCCGGAGATGCCGAGACCCGCGGTCAGGCAGTTCTCCAGGTGCGCCTCGACGATGTCACGGCCGAAGATCTCGTCCGCGCCGACACCGCAGTAGTAGCCGCCCTGCGGGGCCGGGAAGCCGCCGACCGGGAAGCCGAGCGGACGCTCGCCGTCGAAGAAGGTGTACTCCTGCTCGATGCCGAAGATCGGCTCCTGGGCGGCGTACCGGGCGAACACCTCGGCCAGCGCGGCCCGCGTGTTGGACTCGTGCGGCGTCATGTCCGTGTTCAGGACCTCGCACAGCACCAGCACGTCGTCGCCGCCGCGGATCGGGTCCGGGCAGGAGAAGACCGGCTTGAGGACACGGTCCGAGGCGTGGCCCTTGGCCTGGTTGGTGCTGGAACCGTCGAAGCCCCAGAGCGGCAGCTCCTCCAGGGCGACCCCCGTGCCGGGCATGATCTTCGTCTTCGAACGGAGCTTGGCGGTCGGCTCGGTTCCGTCGATCCAGATGTACTCAGCCTTGAAGGTCACGGGTCTCATCCTTTGGCGTGCGCTGCGGGGGTGGTGTCTCCGCGCAGCATCGCAATATCGGATTTCCCGATGGTTGCCCGATTGTGAACCCCGTGTTACTCAGCATTCCTCCGTAATTCCTCCGTATCCACCGGGCGGGGTGCGGCGGGGCGCCGGGCTCCGCTTCGTATACGGGCATCCCGGCGCCGGATGTCCGAGCGGGGCGGCAGACTGGTGGGCATGGTGAAGATCCTCGGCGCGAAGCCCCGTATCGGACTGCTCGGCACCGGCCCCTGGGCCGAACGCACCCACGCACCCGCGCTGGCGGCGCACGCGGGAGTGGAGTTCAGCGGGGTGTGGGGCCGACGGCCCGAGGCCGCGGCGGCGCTGGCCGCCGGGTTCGGGACGCGGGCGTACGAGGACGTGGACGCCCTGTTCGAGGCGAGCGACGCCGTCGCCCTCGCGCTGCCGCCGGACGTCCAGGCCCCGCTCGCGGCCCGGGCGGCGGCGGCCGGCTGCCACGTGATCCTCGACAAGCCGGTGGCGACCTCGGCCGACGCGGCCCGCGACCTGGCGGCGGCCGTCACGGCGGCGGGCGTCGCCTCCGTCGTCTTCTGCACCCTGCGCTTCGCGGAGCCCACCGCCCGCTGGATCGACGAACAGGCCGCGGTGGGCGGCTGGTTCCTCGGCGAGGCGCACTGGCTGGGCTCCCTCTTCGCCCCCAGCTCCTCCAGCGCGTACGCGGCCTCGCCGTGGCGGCGTGAGAAGGGCGGCCTGTGGGACGTCGGCCCGCACGTCCTCTCCGTCTACCTGCCGGTCCTCGGCGACGTCACCTCGGTGACCTGCGTCCCCGGCCCCGAGGACACCCGCCACCTGGTCCTGCGCCACACCTCGGGCGCGAGCAGCACCGCCACCCTCACCCTCAGCGCCCCGCCCGAGGCCGCCGAGGCCGCGCTCTCGCTGTACGGGAAGGCGGGGCGGGTGACGATGCCGGGCTGGGACGGCGCCCTGGGCGCCTTCGGGGGAGCGGTGGACGCCCTCGTGGAGGCCGTCCGCAGCGGTGAGCCGCACCCCTGCGACGTGCGCTTCGGGGCGCGGCTCACCGAGATCCTTGCGGAGGCGGAGGCGGCGTCCGCCTGAGCCCGGACGGAGAGCGGCCGGCGGGACAGCGCGTCCCGGACGGAGAGCGGTCAGCGGGACAGCGCGTCCCGCACGGCCTCCTCGGTGCGGGCGACGACGGCCGAGCCGTCCTCCGCGGTGATGATGGGCCGCTGGATCAGCTTCGGATGCGCGGCCAGCGCCTCCACCCAGCGGTCCCGGCCCGCCGCGTCCCGGGGCCAGTCCTTGAGCCCGAGCTCCTTCGCGTCCGCCTCCTGCGTCCGCGTGATGTCCCACGGCTCCAGGCCCAGCCGGTCGAGCACGGCCCGGATCTCGTCCGGACTCGGCACGTCCTCCAGGTAGCGCCGCACGGTGTAGTCGGCGCCCTCGGCGTCCAGCAGGGTCAGTGCGCTCCGGCACTTCGAACAGGCGGGATTGATCCAGATCTCCATGCCCCCAACGTACCGCCCGAAGGACCGCCGAACGTGCCACTAAAGCCCGTCTGGCCAGGGGCGATTGTCAGTGGTGGCGACTAAAATCGGGGGTGAAGGTGAGGGTCCCGGGGAGGGCTCTCGCCCACCGTTCGCCAGGAGGTCGCGCATGGCTCTCGCCGTGATCCGGACACCGTCCCTCGAACCCTGGAAGCCGCTCCAGAAGCAGCCGCTCCCCGCGGGCCGCCCCCGCGAGTGGTACGTCACCCACAACCGCCGTCTGAAGGCCATGCGCCTCGCGATAGCCCTGCTCGACGCCGGGGTCTACATCCCGTCGCGGGCCACCAACGCGAAGATCCGCACGACCGCCGTCCAGCTCGGCATCCACCCGCCCTCCGACACCACCTGCCACATGGTCCGGGCCCTGATCCGCTACGGCCGCTGACCAGGAAGGGGCGCCGCCCGGCCACCGGGCCGGGCGGCGCCCCCCCGCTCAGATCCAGTCGCGCTCGCGGGCCGCCAAGGCCGCGCCGAAGCGGCTCGGTGCGTCCAGGCGGCGGATGAGGGCGGCGACATGGCCGCGGTAGGTGCGGACGGACATGCCGAGTTCGCGGGCGCCCGCCTCGTCCTTGGCGACCCGGGCCATGGTGCGCAGGACGCGCAGCTCGGCGGGGCTCGGCAGCTCGGCCGCCGGCCCGTGCGCGCGGGCCCAGCGGGATTCGAAGAGGGCCAGCAGCGGGGCGACCAGGGCGGGGTGGCGGACGACGAGCGCGCCCCGGGTGATGTCCGCCGGGTCGGTCGCCACCAGCGCGGTCCGCCGGTCGAAGATCACCATGCGTTCGAGCGGCCCGGCCGTGCCCCGCACCCCGGCACCCCGCTCGGCCAGTTCCGACACGAAGCGGCCGACCCCCGGGGCGCCGAGCGCGCGATCGTGTACGAGGGTCCGCATCCGCAGGCCCCGCCGCAGGTACTTCAGGTCGGAGCTCCTGACGGCGTCGAGGGCGGCGGTGAGGATCGGGCCCGGGTGCGTGGTCAGGCGCTCCTCGCGGGCGAAGAACGACAACTCGTCCACGCACGCGATCACCTGGTCGAGGCCCTCGACGTGCTGGAGCTCGACGGCCCGGCCCCACGTCCCGGCGCGCCGGTCCTCGGCCAGGCTCTCCACGAGGTGACGCGAGGAGGCGACGCGGCGGATCTCTCCCTGGAGTCCGCGGATCCGCAGGCGGGCCAGCCGGTCGATCACGGACACCGGGTCGGTGCCGCTGAACGTCCGCTGGTCGCCGGTGGCCACCATGCCGAGCTCCCGGAGCCTGCCGAGCGCGGCCCCGGCGCTCTCCTCGTCGATCCCGCACGCGCCGGCTATCGCGGCGATGCCGAGCCCCGGTGAACGCAGGGTCGTCCGGTAGACCGCCTCCTCGCCCGCGCTCACCCCGAGGAACGCGAGCATGTTGCCCTCCACCGTGCCCACCCTGATGCCACCCCGTTCTCCTGTCGACCGTCCGCACACGAGCGGGGGCCCCGCCCCCGCGTGCCGGGGCCCCTGCCGGACCGAGATCCTCCAACAGCCCGGGTCCGTCCCCCTAGGGACCTAGGTCCGTTTCCGAAAGGACCAACGCCCCGGGGTGGCCGGAGGCCGCGGAGGTCCCCGCCCCCTCAAGTGCCGTGGCGATGCGGGGAGATGGGGGTCCATCGCGGGGGAGTGGCTCATAGGCCGGAGCTATGGGGTCATAAGGCGGGGGCCTCTCGCCCTGCAGGAAGCTGCGGCACCGGTCCGCAGGAACTCCCCCCGTTTTCCGTCCTCCGGCCGGTGTGACCGTCCCTAGCTTTGATCGGGTCCGTGATGGCCCAGGCAGAGAGAAGAACGATGGTGGGGCGGAAACGCAGGATCCGTACGGTGGTCGGCGTGCTCGCGAGCGGCCTGCTGGTGAGCGGTGCGGCGACGACGGCGGTGGCGGCCGAGGCCGGTGGCGGAGACGCCGACGACGGGGTCGTGGTCGTCAAGAAGGCCGCACTGCGCGAGGGCGATTACATCGCGCACGTGACCGAGCCCGAAGGCAAGGACGACGGGGTGCCCGGCGGCCTGATCAAGGTGACGACCGAAGACGGCGACACCCTGCTCGCGTACTGCCTCGACGTCCGCACCGCCGTGAAGAGGGGCGCCGAGTACCGGGAGGCCGACCGGTCCGAGGTGCCCACGCTGAAGGACAACCCGGACGCGGCGAAGGTCGACTGGGTCCTGCGGCACGGGTACCCGGCGTACAAGCCGGCCGACCTCGGCAAGCTGACCGGCCTCAAGCTCTCCGAGAACGCGGCGGCCGGAGGCACCCAGGCCGCCGTCTGGCGTCTCACCAACCACGTCAAGGCGGTCCCGCTGGACCCGGCGGGCGCGGCTCTCGCCGACTACCTCGTGGCACACGCCGTCGACACCCCGGAACCGGTCACCCCGCTGGTCCTCGACCCCGAGACGGTGACCGGGCCGGCCGGGTCGGTCCTCGGTCCGATCACGGTCGGCACCACCGGCGACCAGGTCATGGCCGCCCTCGACCCCGCGGCCGTCGCGGCCGGCGTGGTGCTGACCGACCAGGAGGGGAACGTGGTCTCGGGCGCCGACGGCAGGCTGACCCAGGCCGTGATGGACGGCGAATCGCTGTTCGTGAAGGCCCCGGCCGGTGCCCGGCCGGGCACCGCGACCGTCTCGGCGACGGCCTTCGTCCCGGTCCCGGTGGGCCACAAGCTGGTCGGCGAGGACAGCCAGGCCCTGGCCCTGGTGACCGGCGACCGGGTTCCGGTCATCAGGCACGCGAAGGTGAGCTGGACCGGCGGCACTCCGCCGTCGCCCACCCCCACACCGACCTCCGACCCCGGCGGCTCGCCGAGCCCGACCGCGAGCCCGACCCTTCCCCCGACCGCCTCCCCGACCGCATCGGGCTCTCCCGGCGCTTCGGCGAGCGCGGACCCGAGCGGGACACCGGGACCCGACCCCACCTCCTCGGCCGGCGCCGGGGGCTCCGAGCTCGCCTCCACCGGGAGCTCCGGTGCCCTCGGATTCGTCGCCGTGGCCGCCGGCGGGCTGGCCGTGATCGGTGCTCTCGTGGTCCTCGTCCACGAGTGGCGGCGTCGCTACCGCGACCTGGACTGAGCCCAGCCGGGCGGGAACGGCCGAAACGGACGGGCCCCGGGCGGCGTCATGCCGGCCCGGGGCCCGTCCGTCAGGTGTGTCAGCGGCTCGAACGAGCCTCACGCTCTAGAGGTCGAAGTACAGCTCGAACTCGTGCGGGTGCGGGCGCAGCTGGATCGGGGCGATCTCGTTGGTCCGCTTGTAGTCGATCCACGTCTCGATCAGGTCGGACGTGAAGACGCCGCCGGCCTGGAGGTACTCGTTGTCCTCCTCCAGGGCGGTGAGGACGGCCTCGAGGTTGGTCGGGACCTGCGGGACGTTCGCGTGCTCCTCCGGAGCCAGCTCGTACAGGTCCTTGTCGATCGGCTCCATGGGCTCGATCTTGTTCTTGATGCCGTCGAGGCCCGCGAGGAGCAGGGCGGAGAAGGCGAGGTACGGGTTCGAGGACGGGTCCGGCGCGCGGAACTCGACGCGCTTGGCCTTCGGGTTCGAGCCCGTGATCGGGATGCGCATGGCGGCGGAGCGGTTGCGCTGCGAGTACACCATGTTGACCGGGGCCTCGAAGCCCGGGACCAGGCGGTGGTACGAGTTCACCGTCGGGTTGGTGAAGGCGAGCAGCGACGGGGCGTGCTTGAGGATGCCGCCGATGTAGTAGCGGGCGGTGTCCGACAGGCCCGCGTAGCCCGTCTCGTCGTAGAACAGCGGGTCGCCGTTCGACCACAGCGACTGGTGGACGTGCATGCCCGAGCCGTTGTCGCCGAAGATCGGCTTCGGCATGAAGGTCGCGGTCTTGCCGTTCCGCCAGGCGACGTTCTTGATGATGTACTTGAACAGCATCAGGTCGTCGGCCGAGGCGAGCAGCGTGTTGAACTTGTAGTTGATCTCGGCCTGGCCGGCGGTGCCGACCTCGTGGTGCTGGCGCTCGACCTGGAGGCCGACGTTCTCCAGCTCCAGGGACATCTCCGAGCGCAGGTCGGCGAAGTGGTCGACCGGCGGGGCCGGGAAGTAGCCGCCCTTGTAGCGCACCTTGTAGCCGCGGTTGTTCTCCTCCGCACCGGTGTTCCAGGCGCCGGCCTCGGAGTCGATGTGGTAGAAGCCCTGGTTCGCCGAGGTCTCGAAGCGCACCGAGTCGAAGACGTAGAACTCCGCCTCGGGACCGAAGTAGGCGGTGTCGGCGATGCCGGTGGAGGCGAGGTACGCCTCGGCCTTCTTCGCGATGTTCCGCGGGTCGCGGCTGTACGCCTCGCCCGTGATCGGGTCGTGGATGAAGAAGTTGATGTTCAGCGTCTTGTCACGGCGGAAGGGGTCCACCCGGGCCGTCGACAGGTCGGCGCGCAGCGACATGTCCGACTCGTGGATGGCCTGGAAGCCGCGGATCGACGAACCGTCGAACGCGAGCTCCTCCGACGGGTCGAAGGCCGTCGCCGGGATCGTGAAGTGCTGCATGACGCCCGGAAGGTCACAGAAGCGGACGTCGACCATCTTGACGTCGTTGTCCTTGATGAACTTCTGGACCTCGTCGGCGTTCTGGAACCCGTGCTTCTCGGACATCCAACTCCTCCTACTCCCGGCCCGGGGAGGGGCGGGCTTGCAGCTCGGTCGTGCGGCCAGTGCGGTGGCACACGCAGGACCCGACCATAGGCAGACGGGATTTCTCAAGCATGACCCATTTGTTTCGTCGAAGTTAACCGGGGCGGGTGTGTGTCCGCCCGCCCGGGGCCTCCCGCCGACCCAGGCCGAAGTGATCAAAAACGGGCACAGTACCGTGGTCGGGTGGACAACAGGCAAGCACTCGGATCATGGCTCTCCGGCCCCCGCGCCGCGGCCGAAGAAGCGGGCGTGGACTTCGGCTACCGGGGGCAGCAGCTCGGTCTTCCCGAGGAGGGGCCCGGCTCGATCGCCCGCCCCGGCCGCCGGCTCGGCGCCCTCGCCGTCGACTGGGCCCTCTGCATGCTGATCGCATACGGCCTGATCACCCACGGCTACGGCCAGGCCACCGGCAACTGGGCGCTGCTCCTCCTGCTGGTCGTGAGCGTGCTGACGGTCGGCACGGTCGGCTCCACCCCCGGCAAGCGCCTCTTCGGCCTCCGGGTGGTCTCGGTGCGCGGCGGCCGTCTCGGCATCCTGCGGGTGGCCCTGCGCAGCGCCCTGGTCTGCCTCGCCATCCCGGCCCTCATCTGGGACCGCGACGGCCGCGGCCTGCACGACCGCTTCTCCGGCGCCGTCCAGGTCCGCATCTGACGAGCCCCCCGCACGCGCGCGACGGGAAGCGCCCCGGACCTGATCGATCAGGTCCGGGGCGCTTCCCGTCGTACGCGTGCGTGTGCGGCTTCGCTCGCGCCGCTCAGCGCATCTTGCCGCCGCGCGGCATCCGCATGCCCTTGGGCATCGGACCCTTCGGCAGCGGCATGTTGCTCATCAGGTCGCCCATCGCCCGCAGCCGGTCGTTGGCGGCCGTCACCTGGGGGCCGGAGAGCAGCCGGGGCAGCTTCAGCATCTTGGTGCGGACCTTCTTGAGCGGCACCTGGCCCTGGTCCTCGTCGTTGCCGACGATGATGTCGGTCACCGGCACGTCGACGACGATCCGGGCGACCTTCTTCTTCTCGGCCGCGAGCAGCGTCTTCAGCCGGTTGGGGTTGCCCTCGCCGACCAGCACGACGCCCTGACGGCCGACGGCCCGGTGCACGACGTCCTGGTTGCGGTTCATCGCCACCGCGGGGGTGACCGTCCAGCCGCGCCCGATGTTCTGCAGCACCGCCGCGGCCGCGCCGGGCTGGCCCTCCATCTGACCGAAGGCCGCCTTCTCGGCGCGCCGGCCGAAGATGATGGCCATCGCCAGGAACGCCAGCACGAAGCCGAGGATGCCCAGGTAGAGCGGGTGACCGATCAGGAAGCCGACCGCGAGGAAGACACCGAGTACGACGATGCCCACGCCCGCGACGATAAGCCCGACCTTGGGATCGGCCTTCCGGGTCATCTTGTACGTGAGGGCGATCTGCTTCAGTCGCCCGGGGTTCGCGGCGTCAGCGCCGCCCGTGTTTGCACTCCTCGCCATGTCCTGAAGTTTACGTGGCCCGGGAGGCGCGGCCCGACACCGCCTCCATGACGTGCTGGGCCTCGACGCGGTCCTTCGCGCGGCGGCGGTCCTCCAGGACGGAGGTCCAGGCGTTGCGGCGGGCCCTGCGGTGCCCGCGGGCGAGCAGGACGGACTCGACGGCCCGGAGGGCGTCGGTGACGGACGGGAGCGCCGTGGCGCGGATCTGCGCGGCCTGCATGGGCGTGGGCCTCCGTGAACACTCGGTGGCGGTGAGTGAGTACATCCTCACAGAACGGTGTTACCAGGGCGTGACCCCGCGGTCAAACACTGATGAAGCCCTGACGGTGCCGACGGCCCGGATGGCGGCCACCAGCCGCCCCGGAAACGCCGACGCGGCCGTCCGGGGGACGGCCGCATCGGGGAGAGCACCTGGTCAGACGGCCTGGGAGGCGTCGACGGTGCCCGCGCGCTTCTCGATCGCCTGCTGGTAGAGGCGGCCGGCCCGGTACGAGGAGCGGACCAGCGGGCCCGACATCACACCGGAGAAGCCGATCTCGTCGGCCTCCTCCTTGAGCTCCACGAACTCCTGCGGCTTCACCCAGCGCTCCACGGGGTGGTGCCGGACGGAGGGGCGCAGGTACTGCGTGATGGTGATCAGCTCGCAGCCCGCGTCGTGCAGGTGCTGGAGGGCCTCGCTGACCTCCTCGCGGGTCTCGCCCATGCCGAGGATCAGGTTCGACTTCGTGACCAGACCGTAGTCACGCGCCTTGGTGATGACCTCCAGCGACCGCTCGTAGCGGAAGCCGGGGCGGATCCTCTTGAAGATCCGCGGCACGGTCTCGACGTTGTGCGCGAAGACCTCGGGGCGGGAGGCGAAGACCTCCTCCAGGAGCGCCGGCACCGCGTTGAAGTCGGGGGCGAGCAGCTCGACCTTGGTGCGGCCGTCGGCGCGGCCCTCGGTCTGCTGGTGGATCTGGCGCACGGTCTCCGCGTACAGCCAGGCGCCGCCGTCCTCCAGGTCGTCGCGGGCGACGCCGGTGATGGTGGCGTAGTTCAGGTCCATCGTGACGACCGACTCGCCGACGCGACGGGGCTCGTCACGGTCGAGCGCCTCCGGCTTGCCGGTGTCGATCTGGCAGAAGTCGCAGCGCCGGGTGCACTGGTCGCCGCCGATGAGGAAGGTGGCCTCGCGGTCCTCCCAGCATTCGAAGATGTTGGGACAGCCCGCCTCCTGGCAGACCGTGTGCAGGCCCTCGCTCTTCACCAGGCCCTGGAGCTTGTTGTACTCCGGTCCCATCTTCGCGCGGGTCTTGATCCACTCGGGCTTGCGCTCGATGGGGGTCTGGGCGTTCCGGACCTCCAGGCGCAGCATCTTGCGTCCGTCGGGTGCGACTGCGGACACATCGGCTCCTGTAGCTTCGATTCTTCGGCGCACACCAGGGTACGCCCGTTGCTTCCCATGCCTTGACGCTCTGGCCAACCCGTGGCCATGGCTCGGCATTCCTCGGTGATCGTCAGGCCGTCGCCGGCCGGTCGCGGGGCGGCCGTCAGGCCGAGGCCGGCTCGACCGGCCGCGGCCTGAGGTCCGCGTGCTCCAGGATCTCCCGCAGGTGCCCCTCGATGACCGGGAGCACCTCCTCGATCGTGATGTCGCGGCCCAGCTCGGCGGCGAGCGAGGCCACGCCGGCGTCGCGGATGCCGCACGGGATGATCCGGTCGAACCAGGTGTTGTCCGGGTTCACGTTGAGCGCGAAGCCGTGCATCGTGACGCCCTTGGCGACCCGGATGCCGATGGCCGCCAGCTTCCGGTCCTCGCGCCGCTGGCCCGCGTTGGAGGGGGCGTACTCCGGGCCGTTGAGCCGGGGGTCGAACTCGTCGTCGGTCAGCCGCGGGTCGAAGTCCAGCGAGAGCCCGCCCAGCGAGGGGCGCTGCTCGACCGGGTCGCCGAGCACCCAGACCCCGCTGCGGCCCTCGATGCGGGTGGTCTCCAGGCCGAAGTCGGCCGCCGTGCGGATCAGGGCCTCCTCCAGGCGCCGGACGTGCGCGACCACGTCGACCGGGCGGGGCAGCTTCATGATCGGGTAGCCGACCAGCTGGCCGGGCCCGTGCCAGGTGATCTTGCCGCCGCGGTCCACGTCCACGACCGGCGTCCCGTCCAGGGGGCGCTCGCTCTCCGCCGTGCGCCGGCCGGCGGTGTAGACGGGCGGGTGCTCCAGCAGCAGACAGGTGTCCTCGACCTCGTCCGCGAACCGGGCGGCGTGCACCTCGCGCTGCTTGTCCCACGCCGTCCGGTACTCGACGGCGTGCTCGCCGAAGCCCAGACGGACGAATCGCAGCTCACTCACGGCCATGCCTCCTCCTGGATGCCGAGGGCCGGGTTCCGGGGATCGTCCCGGGGCGGGAGCCGGCTCGGCACCATGCGTCATACGCGCCCATGCCACTGTACGGCGGAACGCCGAACAGCCGTCCGGCAGGTGCGTGGGGGTCCGTGCCCGCTGCTGGGAAGCCCTTCGCTTCACGGGTGGCCGTAAAGATAACTCCCCGTTCCTCACACGATCGGATGAATCTGGGGCGAAGGTGGCGGTTAGGGCGGTCCCTGCCGCTAAATTCACGCCGTTCCATGAGGGACACGAGGGTCCGTACGGGCGGACTGCCACCCGGGCCCGGAAGGCAGGAGACCGCACAGCTGATGACGGAACGACCCCCGCAGCGCATCCCGAACCGCCAGCTCGCCGCGCTCATCGCCGAGGCCGGCTTCTCCAACGCGGGCCTCGCCAGACGGGTGGACCAGCTCGGCCTGGAGCACGGACTCGACCTGCGGTACGACAAGACCTCGGTCACCCGCTGGCTGCGCGGGCAGCAGCCGCGCGGCACGACCCCCGCGCTCATCGCCGAGGTCTTCACCCGGCGCCTCGGACGCCGGCTCTCCGCCCAGGACCTGGGACTCGACGCCTGCGCCCCGGTCTACGCCGGGCTCGAGTTCGCGGCCACGCCCGAGGAGGCCGTCGACATCGTCAGCGGCCTCTGGCGCAAGGACTCCGGCAGCCACGCCGAGCTGCGGAAGATCGCCTTCACCCCGGCCGGGCTCGTCGTGCCCAGCCGGGACTGGCTGATCGGACGGGCCGACGAACGGGTGGCCCGCGGCGAGCCCGGCGGGGCCGCGGGAACGCCGCCGGACCCGAGGGTGCCCCTCCAGGGCCGCTACTCGGTGCCCCGCCAGCGCGGCACCGACCGAGGCCCCGGCCAGCGGGTCTCCGGCGGCGACATCGCCGCCCTGCGCTCCGTCGGCGAGCTCTTCCGCGCCCTCGACCACGCCTACGGCGGCGGCCACGCCCGCCAGGCCCTCGTGCGCTACCTGGAGCACGAGGCCGAGCCGATGCTGCGCGGCACGTACGGGGAGAGCACCGGCCGCCGGCTCTTCGGGGCGGCGGCCGACCTCACCCGGCTGGCCGGCTGGACCTCCTACGACATCGCCGCGCACGGTCTCGCCCAGCGGTACTTCGTCCAGGCGCTGCGGCTCGCCCAGGCGGCCGGGGACCGGGCGTACGGCTCGTACGTCCTGATCACCATGAGCCACCAGGCCGTCTACCTCGGGCACGGCCGCGAGGCCGTCCAGCTCGCCCGGGTCGCCCAGCAGGGCGTCGGCGCCGCCGCCCCGCCCGTCGTCCAGGCGCTGCTGCACTCCGTCGAGGCCCGCGGCCACGGCGTCCTCGGCGACTCCCGGGCCTGCGGCGCCTCCCTCGCCCGCGCCGAGCGCGCCCTGGAGGCCGCCCGGCCCGGCGACGAGGTGCCCTACTGGGCCAGGCCCTTCGACGAGGCCCAGCTCGCGGACGAGTTCGGGCACTGCCACCGCGACCTCCAGCAGTACCGGGCCGCCGCCCAGCACGCCGAACGCGCCCTCCAGCTCCGCGCCCCCGGCTACGCCCGCAGCCGCCTGTTCTGCCGCGTCGTCCTCGCCTCCGCCCGCCTCGCGCTCGGCGAGCTCGACCAGGCGTGCGCGCTGGCCGCCGAGGCCGCCCAGCAGGCCTCCGAGATGCGTTCGGCCCGCGCGGTCGAGTACGTCCGCGACTTCGAACGCCGCCTGGAGCCCTACCGCGACGCCCCGGCCGTCCGGAACTACCGCGACCGGGTGGCGGCGCTCGGCTGACGGACCCCCGCCCGGCTACGCCGCCGCCACCTCCGGGGCCGCTCCCGCCGGGCGCAGCCCCAGGTCCGTCAGCAGCGTGACGGCCGCGCGACGGGCCGAGGTGAGCGCGCCGACGGGCGTGCCGGTGGCCCGGTGGTCGCCGCACACGTAGAGGCCCGACAGCAGCCGCACCGGCCGCTCCGGGTCGAAGGGCGGCCGCATCGCCGGGAAGGCGTACGGGGTGTGGCGCAGCGCCAGCAGCTCCCACTCGTCCGTCGACGCGCCGTACAGCGTCGCCAGGTGCTTGCGGACCCGCCGCTCGGTGTCGTCCGGCGCGGTGCCGAGCACCGTCGAGGTGATCAGCGTCCGCCCGGCCGGCGCCCGGCCCGGGTCGACCGCGCTCATCACCGCCGTGTGCGACACCGGGCCGCCCGCGTCGGACTCCAGGAGCAGCACCGGGTTCGCGGTGGGCGCGACCGGCGCGGTGTGGTGCAGCACCGTCGCCGCGTGGTACTCCGGCACGCACAGCCCCGGCAGCAGCTCCGCCGCCGACCGGCCGCCCGTCGCCAGGACCACCGAGCGACACGTGAACACCCCGTGCTCGGCCGTGGTGACCCGCGCGATCGACACCTCGGTGACCCGCACGCCGGTACGGACCGTGCCCGGCGGCAGCGCCGCCGCGAGCCGCTCGGGCAGCGCGTCCGAACCGCCCGCCGGCACGCTCGGCCGGCCCCGCGCGAAGGACCGCAGCGCGAGGTCCGCGCGCCGGCTGGAGGTCGTCAGGTCCGGGTCGCCGAGCAGCGCCGACACCAGCGGGCGCAGCACCCCCTGGACGGTACGGGCGGGCAGCCGGGCCGTCAGCGCCTCCCGGGCGGTCCGCTCCGTGCGGCCGAGCAGGCGCTGCGCGGGCGTCGTGGCCAGCCGGACCAGGGAGGCGCCGAGCCGCGCCTGGTCGAGCGAGGTGGCCGGATTCCGCGGGGCGCTCGCGAGGGCGCGCGCCCGTCCGCGTGCTCCCCCCGCGCCGGGGGCTCCCGTGCCCCGTGAGCTCCACGGGGCGTGCGGCGCCCCCCACCGCCCGTACCGGCCGTCGCTGTGCACGACGACCCCCGGGGCGAAGGGGCGCAGCGGGACGCCCTCCAGCTGTGGCGTGGTGAGCAGTGGCCCGAGCCGGTCGAGCCGGAAGCCGTCGACGGTGTCGGTCGCCATCCGGCCGCCGATCCGCGGTGCGGCCTCCAGGACCGTGACCGAGAGGCCGGCCTCGGTCAGCAGCCGGGCCGCCGCGAGACCGGCGATCCCGGCTCCTACGACGACGACGTCCGAGTTGTTGAGCACGTGCCCCTCCCCAGGTCGGCGCGGTTCGTGGGGGGCCTATGCCCCCAACATGCCCCCGGAATGCCCGAGTTCGCAGAAGAGTAGGCAGCGCTCCCACGCGGCGAAGCCGCGCGCGACGGGGTGCACGCAGCACGGGGGAGCGCACGGGACGGGAAGGGCCGGGGAAGGTGCCAGGTGGCGGGGCCGCCGGGCCGCCGTCCCCGGTGGCGGGTGGCGGATCGTCAGCGGGCCGCCGCGCGCACCGACTCGTCGATCGTCGGGAACGCGAAGTCGAAGCCGGTCTCCAGCAGGCGCCCCGGCAGCACCCGCTGACTGCCCAGCACGTCCTGCGCGAACTCCCCGAGCGCCACCCGCAGCGCGGCGGCCGGCACGTGGAAGAAGGCGGGCCGGTGCAGCACCCGGCTCATCGCCGCGGTCACCTCGCGGTTGGTGACCGGCTCGGGCGCGGTCAGGTTCACCGGACCCGACACCCCGGGGGTGTCCATCAGGTGTCGCAGCGCGGCGACCTCGTCGTGCAGCGAGATGAAGCTCCAGTACTGGCTCCCGTCGCCCATCCGCCCGCCGAGCCCGGCCCGGAACAGCGGGAACAGGCGCCCCCACGCCCCGCCCTCGCGCGCCACCACCAGACCGGTACGGGCGTACGCCACCCGGATGCCGGCCGCCTCGGCGGGGGCCGCCGCGGCCTCCCACTCCACGCACACCGACGGCAGGAAGCCCTCGCCCGCGGGGGCGCTCTCGTCCACCGCGCGGGAGCCCGTGTCGCCGTAGTAGCCGAGCGCCGTGCCGCAGACCAGCACCTCGGGCGGGACGGCCAGCGAGGCGAGCGCCTCGGCGACCGCCCGCGTGCCGAGCACCCGGCTGTCGCGGATCTCCTTCTTGTACGCCTCGCTCCAGCGCCGCTCGCCGACGCCCGCGCCCGCCAGGTGCACGACCGCGTCGACGCCGACGAGCGCGGCGCTGTCCACGTACAGGCGGGCCGGATCCCACTCCACCTCGTCGGCCGCGGCGGCGGGGCGCCGCACCAGCCGCAGCACCTCGTGGCCGTCGGCGCGCAGGGAGCGCACGAGGGCGGAGCCGATCAGTCCGGTGGCGCCGGTGACGGCGACGCGCTTGCGGGGGGCGGCGGGGCGGGAGGAGCGCTGCATGCGTTCATCCTGCCCTTCCCGGCCGGTCCGTGGCACAGTGGCCCGCATGATCGTTCCGGAGATTCGGATACGCGCGGCCCGGCTCGCGGACGAGCGCGCGCTCGCCGAGCTCGACCGCACCGCCTGGTCGCCGCTGCACGCGGTCCTGCCCGCCCCCGAGGGCGACGAGCCGTTCTACGACGAACGGCACCTGCCCGAGCACTACCTGGTCGCGGAGCTGCCCGACACGGGCGTCGTCGGCTTCGTACGCCTGGTGCGCTCGGTCCCGCTCCCCAGCAACGCCCACGTACGCCAGATCCAGGGCCTCGTCGTCGGCGAGGCCGCCCGCGGCAAGGGCGTGGCCCGCGCGCTGGTGCGCGCCGCGATGGACCTCGCCCGACGGCAGGGCGCGACCCGCATCACCCTCCGGGTCCTCGGCCACAACACCCCGGCCCGCGCGCTCTACGAGGCGGAGGGCTTCGCCGTGGAGGGCGTCCTGCCGGGGGAGTTCCTGCTGGAGGGGACGTACGTGGACGACGTGTGCATGGGGCGCTCGCTGAACTGAGCGGGGCTGGACGAGCTGGGATGAGCTGCCCCGGGCCGGACCCGCCCCAGGCTGGGCTGAGCTGCCCCGGGCTGGACTGAGCTGGCCCCCCGCCCCCGGGCGCCCGCCGCGCCCCTCACCCCCCGTTCGTCCCCAGGATCCGCATCCCGCCCATCAGCTCCCCGAGGCAGCGCACCGCCAGGGCGGCGGGTGAGCCCTCGCCGTGGAGGGGGGCGTCGGTCTCCGCCCAGGTCTCCAGGGCGATCCGGATCGCGTCCGTCGCCGCCGCCGCCGCGAGGCGCAGTTCCAGGGGGTCGGCGTCCGGGCCCGCGAGGGTGGCGAGGACGCCGCGCAGGCGGTCCTCGGACTCCTGGTTGACGCGGTACCAGACGGCCCGCAGCGCCGGGTCGGTCTCCGCCGCGCGCAGCAGGCCGCGGGTCCAGCGCAGGCCCTCCGCCGCCTCCTCGTCCGCCGCCGCGAGCGACGCGGCGATGGACCGCTCCAGGGCGGTGGGCAGCGCGATGCCGGGGGCGGTGGTGGTGGCGAGCTCGGCCCGCCAGCGGTCGGCGCCGCCCGCGAGGAGCGGGGCGACGGCGTCCTGCTTGGAGCGGAAGTAGCGGTAGAAGGTGCGCAGCGCGACCCCGGCCCGCTGGGCGATGTCCTCGGCGGTGGTGTCGTCCGGGCCGCGCTCCGTGAACAGCTCGGCGGCGGCGCGGGCGATGTCCAGCTGGGTGGCGGCCTTGCGGCGCTCGGTCAGGGAGGGGGTCCTGGGGGACGCGGTGTCGGCGGCCGGGTTCTTGTCGCTCACGCCACCCAGCGTACGCCCGCGACTGCCATGCGTGCACTCCACGCACCTATGGCAAAACGTGCCACTTAGGCGTACGGTGGCACACATCCCCCGGATAGCTCGACATCGAGAGGTTGCCGTCATGAAGCAGCTCACCCGCTACGTAGGACGCCGCGCCCTGGTCACCGGCGGCGGCTCCGGCATCGGCCAGGCCACCGTCCTGCGCATGCTCGCGGAGGGCGGCACCGTCGTCGCCGCGGACATCAGCGAGGACGGCCTCAAGGACACCGTGGCCAAGGCCGGCGCCGACGCCGACCGCCTCACCACCCTCGTCGTGAACATCGGCGACGAGACCTCGGTGCGCGAGGGCGTCGCCGCCGCCGTCACCGCCCTCGGCGGCCTGGACGTCCTGGTCAACGCGGCCGGCATCCTGCGCTCCTCGCACACCCACGAGACCAGCCTCGACGCCTTCGAGCAGGTGCTCCGGGTCAACCTGACCGGCACCTTCCTCATGATCCGCGAGGCCGTCCCGGCGCTCCTGGAGGGCGAGGGCTCCGCCGTCGTCAACTTCTCCTCCACCTCGGCGACCTTCGCGCACCCCTACATGGCGGCCTACGCGGCCAGCAAGGGCGGCATCCAGTCCATGACCCACGCGCTCGCCGCCGAGTACGCCAAGCAGGGCATCCGCTTCACCGCCGTGCAGCCCGGCTCCATCTCCTCCGGCATGACCGACGGCAGCGGCGCCAGCAAGCAGTCCGCGGGCCCCGGCCTGCCCGAGGACACCGACTGGTCCCTCTTCGCCAAGCTGTCCCCCGCCCTCGGCCAGGGCTTCGCCGGCCCCGAGACCGTCGCCGGCGTCGTCGCGATGCTCGCCTCCGAGGACGGCCGCTTCATCACCGGCACCGAGGTCCGCATCGACGGCGGAACGCACTTCTGATGTCCGCCGCCGACACCTTCGCCGGGCGCACCGCCGTCATCACCGGAGCCTCCTCCGGCATCGGCGCCGGACTCGCCCGGCAGGCCGCCGCGCTGGGCATGAAGCTGGTGCTCGCCGACATCGCCGCCGACCGCCTCGCCGTCTTCGCCGAGGAGCTGCGGGCCACCGGCGCCGAGGTCGAGTCCGTCGTCACCGACGTCGCCGACCCCGGCTCCGTCGAGGCGCTCGCCGACACGGCGTACACCCGGTTCGGCGTCGTCGACCTGCTGGTCAACAATGCCGGGATCATGGCCATGGGCTACTCGTGGGAGATCCCCGCCGAGCGCTGGGACGCCATGCTGCGGATCAACATCGGCGGCTACGTCAACGGCATCCGGGCCTTCGTCCCGCGCATGCTGGAGCGCGGCGAGCGGGCCTGGGTCGTCAACGTCTCGTCCGTCGGCGGCCTGCTGCCGAGCCCGCTCATGGCCCCGTACAGCGTCACCAAGTTCGGCACCCTCGCGCTCAGCGAGTCGCTGCACTACGAGATGCAGATGAAGGGCGCGCCGATCCAGGTGTCCGTCGTGACGCCCGGCTCGGTCAAGAGCGAGATCTTCAAGGCCGCCCGCCCCGGCGCGGACGAGCCCCCGGAGATCGCGGCCTTCAACGCGCAGCTCCAGCAGCTCGCCGACGAGCACGGGCTCACCCCCGAGGAGCACGCCGAGCGGGTCTTCGACATGGTCGCCGAGGGCAAGTACTGGGCGATCCCGCAGCCCGAACAGCTCTTCCCCGCCCTCCAGCCCAGGACCGACATGATCCTCGGCCAGGAGAACCCCCAGCTGCGGCTCGGGGGCTGAAGGACCGGCCCGGTTCGGTCCAGGTACCCCCCCTGTCATCCGGGACCGAACCGGGCCCACAACCGAGGGAAGCGGACCGCGAGCACCCCGTCGTCCGCCAGGTCGACCGGGGTGCCCGCCGGCTCCGCGGCCTGCGGCGGGATCCCCAGATCCGGCGCCTCCACGCCGGTCAGGCGCTCGTACGCCTCGTCCGCCGCGAAACCCAGCTCCTCGCCGTCCCCGTCGATCTCCTCGTCGAAGGCGTCGAGCAGCTCCGCCAGCGCGTCCGGATCGTGCACCGCCCCCTCGAAGACCTCCCGGCCCTGGCCGATCAGCCAGCAGCGGAAGAAGTCGAAGGCGTCGTCCCCCGCCCCGTCGAAGAGCACCGCCGCCGCGCCCCACAGCTCCCAGCTGTACGCGCGGTTGAACCGGGCCTCGAAATGGCGCGCGAAGTCGAGGACGGCATCGGGATCCAGCTGCGTCAGCCGCTCGACGAGCAGGTCGGCGTGCTCCTCCGGGTCGCCGTCGGCGCCCTCCCGGGTGGAGTCGATGATCTCCCAGAACTCCGTCTCGTCCATCACGGGACAAGCATCGTGGGTGGCGCGGGGCGACGCACCCGGAACCGGCCGAAAACAATCCGGACGGAAGATGTCGTATTTTCCTGCCAGGCTCGGCCCATGACCACCGACACGAAGCCCCTGTCCGGCCGGATCGCCCTCGTCGCCGGCGCCACCCGGGGCGCCGGACGGGCCATCGCCGTCCAGCTCGGCGCCGCCGGAGCCACCGTCTACGTCACCGGACGCACCACCCGCGACCGGATCAGCGAGGTCGGCCGCCGCACCGAGACCATCGAGGAGACCGCCGAGCTCGTCACCGCCGCCGGCGGCACCGGCCACGCCGTCCCCACCGACCACCTCGACCCCGACGCGGTACGCGCCCTGGTCGAGCGGATCGACCGCGAACAGGGCCGGCTCGACGTCCTCGTCAACGACGTCTGGGGCGGCGAACACCTCCTCGACTTCGGGAAGAAGACCTGGGAGTACGACCTCGCCGGCGGGCTGCGGATGCTCGAACTCGGCGTGAAGACGCACGCCATCACCTCCCACGCCGCGCTGCCGCTGCTGATCCGGCACCCCGGCGGACTCGTCGTCGAGGTCACCGACGGCACCGCCGCGTACAACGGCACCCGCCACCGCGAGAACCTCTTCTACGACCTCGCCAAGAACGCCCCCATCCGGATGGCCTTCGGCCTCGGCGAGGAGCTGAGGGAGTACGGCGGCACGGCCGTCTGCGTCAGCCCCGGCTGGCTCAGGTCCGAGCAGATGCTCGCCCACTTCGGCGTCACCGAGGACGACTGGCGCGACGCGACCGCGAAGATCCCCGACTTCGGCGTCTCCGAGTCCCCGGTGTACGTCGGGCGCGCCGTCGCCGCCCTCGCCGCCGACCCGGACCGGGCCCGCTGGAACGGCCGGTCCACGGACAGCGGACGGCTCGCCCGGGAGTACGGCTTCACCGACGCCGACGGCTCCCGGCCGGACTCCTGGGGCTTCCTCGTGGCCAAGGAGACCGACCCGGACACCCGGGTCGAGGACTACCGGTAGACCTCGGCCAGCGCCCGCGCCGCCGCCGCGAACCGGGCCCGCAGGGAGGCGGGGGCCAGCACCTCCGCCTCCGGGCCGAGCCCGAGCAGCTGCCCGAAGGCCACGTCCTCGCTCTCCACCGGAAGCGTCACCGTGACCCGGCCGTCCGCCGGGTCCGCCCCGCCCTCGGCGGCCCCCGCCGCCAGCGCCTCCTCGGCCGCCGCCCGGTCCGTCACGTACGGCAGCCGCCGCGCGCCGGCCGGGGTCAGCCGCAGCACCACCTCCGCGCGCAGCAGCGAGCGGGCGAACTCGGCGGACCGCTCGCTCCAGAACGCCGCCAGATCGAAGCCGGGGTCCCGCTCGAAGCGCTCCTCGGCCACCACCACCTCGACGAAGCGGTCCACCCGGTAGGTACGGAACGGGCCGGCCCCGTCCTGGAGGCGCGCGCACACGTACCAGACGCCCGCCTTCAGGACGAGACCGTACGGCTGGAGCTCGCGCTCCACCTCGCCGTCGCCCCGCCGGTAGCGGGCCCGCACCGGCCGGTCGTCCCAGACCGCGTCCGCGACCGGCCCGAGCAGCTCCGGCGTCCGCGGCTCCTGGTACCAGGCGGGCGCGTCCAGGTGGAAGCGGCGGCCCACCGCCTCCGGCGCGTCCCGCAGCGAGGGCGTCAGCGCCGCCGCCACCTTCAGCCGGGCCGCCGAGGCCGCGTCGGCGAGCCCCAGGTCCCGCAGCGCCTCCGGGAGCCCCGACAGGAACAGTGCCTCCGCCTCGCCGCGGGCGAGCCCGGTCAGCCGGGTCCGGTAGCCGCCGACGAGCCGGTAGCCGCCCGCCCGGCCCCGGTCCGCGTAGACCGGCACCCCCGCCTCCGAGAGGGCGAGGGCGTCGCGGGTGATGGTGCGCTCCGACACCTCCAGCTCGGCGGCGAGTTCGGCGGCCGTCATGGACGGCCGGGACTGGAGGAGGAGCACCAACTTGATGAGGCGGGCGGCACGCATGAGTCCATCATGCGTGCCGCCCGCCTCGGGTGGATCAAGGGCCCTTACAGGCCGTAGCGCTCGCGCGCCTCCTTCACCGAGGTCGCCTTGACCTCGCCGCGGCGGGCGAGCTGGGCGAGCGCGGCGACCACGATCGACTGGGCGTCGATGCCGAAGTGGCGGCGGGCGGCGACACGGGTGTCCGACAGGCCGAAGCCGTCGGCGCCCAGCGAGGACCAGTCCTGCTGGACCCACTGCGCGATCTGGTCCGGGACCTGGCGCATGTAGTCCGAGACGGCGAGGACCGGGGAGTCCACGCCCTCCAGGGCCTGGCGGACGTACGGCACGCGCTCCTCGCCGCGCAGCATGGCCGCGTCGGCCTCCAGCGCGTCGCGGCGCAGCTCGGTCCACGAGGTGGCGGACCACACGTCGGCGGCCACGCCCCACTCGGCGGCGAGCAGCTGCTGCGCCTCCAGGGCCCAGTGGATGGCCGTGCCGGAGGAGAGCAGCTGGATGCGCGAGGCGTTCGCCGGGAGCTCCAGGCCGGCCGACTCGGCCGTGTTGAAGCGGTACAGGCCCTTGATGATGCCCTCGTCGACGCCGGACGGCTTGGCCGGCTGCGGCATCGGCTCGTTGTAGACGGTGAGGTAGTAGAAGACGTTCTGGTCCTCGCCCTCGGCCGCCTCGCCGTACATGCGGCGCAGGCCCTCCTTGACGATGGCCGCGACCTCGTAGGCGAACGCCGGGTCGTAGGTGAGCGCCGCCGGGTTGGTGGCCGCGATCACCGGGGAGTGCCCGTCGGCGTGCTGGAGGCCCTCACCGGTCAGGGTGGTGCGGCCGGCGGTGGCGCCGACGAGGAAGCCGCGGCCGAGCTGGTCGCCGAGCTGCCACATCTGGTCGGCGGTCCGCTGCCAGCCGAACATCGAGTAGAAGATGTAGAACGGGATCATCGCCTCGCCGTGCGTCGCGTACGACGTCGAAGCGGCGATGAAGTCGGCCATCGAGCCGGCCTCGGTGATGCCCTCGTTCAGGATCTGGCCGTTGACGGCCTCCTTGTAGTACATCAGCTGGTCGCGGTCGACCGGCTCGTACGTCTGGCCCTTCGGCGAGTAGATGCCGAGCGAGGGGAACAGCGACTCCATGCCGAAGGTGCGGGCCTCGTCCGGGACGATCGGGACCCAGCGCTTGCCGGTCTCCTTGTCGCGGACCAGGTCCTTGACCAGGCGGACGAAGGCCATCGTGGTGGCGATGGACTGCGTGCCGGAGCCCTTGTCGAAGGCGGCGAAGGTCTTCTCGGCCGGGGCCGGCAGCGGCGCGAGCGGGTGCACCCGGCGGGCCGGGGCGGGGCCGCCGAGGGCCGCGCGGCGCTCCTGGAGGTAGCGGACCTCGGGGGAGTCGGCGCCCGGGTGGCCGTAGGGCACCTGGCCGTCGACGAACTGGGCGTCCGAGATCGGCAGCTCCAGCAGGTCACGCATGTTCTTGAACTCGTCGCCGGTGAGCTTCTTCATCTGGTGGTTCGCGTTCTTCGACGCGAAGCCCTCACCCAGGGTGAAGCCCTTGACGGTCTGCGCGAGGATGACCGTCGGCGCGCCCTTGAACTCCAGGGCGGCCTTGTACGCGGCGTACACCTTGCGCGGCTCGTGGCCACCGCGGGAGAGGTGGAAGCACTCCAGGATCTTGTCGTCCGAGAGCAGCTTCGCCATCTCGACGAGGGCCGGGTCGGCGCCGAAGAAGTCCTGGCGGATGTAGGCGGCGTCGCGGGTCTGGTACGTCTGGACCTGCGCGTCCGGCACCTGGCGCAGGCGGCGGACCAGGGCGCCGGTGGTGTCGAGCGCGAACAGCTCGTCCCAGGCGTTGCCCCACAGGGACTTGACCACGTTCCAGCCGGCGCCGCGGAACTGGGCCTCCAGCTCCTGCACGATCTTGAAGTTGGCGCGGACCGGGCCGTCGAGGCGCTGCAGGTTGCAGTTGATGACGAAGGTCAGGTTGTCCAGGCCCTCGCGGGCGGCGAGCGCCAGGGCGGCGGTCGACTCCGGCTCGTCCATCTCGCCGTCACCGAGGAACGCCCACACGTGCGAGGCGGAGACGTCCTTGATGGAGCGGTTGGTCAGGTAGCGGTTGAAGCGCGCCTGGTAGATCGCGGAGAGCGGGCCGAGGCCCATGGAGACGGTGGGGAACTCCCACAGCCAGGGCAGCCGGCGCGGGTGCGGGTAGGAGGGCAGGCCGTTGCCGCCGGACTCCTGCCGGAAGTTGTCGAGGTGGCCCTCGTTCAGCCGCCCGTCGAGGAAGGCGCGGGCGTAGATGCCGGGGGAGGCATGGCCCTGGATGTAGAGCTGGTCGCCGGATCCCTCGGCGGCGCCCGACTCCTTGCCCTTGAAGAAGTGGTTGAAGCCGGTCTCGTAGAGCCAGGCCGCGGAGGCGAAGGTGGCGATGTGGCCGCCGACGCCGTGCTTGGAGCCGCGGGTGACCATCGCGGCCGCGTTCCAGCGGTTCCAGGCGGTGATCTTCCGCTCCATCTCCTCGTCGCCGCCGAACTCGGTGACCGAGGGCTCGGCGGAGGTGGGGATGGTGTTGACGTAGTCCGTCTCCAGCAGCTTGGGCAGGGCCAGGCCCGCGCCCTCGGCGTGCTGGAGCGTGCGGCGCATCAGGTAGGCGGCCCGGTGCGGGCCGGCGGCCTTGGTGACGGCGTCCAGGGAGGCCGCCCACTCGGCGGTCTCCTCGGTGTCACGGTCCGGGAGCTGGTCGAGCTCGCTCGGAATCTTGCCTACGGGATCGGTCATGATCGCCGCCTTCCGGACAGGTGGGGGTGGAGAAAAAGAAGCCGTGTCTGGCAGGACAGGGCGAAGGGCCGGGGTACGGCCCGCCGAAGACTGTAAGCCGACGATCGATGATCGATCAAAGTATTGAACCGAAAAACTTCCCTGGAGTACGAAAGTCGGCACAGGGTGCCGCGAAAACGGGCACCCGGTGCCTTGTTTTCGAAGGATCCGCGCAGGTGGGAGAGCGATTGAGAGCCCCTACGCACGAATGAGCGGGTCCGTTCGAAACGGACCCGCTCAGACGGTGGACGGCGACACGCGTGGCCGGATCACGCCCTCGGGGCGCACCCCAGGACGTGCGCCTTCACCAGCGCGCCGATCTGCGGGTCGCCCCTGCGGAAGGCCTCCACGAGCTCCTGGTGCTCCTCCGCGTACGACTTCTGCACCGTGCCCAGCCAGCGGATCGACAGCGCCGTGAACACCTCGATGCCCAGGCCCTCCCAGGTGTGCAGCAGCACGCTGTTCCCGGCCGCCTTCACCAGCTCCCGGTGGAACGCCACCGTGTGCCGCACCTGCGCCGTACCGTCCGCCGCCGCGTCCGCCTCGTACAGGGCCGCCACGTGCGGCTCCAGGGTCGAGCAGTCCGCCGCCAGCCGGCCGGCCGCCAGCTCGGCCGCGATCTGCTCCAGACCGGCCCGTACGGGGTAGCTCTCCTCCAGGTCGGCGGCGGTGAGATTGCGCACCCGGACGCCCTTGTTGGGTGCCGACTCGATCAGCCGCAGCGACTCCAGCTCGCGCAGCGCCTCGCGCACCGGCGTCTGCGACACCTCGAGCTCCGTCGCGATCCGGCGCTCCACGATCCGCTCGCCCGGCTTCCAGCGCCCGCTGACGATGCCCTCCACGATGTGCTCGCGGATCTGCTCGCGCAGCGAATGGACGACGGGCATGGTCATGGAAGCCGCTCCTTAGGGAGTCATTGACCCTTAGACAATACGGCGGTGTCCCCGCCCGGAAACACATCCGGACGGGGACACCGCAGGTGAGGCTTGTTACGTTGCCTTTCGGCAGCGTGCCTTACAGACCGAGGTCGACCTCGAACTCGCCGGCCTCCAGGATCGCCTTGACGGCCGTCAGGTAGCGGGCGGCGTCGGCGCCGTCCACCAGACGGTGGTCGTAGGAGAGCGTGAGGTAGGTCATGTCGCGGACGCCGATGACGGTGCCCTCGGCGGTCTCGATGACGGCCGGACGCTTGACCGTGGCACCGATGCCCAGGATGGCGACCTGGTTCGGCGGCACGATGATCGTGTCGAACAGCGCACCGCGCGAACCGGTGTTGCTGATGGTGAAGGTCGCGCCGGCGAGCTCGTCCGGCGTGATCTTGTTGCCGCGGACCTTGCCGGCCAGCTCGGCGGTGGCCTTGGAGATGCCGGCGATGTTCAGGTCGCCCGCACCCTTGATGACCGGGGTCATCAGGCCCTTCTCGGAGTCCACCGCGATCCCGATGTTCTCGGAGTCGAAGTAGGTGATCGTGCCCTCGGCCTCGTTGATCCGGGCGTTGATGACCGGGTGGGCCTTCAGCGCCTGGGCCGCCGCCTTCACGAAGAACGGCATCGGGGAGAGCTTGACGCCCTCACGGGCGGCGAAGGAGTCCTTCGCGCGGCCGCGCAGCTTCATCAGCTTGGTGATGTCGACCTCGACGACCGAGGACAGCTGGGCCTGGCCGTGCAGCGCCTTCATCATGTTGTCGCCGATGACCTTGCGCATGCGGGTCATCTTGACGGTCTGGCCACGCAGCGGCGAGACCTCCAGGGCCGGAGCCTTGGCGGCGGCCGGAGCGGCCGGAGCGGCGGCGACCGGAGCCGGAGCGGCCTTCTTGGCCTCGGCGGCCGCGAGGACGTCCTGCTTGCGGATGCGACCGCCGACGCCCGAGCCCTTGACGCCCGCCAGGTCGACACCGTTCTCGGTGGCGAGCTTGCGGACCAGCGGGGTCACGTACGCGCCGTCCTCGGCCGGCTGAGCGGCGACGGGGGCGGCCGGGGCGGCGGGCGCGACCGGGGCCGGGGCGGCGACCGGAGCGGCCGGAGCCACCGGGGCGGGCGCCGGAGCCGGAGCGGCCGGGGCCACCGGAGCCGGAGCCGCGACGGGGGCCGGGGCGGCCGGGGCCGGAGCGGCGGCGGGCGCGGCACCGGCGGCACCGATGACGGCCAGCTTGGCGCCGACCTCGGCGGACTCGTCCTCGGCGACGACGATCTCGAGCAGCACGCCGGAGACGGGCGCCGGGATCTCGGTGTCGACCTTGTCCGTGGAGACCTCGAGCAGCGGCTCGTCGGCCTCGACGGTCTCGCCGACCGACTTCAGCCAGCGGGTGACGGTGCCCTCGGTGACGGACTCGCCCAGCGCGGGCAGCACGACGTCGGTGCCCTGAGCGGCACCGGCGGGGGCGGCGGCCTCGGCCACGGGGGCCGGGGCGGCGGGGGCCTCGGCGACCGGCGCCGGAGCGGCCGGGGCCGGGGCGGCGACCGGCTCGGCGGCCGGCGCCGGGGCAGCGGCGGGGGCGCCGGTGCCGTCGTCGATGATGGCCAGCTCGGCGCCGACCTCGACCGTCTCGTCCTCGGCGACCTTGATGGAGGCCAGGATGCCCGAGGCGGGGGCGGGGATCTCGGTGTCGACCTTGTCGGTCGAGACCTCGAGCAGCGGCTCGTCAGCCTCGACGCGCTCGCCCTCGGCCTTGAGCCAGCGGGTGACGGTGCCCTCGGTGACGCTCTCGCCGAGCGCCGGCAGGGTTACGGAAACCGACATGGTTTCGGTTGCTCCTATCGAATGTGCGGAAAGTGGTCGTCGCGCCCTGGATGACGTGAGCGTCAGTCGTGCGAGTGGAGAGGCTTGCCGGCCAGGGCCAGGTGGGCCTCGCCGAGGGCCTCGTTCTGCGTCGGGTGGGCGTGGATGAGCTGCGCGACCTCGGCCGGCAGCGCCTCCCAGTTGTAGATCAGCTGAGCTTCGCCGACCTGCTCGCCCATGCGGTCACCGACCATGTGGACGCCGACCACGGCACCGTCCTTGACCTGGACCAGCTTGATCTCGCCCGCGGTCTTGAGGATCTTGCTCTTGCCGTTGCCCGCGAGGTTGTACTTGAGGGCGACGACCTTGTCCGCGCCGTAGATCTCCTTGGCCTTGGCCTCGGTGATGCCGACGGAGGCGACCTCCGGGTGGCAGTACGTCACCCGCGGGACACCGTCGTAGTCGATCGGGACGGTCTTCAGACCGGCCAGCCGCTCCGCCACCAGGATGCCCTCGGCGAAGCCGACGTGCGCGAGCTGGAGGGTCGGGACCAGGTCGCCGACCGCGGAGATCGTGGGCACGTTGGTGCGCATGTACTCGTCGACGAGCACGTAGCCGCGGTCCATCGCGACGCCCTGCTCCTCGTAGCCGAGACCGGCCGAGACCGGGCCGCGGCCGATGGCGACCAGCAGCACCTCGGCCTCGAAGGTCTTGCCGTCGGCCAGGGTGACCTTGACACCGGTCTCGGTGTACTCGGCCGACTGGAAGAAGGTGCCGAGGTTGAACTTGATGCCCCGCTTGCGGAACGCGCGCTCCAGCAGCTTCGAGCTGTTCTCGTCCTCGACCGGGACCAGGTGCTTCAGGCCCTCGATGACGGTGACCTCGGTGCCGAAGGACTTCCACGCCGAGGCGAACTCGACGCCGATGACGCCGCCGCCGAGGATGATCGCGGACTCCGGGACCCGGTCCAGGGTCAGCGCGTGGTCCGAGGAGATGATCCGGTTGCCGTCGATCTCCAGACCCGGGAGCGACTTCGGCACGGAGCCCGTGGCGAGGAGGACGTGACGGCCCTCGACCCGGCGGCCGTCCACGTCGACGGAGGTGGGCGAGGACAGGTGGCCGGTGCCCTCGATGTAGGTCACCTTGCGGGAGGCGACGAGACCCTGGAGACCCTTGTACAGGCCCGAGATCACGTCGTCCTTGTACTTGTGCACGGCCTTGATGTCGATGCCCTCGAAGGAGGCCTTGACACCGAACTGCTCCGCCTCGCGCGCCTGGTCGGCGACCTCGCCGGCGTGGAGCAGGGCCTTCGTCGGGATGCAGCCGTTGTGCAGGCAGGTGCCGCCGAGCTTGTTCTTCTCGATCAGTGCGACGTCCAGGCCCAGCTGCGCTCCGCGCAGCGCCGCGGCGTAACCGCCGCTACCGCCGCCGAGGATCACTAGGTCGAAAACGGTGCTGGCGTCGTTCGCCACGTCACGTCCTCCATGCATGTGCGCTCGTCGCCGGTCTGCAGCGACCGGGCGGCGGCTCTGGTGTCCGGCCGCATTTTCTTCGGCCCTGTGGTGGGGGCCCTGTCCTGCCGAGAACCCATCTTCGCACTTGTTGACGGGCGGCGGGACGCGGGGCCGGAGGATGAGACCGGCCGATCGTCCGTACGGACGGGTAATACGCCTGTACGAAGCTGCGGATTTCGTCGCGGGCGAACAGCGCCCGGCCCGCCCCCGGGCGGGTCCCGGACGGCCCCGTGGAACGGCCGGAACGGGTGACGGCCCCGGGGACAGGGGTCCCGGGGCCGTCACCGTGCGTGCGGGAGCCCGATCAGAGCTCGCCGTCCGCGTGGCGCTCGGCCAGCCGGACCAGGGTGCGCACCGAGGAGCCGGTGCCGCCCTTGGGGGTGTAGCCGTACGGGGCGCCCTCGTGGAAGGCCGGGCCCGCGATGTCCAGGTGGGCCCAGGTGATGCCCTCGCCCACGAACTCCTGCAGGAAGAGACCGGCGACCAGGCCGCCGCCCATCCGGACGCCCATGTTGGCCATGTCGGCGGTGGGGGAGTCCATGGACTTGCGCAGGTCAGCCGGGAGCGGCATCGGCCAGGACTGCTCGCCGACCTCGTCCGCGATCTCGTGGATCGCGGTCCGGTAGTCGTCGTCGTTGGCCATGATGCCGAAGGTGCGGTCGCCCAGGGCCAGCACCATGGCGCCGGTCAGGGTGGCCACGTCGACGATGGCGTCCGGGTTCTCCTCCGAGGCCTTGGTCAGCGCGTCGGCCAGGACCAGGCGGCCCTCGGCGTCCGTGTTGAGGACCTCGACGGTCTTGCCGCTGTACATGCGCAGCACGTCGCCGGGGCGGGTGGCCGAGCCCGACGGCATGTTCTCGGCCAGCGCCAGCCAGCCGGTGACGTTGACCACGAGGCCGAGGCGGGCCGCGGCGACGACGGCGGAGAACACGGCGGCGGCGCCGCTCATGTCGCACTTCATCGTCTCGTTGTGGCCGGCCGGCTTCAGCGAGATGCCGCCCGAGTCGTAGGTGATGCCCTTGCCGACCAGGGCGAGGGTCCGCTCCGCCTTCGGGTGGGTGTAGGCGATCCGGACCAGGCGCGGCGGGTTCACCGAACCGACGCCGACGCCCAGGATGCCGCCGTAGCCGCCCTTGGCGAGCGCCTTCTCGTCGAGCACCTGGACCTTGAGGCCGTACTCCTTGCCGGCGGCCTGGGCGGCGGCGGCGAAGGCGGCCGGGTGCAGGTCGTTCGGCGGCTGGTTGATCAGGTCGCGGGAGCGGTTCATCTCCTCGGCGACGACCTGCGCGCGCTCCGCGGCGGCCTTGTAGGCCTTGTCGCGGGGCTTGGCGCCGAGCAGGGCGACCTCGCCCAGCGGCTTCTTGGCGTCCTTGGGGACGTCCTGGTAGGCGGTGTAGGCGTACGCGCCGAGCAGGGCGCCCTCCGCGATCGCGGCGGCGTCCTCGGGGGCGGAGATCGGCAGCGCGAAGGCCGCCTTCTTCGCGCCGGCCAGCACGCGGGCGGCGGTGCCGGCGGCACGGCGCAGCGTCTCGGCCGGGTAACCCTCGCCGTCCTCGGCGACCGCGCCGAGGCCGACGGCCAGGACGACGGGGGCCTTCACACCGGCGGGGGCGGGCAGCTTGGTCGCCTCACCTTCGGCACCGGAGGCACCCAGCGTCTCCAGGACGGCGGCGAGCCCGCCGTCGAAGGCCTGGTCGACGGCCTCGGCGCCGGGGGCGACGACGAGCGCCTTCCCGGACTTCGCGACGCCGACCACGAGGGCGTCGGCGCGCAGCGTCGCCGCTCCGGCGGTGCTGAGAGTGAGAGCAGTCACGGTGGTGAAATCTCGCTTCCATTGAGTTCTTGGCGGTCGAGGGATGGGCCGACCGTGCCCCGCCGCATCGTATTTCGGCCCGATGAGCGCCGAGAACGAGCCTACGCCCGCTTGCCGGGTTCGCTCACGGCGGCGGTGATTCACTCGTCCGTGGTGTCTCTTTCGGGTTTACCCCGTCGGGTCGCGGAGCTCGTTCACACTCGCCTCATTCGCGCAAGGGCGACGCCCTCGCCTTTGCATCCTCTGCAGCATCTCCACAGGTCCTCCCGCCGGACGGGCCTGCCCGAGGGGGGACACCACGTGAAGGACTCCGGCCGAATCCGTACGCCCAGAACGGCCCGCACCGCCCGCACCGCCCGAACGACCACCGCCTCCCGCGCACCCCGCGCCGGGCGCCTCGCCGCCCTCGCCGCCGCCGGGCTGCTCGCCACCGTCGTCCCGTCCGCGCAGGCGGGCGCCGCCGAGCAGGCCCCGCGGGTCGACCTCACCGTGCTCGTCGTCGACGACGGCGGCAGCGCGGTCGAGGCGATCACCGCCGAGCTTCGGGTCTCCGGCGTGCCGTACCGCACGCTCGACCTGAACGACGCGAACCGGGCGGTGCTCACCCCCGCCTTCCTCAGCGACACCGTCGACGGCCGCCCCCGCGCCAAGTACCAGGGCGTCGTCCTGCCGCACGAGGCCGTCTTCGGCCCCGACTCCGCCGAGCAGACCGCCCTCTTCGCGTACGAGCGGACCTTCGGCGTCCCGCAGGTCGACGCGTACACCTGGGCCCACCCCGGCGTCGGCCTCGACTACACCGACGACGGCGGCTACTCCGGCGTCCTCGACGGGACCCGCGCCTCCGTCACCCCCGCCGGGCGGGCGGGCCCCTTCCGGTACCTCGGGGGAGCCGTCGCCTTCGAGGACAACGACCCGGACGTGGCCGAGAGTTACGGCTACGCGGGCCGCCCCCGGGCCGGCTACACCAGCTACCTCGACCTGCCCGTCGAGGGCGGCACCCGGGCCAGCCTGATCGGCGAGTACGCCCACGACGGGCGGCGCGAACTGGTCGTCTCCTTCGCGTACAACCCGAACCAGCGCCAGTTCCGGGCACTGGCCCGCGGCATCGTCGAATGGCTCACCCAGGGCGTCCACCTCGGGCAGGACCGCAACTACCTCTCCGTCCACGTCGACGACGTGCTCGCCCCCGACGCCCGCTGGGACACCGCGCGCAACTGCACCCCCGGCGACCTCGACTGCGCCGGCGGCGACGAGGGGGCCGAGAACCCGATCCGGATGACCGCCGCCGACGCCCAGTACGCCGCCGCCTGGCAGAAGTCCGCCGGCTTCCAGCTCGACCTGGTCTACAACGGCGGCCAGGGCGAGGAGTGGAAGACCGAGCACGGCGGCACCGACCCGCTCGCCACCCGGCTGCTGGCCGACCGCGCCCAGTACCGCTGGGTCAACCACACCTACACGCACCCCTTCCTCGGCTGCGTCCAGGACGCCACCACCGTCCCCTGGCAGTGCGCCAAGGACCCCGCCACCGGGGCGGTGAAGTGGACCGGCCGCGGCGAGATCTCCGCCCAGATCCGCGACAACCTCAACTGGGCGCTCCTCAAGGGGATCCCCGTCGACCGCACCGAACTGGTCACCGGCGAGCACTCCGGGCTCAAGACCCTGCCGCAGCAGTCCGTGGACAACCCCAACCTCGCCGGGGCGCTCGCCGACAACGGCGTGAGATGGACCGCCAGCGACAACTCGCGCGAACCGCGGCAGCGTTCCGTCGGCACCGGGGCGGGAGCCGCGCAGACGGTGCCCCGCCACCCCATGAACGTGTACTACAACGTGGGAACGGCGGCCGAGATGGCCGACGAGTACAACTGGATCTACACCGCGCGCGCCGACGGCGGCAGCGGGATCTGCGAGTCCGACCCGGCCTCCACCTGCCTGCCCGCCCCGCTCGACCCCGCCACCGGCTACGCCTCCCGCATCGTGCCCCAGGAGGCCCGCACCGCGCTCTCCCACGTGATGGGCAACGACCCGCGCCCGCACTACGCGCACCAGTCCAACCTCGCCGAGGAACGCCTCCTCTACCCGGTCCTCGACCGGATCCTCGCCGACTACCGCGAGCTGTTCGCCGCCGACACCCCGCTGGTGAACCCCCGTCAGAAGGACGTCGGCACCGAACTGGACCGCCGCGCCGCCTGGGACCGGGCGCTCACCGCCGGACAGGTCACCGCCTACCGGATCGGCACCACCGTCACCGTCAAGGCGCCCTCCGGCGTCGACGTCCCGCTCACCGCGCCCGAGGGCTCCCGCAAGCAACTCCTCCTCGGCACCACGGCCTTCGGCACCGCGTACGCCGGCGCCCGCTCGGCCTGGACCACGCCCGAACTGCTCCAGACCGCGATCACGCTCAAGCTGCCGACCGCCTGACCGGCGCCGGGGACTGTCCGACACGTCCGGGGGGACACCATGCCGAGCAGCGGCCGTCACGTCACCATGCTCACCGAAGGCACCTATCCACACGTACACGGGGGCGTCAGCACCTGGTGCGACCAGCTCGTCCGCGGCATGCCCGAGGTCGACTTCCGCGTCCTCGCCCTCACCGGCAGCGGCCGCGAACCCGTGACCTGGGAACTGCCGCCGAACATCTCGGAGCACCGCTCCTTCCCGCTCTGGGGCACCCCGGAGCGGGGCGGGGCGCCCCGGGGCCTGGCCCGCCGCCGCTTCCTCGACACCTACGAACGCCTCCTGCTCGCCATCCTCGACCCCACCGCGGGCTGCGACTTCGGCGAGGCCCTCTACGCCCTGGCCGCACTCGCCCGCCAGGGCCGCCTGACCGCCGCCCTGCGCTCGGAGCGGGTCCTGCGCTCCCTCATGTGGATCTGGTCCATGCCCCACCTGCCGACCGCCGTGGCCCGCCCCACCGTCCACGACGCCCTCACCGCCACCGACCTGCTCGAACACGCCCTGCGTCCGCTCGCCGCCCGGATACCCGGCGACCGCGTGGCACACGCCGTGTCCAGTGGTCTCGCCACGCTGCCGGCGCTCGCCGCCCAGCACTTCGAAGGGGTGCCCTTCCTGCTCACCGAACACGGCATCTACCTCCGCGAGCGCTACCTCGGCTACCGCACCGAGGCCCAGCGCTATCCGGTCAAGGCCCTCATGCTCGGCTTCTACCGCGAGCTCAACTCCCTCGGCTACCGCAAGGCCGACCTCATCACCCCCTGCAACCAGTACAACCGGCGCTGGGAGGAGCGCGGCGGCGCCCCCGCCGACCGCATCCGCACCGTCTACAACGGCGTCGACCCCGCCGCCTTCCCCTGGGCCGGCCCCGAACCGGAGACGCCCACCCTCAGCTGGGTGGGCCGGGTGGACCCGATCAAGGACCTGGAGACCCTGATCCGGGCGTACGCGATCGTCCGCGCCGAACTCCCCGAGGTACGCCTCCGGCTCTTCGGCCCGGTCCCGGCGGGCAACGAGGACTACCGCACCCGCCTGGAGAAGCTGGCCGCCGAACTCGGCGTCGCCGACGGCGTCACCTTCGAGGGCCGCACCTCCGACGTCGCCGGGGCCTACGCGGCCGGCAGCATCGTGATGCTCTCCTCCATCAGCGAGGGTTTCCCCTTCTCCCTCATCGAGGCCATGTCCTGCGGCCGGGCCACCGTCTCGACCGACGTGGGCGGGGTCCGCGAGGCCGTCGGCGACACCGGACTGGTGGTCCCGCCCCGCGAACCGGCCGTGATGGCCGCCGCCGTGACGGAACTCCTCCGGGACCACGCCCGCCGGGCGGAGCTCGCCCGGGACGCCCGCCGACGCGTCGTCGACCGCTTCACCCTGCACCGCTCGGTCGACGGCTTCCGCACCATCTACCGGGAGCTGGCGGGCGAGCGGGCCGAGCCCCCGGCCGAGCCTCGGCCGGACTGGACCGTCCGCCTCACCGAGCGGTGGCGCACCGGACTGACGGAAGGAGCCTGGGCATGAGCGGCTCCCTCTGGCTGAAACCCGGCGCCGCACGCGACGCCCTGCCGACCGTCCCCCGCCGCCGGGCCACCGCCCCGGACCCCGCCGGACCACCCCCGGCCCCCGACCCGATGGAGGAACTGGCCGACCGCCTGGACGCCCTGGCGGCGGCGGCCGTCCACCCGGACGAGATAGCCGCCATCCTCGAATCCGACGGCATGACCGACAGCCACATCCGGCTCACCTACGGCCGCGCCGACTCCTTCGCCCTGGCCGAGGACCTCTACGCGAGGACCGAACGCCGCCACGCGGCCCCCGAACCCCCGAGGACCGCGCCCTGGCACACCGGCCTGGCCGGCTGCCTGCTGCGCGGGGTGGTCTTCGCCCTGCCCGGCCTCGCCTACGTGCTGGGCGCGCCGCTGCTCGCCGGCGGCCCGGGCCGGTACGGCCTGCCGCCCGGCACCGTGCCGCTGTTCGCCGGGGCCGTCACCGGCTGGGTGTGGAACCAGGTGCTGTCCCACCGCGCGTACACCTGGCTGGGCCTCGGCGACCGGCGGGCCGCCACCCGCGCGCTGCGCGTCGGCGCCCCGGCGGGCGCGCTCGTGGGCGCGGCCGTGGCCGTCGCGACGGCGGGCCCGGGGGAGCACCCGTCGGCCCTGTTCGGCGCCGGCCAGGCGGTGTACCTGGGCGCCGCGACCGTGCTGCTCGTGCTGGGCCGCGAACGGGCCCTGCTCGGGGCGCTGCTGCCGCTCGCCGGAGCCGTCCCCGCCTTCCGTCACGACCTGCCCGGTCCGCTCCGGACCGCCCTGCTGCTCGGCTCGCTCGCCGCGACGGCGGTCTGCGCCGCGCGGGCCCTGCGCCCGGCCCCCGACGAGCCGCCGGCCCGCGCCCGCGGCCGGGGCGGACCCCCGCTCGCGGCCTCCGTCCCGTACGGCCTGTTCGGCCTGGGCAGCGGGCTGCTCGTGCTGTACGCGGGGGCCGACGCGGTCATCGCGCTGACCCTGTCGATGGGCCCGGCCGAGTGGCTGCTGCACCGCTTCCGCGGCGCGAGCCTGACCCGGCTGAGCCTGCTGACCACGGCGTACGAGTTCCGGCGCGCCGTCACCGGCATGCTCGCCCGCTGCCTGGGCGCCTACCTCGGGGTGCTGGCCGCCCTGACCCTCACCGCCGCCGCGCTGTGGCCCGGTGCCGCGGCCCTCGGCCCCGGGCGGATCGGCTCGCTGCTCCTGGTGGGCGCGGTGCTGTGGCTCGGGCTGCTGCTCCAGGCCTTCGGCGGGGTGTCCAGCGCCGCCGCGGTGTGCCTGCTCGCCGCGGGCGCGCAGACGCTGGTGCCGGCCGCCGGGCCGGTCGCGGCGGGCGCCGCCGCGGCGGCGCTGTCCGTGCTGACCTGCGTCCTGCTGGCCCGCCCCACCACCCACCGCTTCTAGGGACCGGACCATGACCACGCCCTCTCTGCTCGTCCCCTTCTACGAGCACCCCGCCGACCGCCCCGAGGACTGGTCCGCCGTCGTGGCGGCGGCGCCCGCCCTCTACGGGGTCGTCCTCAACCCGGCCAGCGGCGCGGGCCGTTCCCGCGACCCCGCCTTCGCCGAGCTGGCCGCCCGGCTGCGGGCGGCCGGGGTGCGGGTCCTCGGCTACGCCGACACCGACTACGGGCGGCGCCCGCACGCCGAGGTCGTCGCCGACCTGGTGCGGCACCGCGACTGGTACGCGGCCGACGGCGCGTTCCTCGACCAGGTGCCCACGGAGCCGGCGGCGCTCCCGCACTACCGGCGCCTCGCGGTGTCGGCGCGGGCGGCCGGGCTGCGCACCCTGGTGTTCAACCACGGCGCCCACCCGGCGCCCGGCTACGAGGCCCTGGCCGACCTCCTGGTGACCTTCGAGGGCCCCTGGGACTCCTACCGCGACCTCGATCTGCCGGTCGCCGACCACTACTGTCACCTGGTGTACGCGGCCCCGGCGGACGTCCGCCCCACGACCCCGGTGCACTGCGTGGTCCCGGGCACCGGCGCCCACCCGTGGGGCACCCTCCCACACACCCTGGAGCCCACCCGATGAGACGCCCGGCGCCCCTGCTGGCGCTGCTGCTCGTCCTGGCCGGCTGCGCGACGCCCGCGCCCTCCTCGCCCTCCCCGGAGCCCCGGCCCCCGCGCTCCACGGCCCCGGACCCGAAACCCGCCCCCCGCTGGCAGCCCCGCCCGGGAGACGCCTGGCAGTGGCAGCTGAGCGGGCGTCTGGACCCGGCCGTGGACGTCCCGGTCTACGACATCGACGGCTTCGACCACCCGGCGGCGACCGTCGCCGACCTGCACCGCCGGGGCCGCAAGGTGATCTGCTACCTCTCCACCGGCGCCTGGGAGGACTTCCGCCCGGACGCGGCGGAGTTCCCCCGGGCCCTGCTGGGCAAGGGCAACGGCTGGGAGGGCGAACGCTGGCTCGACATCCGCCGCACCGACCTGCTCACCCCCCTGATGGCGGCCCGCCTGGACATGTGCCGGACCAAGGGCTTCGACGCGGTCGAGCCCGACAACATGGACGGCTACCGCAACGACACCGGCTTCCCCCTCACCGCCGCCGACCAGCTCCGCTACAACCGCCTGATCGCCCGGCTGGCCCACGACCGCGGCCTGGCCGTCGGCCTGAAGAACGACCTGGACCAGATCCCCGCCCTGCTGCCGGACTTCGACTTCGCGGTCAACGAGCAGTGCGCGCAGTACGAGGAGTGCGCCCGCCTCGCCCCCTTCGTGAAGGCGGGCAAGGCGGTGTTCCACGTCGAGTACGAGCGGGAGCCGGAGCGGTTCTGCCCGGGCTCCCGCGAGCTCGGCCTGAGCTCGATGCGCAAGGAGTACGCGCTGGGGGCGTGGCGCCGGGCCTGCTAACCCAGCGTCAGCGCGACCAGCGCCACCGTCGCCGCCGTCTCCTCGACCGCGCCGAACACGTCCCCGGTCACCCCGCCGAAGCGGCGCACGCAGCGCCGCAGCAGCAGTTCGGCCAAGCCGAGGGCGGCGAGGGCGGCGAGCGGGAGGCGCAGGGCGTCGTACGGGGAGAGGAGGGCGCCGGCCGCCGCGCACAGGACGAGGACCAGAGCGGCCGTCAGGGCGGCGGGGCGGAGCGGGACGGTCCCGGCGACGATCGCGCCGAGGCCCTCGGGGCGGGCGGCGGGGACGCCCTGCCGGGAGGCGTGGGTGAGGGCGAGCCGGGCGACGACGCCCGCGAGGACCGCCCCGGCCGTGCCGTGCGCCCAGCCCTCGCCGTACAGCTCGTACAACGCGCCGACCTGGGCGAGCAGCGCGAAGAGGAGCACGATCACGCCGAAGGGCCCGATGTCGGACTGCTTCATGATGCGCAGCGCGTCCTCGGCGGGCTTCGCGCTGCCGAGGCCGTCGGCGGTGTCGGCGAGGCCGTCGAGGTGGAGGCCGCGGGTCATCAGGGCGGGGACGCCGACGGTGAGGACGGCGGCGAGCAGCGGGCCCGAGCCGAGCAGCAGGAACACCCCGCCGACCGCGGCCGCGCACAGGCCGACGACGAGGCCCGCGAGCGGGGCGCAGAGCATCCCGGCGCGGGCCGCGTCGCGGTCCCAGCGGGTGATGCGGGCGGGGAGCACGGTGAGGGTGCCGAAGGCGAAACGCAGGCCGTCCATCCGCGGAAGGGTAGTGCCCCGCGCCCGGACGCTAAATTGGCCATAGGGTACGAAAGCGGCCAATCGGCAGAGGGGTGGCATGGGTCACTGGTTCTCACGCAACATCGTCGAACCCGGGAAGCTCCCGCTGTTCCTCGCGCTGACCTCCTTCGTGCTGACCTTCGCGGTCACCCGCACGGTCACCCGGCTCATCCGGGCGGGCAAGGGCCCGTTCCGCAACGTCTCCTCGGGCGGGCTGCACATCCACCACGTGGTGCCGGGGGTCGTGCTCGCCGTCCTCGGCGGCTTCGGGGCGGTCGGCAGCGGCCGGGAGGGGATCGGGGCGTGCGTCTTCGCCGTGGTGTTCGGGATCGGCGCGGGGCTCGTCCTGGACGAGTTCGCGCTGATCCTCCACCTCGACGACGTCTACTGGTCGGACGACGGCCGCAAGAGCGTCGAGGTCGTGGTCCTCACCGCGGCCCTCGTGCTGCTCGCCCTGGCGGGCTTCTCCCCGCTCGGCGTGGACGACATGACGGCCGAGGAACGGCAGGACCGGGCCGGGTTCGTCCTGACCCTCACGGTGAACTTCCTCTTCGTCCTGATCACCCTGGTGAAGGGGAAGTTCCGGATGGCCGTGCTCGGCACCCTCGTGCCCTTCGTCGCGATCGTCGGCGCGGTCCGCCTGGCCCGCCCCGGCTCCTGGTGGGCCCGGCGCTTCTACCCCCGGCGCCACCGGGCCAGGGCCCGCTCCCGGATCCGCGCCTACCGGCACGACAAGCGCTGGACCCGGGTACGCCGCAGGGCTCAGGACCTGATCGGCGGCTTCCAGGAACGCGTCCCCGGGCGGGGCTCCGCGCCGCCCCGCTGACCCCGGCCCCGCCACTCCTGGAAGGCGACGACCACCAGGACCGCGGCGATGGCGGCGATGTGCTCCTTGCCGGCCAGGTTGTTCTTGATCAGCACCTCGACCACCATCGCCACGACCACCAGCGTCCCGGTCCACCGGGCCCGGTAGCGCCAGCACACGTACACGGCGAGGCCGACCACCGCCGCCGACGGGCCGGTGTCCACCACGTGCGTGTCGGAGGCCGGCAGCCCCAGCGGGCTGTCCGGGCCGAGCGCGATGCCGACCCGGGCGTACAGCGTGCCGGCCAGCGTCGCCACGTACGCGACGAGCAGCGTCCGCCACCGGCCCAGGCAGATCTCGGCGATGCCGAAGACCAGCAGGACCTGCGCGAGCGCGCCCCACACCGGCAGGTCGAGGGCCGGCACGAAGAGCGAGAGCGGGGTCCGCAGCAGGGCCAGGACCAGCGGGTCCTCGGCCCGGACCGAGCCGACGTCCTGCACCGGCTGGTAGCCCCAGTCCTGGTTCTGCACGATCTGGAAGAGGGAGGTGAGGCAGACCGCCGCCAGGGTCATCGGGATCGCCCGCCACCCGCGGGTGACCAGCGCCGTCCGCACCGTCGCGCAGAGCGGACCCCACTCCCGTATGGCGAAGCCCTTCAGGGCCCCGCGCACCCCCCGTCCCCGCGTCGCCGCCCGTCCCCCTGCCGTCAACGTCGTCCCTCCAGATGCTTGCGGTGCAGCCACTTGGGCAGTCCCGGGGCCTCCAGGAAGCCCTCGGCGCGCCCGGCGGCGAGGCCGATGCGCAGCAGGTCGGCGCTCTTCTCGAAGAGCATGAAACGGGGCTCCCAGATCGGTCGGTACTTGGCGTTGGCGCGGTACAGCGACTCGATCTGCCACCAGCGGGAGAAGAAGCTGAGCAGCGAGCGCCACATCCGGAGCACGGGTCCGGCCCCCAGCTTCGAGCCGCGTTCGAAGACGGACCGGAACATCGCGAAGTTCAGCGAGACCTGAGTGATCCCGATCTCCTTCGCCCGCTGCAGGAGCTCGATCACCATGAACTCCATCAGGCCGTTCTCGGAGTCCCGGTCCCGGCGCATCAGGTCGAGCGAAAGACCCTTCGGACCCCAGGGCACGAAGGACAGCACCGCCCGCAGCTCGCCGGACTCGTCCGAGCACTCCAGCATCACGCAGCGCCCGTCCTTCGGGTCGCCCAGGCGCCCCAGCGCCATCGAGAAGCCGCGCTCGGTGGCCCCGTCGCGCCAGTCGTCGGCCTTGCGGAGCAGCTCGTCCATCTCGTCGGCGGGGATGTCCTCGTGGCGCCGGATGCGGACCTGGTACCCGGCCCGCTTGACCCGGTTGAAGGCCTGCCGGACGGTGCGCATGGCCCGCCCGTCGAGGGTGAACTCGTCGGTCTCCACGATCGCCTCGTCACCCAGCTCCAGGGCGTCCAGGCCGTGCCGGGCGTAGATGGTGCCGGCCTCCTCGCTCGCCCCCATCACGGCCGGGATCCAGCCGTGCTCGCGGGCCTCGGCCAGCCAGGGCTCGATGGCCCCGGGCCAGGCCTCCGGGTCGCCGATCGGGTCGCCGGAGGCGAGGGAGACCCCGCCGACCACCCGGTAGGCGATGGCGGCCTTCTCACTGGGCGACCAGATGACGCTCTTCTCGCGGCGCAGCGCGAAGTAGCCGAGCGAGTCCCGGTCGCCCTGCTTCTCCAGCAGCGCCCGCAGCCGGTCCTCGTCCTGTTCGGTCAGCGGGTCGACGGCCCGCCGGGCGCGGAAGGCGGCGAAGAGCACGGCGAAGAGCAGCAGCGTCGACATGATGTTGATCACGACGTCCACCCAGCCCGGGGTGGTGATCGAGGCGTACGCCGAGTCGTCCGAGGCCAGCGTGATCAGCCGCATCACGCCGTACTTCCAGCGCTCCAGGAAGGTGGAGTGCCCGGCGGCGGTGTTGGTGACGGTCACCAGGCCCGCGGCGAGCAGCGAGGTCACGAGCAGTCCGCCGACCGCCACGGCCGCGGCGAGCGGCGGGTTGGAGCGGTCGCCCTTCGCGTAGAACTCCTTGCGGCCCAGCAGCAGCGCGGTGAAGAAGGCGGCGGTCAGGACCAGCGAGATCCAGTTCTGGGCGTGCTGGCGGATCTCCGGGAAGATCATCACCAGCGCGAAGAGCAGCAGGAAGAGCCCGCTGAGGACCAGGTTGAGGATCCACGCGGCCCGCTTGCGGCGGCGCATGGTGATCGCCAGGAAGAGCGTGAAGACGCCGGAGGCGAAGCCCGCGGTGAGCATGTACGGGGTGAAGTAGTTGTCCTCGTTGTGCCGGCGCAGGTCCTGGCCGAACGAGACCCACACGGCGCTCAGGAAATTGATGAACGTGACGACGCGCAGGTACCAGACGGCGAACGCGGCGCTGCGCCGCGAGCGGACCGTGGTCCGGGGCGCTTCTTCGGTGGACAAACGGACCTCTCCCATGAAAAGCGATCATATGGGGCATCACCCTGCATGGCTGGGCGCCGGATGGGCCCGTCCCGACGTGGCGGGACGTGCCCATCCGGGCCGGTGATCCGACTCAGCCGACCTCGTCCGCCACCACGGCGACGTCCTCCGCCGTGGTGTCCGCCTCCGGAGTGGTCACCTCCGGCAGCTCCGCGGCCAGCGCGGCGGCGGCCCGGACGAGGGGAAGAGCGAGCAATGCCCCGGTTCCCTCGCCCACAGTGACGCCGTGATCGAGCAGAGGGTTGAGCGACATCCGGTCCAGTGCCTTCGCCTGCGCCGGCTCCCCGCTCACCTGGCCCGCCAGCCACCAGTCCGGGGCCCGGAACGCCGCCCGCTGCGCCACCAGCGCGCAGGCCGCGCCCACCACGCCGTCCAGGAGCACCGGGAGCCGTCGCACCGAGGCCTGGAGCAGGAAACCGGTCGTCGCCGCCAGGTCGGGGCCGCCGACCGCCGCGAGCAGCTCCAGCTGGTCGCCCAGGACCGGCCGGGCCCGCCGCAGCGCGTCCCGGACCGCCGCGCACTTGCGCATCCACGCCAGGTCGTCGATCCCGGCACCGCCCCGGCCGGTCACCACGGAGGCGTCCGTCCCGCACAGCGCGGCGATCAGCGTCGAGGCGGGCGTCGTCCCGCCCACGCTCAGATCCCCGAGCACCACCAGATCGGTGCCCGAGTCGGCCTCCTCGTCGGCGATCGCGATGCCCAGTTCGAGCGCCGCGCGGGTCTCGTCGAGGGTCAGCGCGTTCTCCACGTCGATCCGGCCCGTGCCGCGCCGCACCCGGCGCCGGGTGACCTCCGCCGGCAGCAGCTCCGGGTCGCAGTCCAGGCCCGCGTCCACCACCCGCACCGGCACCCCCTGGGCCCGGGCCAGCACCGCCACCGGGCTCGCCCCGTCGAGGACCGCCCGCACCAGCTCGTACCCGCCGCCCGCGGCCCGCCCGGACACGCCCAGCGAGGCCACGCCGTGGTCGCCCGCGAAGAGCACCACCTTCGGCTGCTCCACCGGCCGCGGCGGGACCGCGCCCTGCGCCGCCGACAGCCACTCGCCCAGCTCGTCGAGCCGCCCGAGCGCTCCGGGACGCACGCTCAGCCGCTCCCTGCGCTCCTCGGCGTCGCGCCGGATCCCCCCGTCGGGGCGCTCGATCAGATCGGAGAAGTCGTCGAGGTTCAAGGTTCGTTCCGCCTAGGGACGTCGGTCATCGGTGGCCATGGTGGTAGGACGTTCGAACCCTACCCGGGGCCTCCGCGCCCTGTCCGGAAGCGCCCGCCCGGGGCCCTACCCGCGCAGCACCAGCGCCTGACCGGCGACCACCAGCAGCACCTGCTCGCACTCGTCGGCGAAGGCCGCGTTGAGGCGGCCCAGCTCGTCGCGGAAGCGGCGGCCCGAGGCCGTCGCCGGGACCACGCCCGAACCCACCTCGTTCGTCACCGCCACGACCGTGCGGGGCGTCGCCCGCACCGCCGCCACCAGCTCGGCGACCCGCCGCGCGAGCGCCTCCCGGCCACCGGACTCCCACCGCTCGTCGTCCCAGGCCCCGACCGCGTCCATGGCGTCCGTCAGCCACAGCGACAGGCAGTCGACGAGGAGCGCAGGACCGTCCTCCGTGAGCAGCGGTACGAGGTCGGTGGTCTCGGCCGTACGCCAGGAGCCCGGCCGCCGCTCCCGGTGCAGCCCCACCCGCTGCGCCCACTCCGGGTCGCCCTCGCGGGTCCCGCCGGTCGCCACGTACAGCACCTCGGGGAAGGTCTCCAGACGCCGCTCGGCCTCCACCGACTTCCCGGACCGGGCCCCGCCCGTCACCAGCGTCCGCCGCGGCACGTCCGGCACCGCGTGGTACTCGCCCACGTACAGCGTCGTCCCGTCCGGCACCGCCCGCGCCCCCGCCGCCGCGAGCCGCCGGTCCAGCTCGGCCCCGGTGGGCGCGTCGTGGTCCAGGTGCGCGGCGATCACATCGGTGCTCGGACCGACCGCCCCGATCGCCCGCAGCCGGGCCAGCCCGTCCGGCCGGCCCGTCACGTCGGCGATCACCATGTCGTACGGCGGCCGGTGGTCGTCCGGGAGCCCTGCCGCCGCGGCGCCCGGCGGCAGGTACAGCAGCCGCTCGCCCTCCGCCGAGGTCACCTCGTACCCGGTGCCGGGCGAGTCCATCGGCACGGCCCGCACCCGGTGGCCGCTGATCAGGGTCAGTTCCCGCCCGTCCGGCACCCGCCCCGCCGTGGGCAGCCCTGCGGGCAGCTCGACGGCCGGCCCGTCGTGCGGGTGCGTGAGCAGCACCTGCCGCACCCCGACCAGCGAGTGCCCCGAGCGGGCCGCGGCCAGCGCGGCCCCCGGCGTCAGATCCAGCAGCAGCGCCCCGTCCACGAGCAGCGAGGTGGCCGCCCGCGCCCGCTCCCCGCGGGACAGCGCGCACACCGCGCAGGGGCAGTCGGGGCGGGGGAGTCCGAGGGGTGCGCCGGTGCCGAGCAGAGTCAGTTCCACCCTCAGATCCTCCCGCGTCACCGCAAGGGGTGCGCGCCCGGCTACGCTGCGGGCAGGAAACCGATCATCCGGAGGCTGGCATGGCATGGACGTGGCGCTTCGAGAAGTCCGACGGCACTGAGATCGCACCGGCGGTCACCCCCGAGGAGTTCCCCACCCAGGGCGACGCGGAATCCTGGATCGGCGAGAACTGGCGCGACCTGCTCGACGGCGGCGCGGACCAGGTGACGCTGTCCGAGGACGGGACGAAGATCTACGGCCCGATGGCGCTCGACGCCGAGGGCTAGGAGCCGGGGAACCCCTCAGCAACCCGGCGAACCCGCCGAACCCGCCGAAACGCGAAAAGGGGTGCGGGCCCGTGCCCGCACCCCGGAAATCCCGGGTGCCTCAGCCCCGTACACCGCAGAGGTGCAGCAGGCCCGCGATGCGCCGGTACGGATCCGTGCGCGAGGCCCGGTCCTCGGCGGTCAGCAGGCGCTCCAGCTCGTCCGCGGCCGGCAGGCCCTCGTCGCCGGGGATGCCGTCGGTGAAGACCCGCACGCCGTACCAGGCGTGCAGCGGCGCCGCGATCCCGGCCAGCGTCGCGGTCAGGGCGTCGAACCGGTCGGCCCGCACCTTGGTGCCGTTGCGGTCGGTGTACACGTCCGACTCGAAGCCGTCGAGCGCGCCCGTCCAGTCCCCGGCGAGGCCCGGCCGCATGGCCAGCGCCTCCGCGTTGGGGACCACCAGGGAGAGCAGGCCGCCGGGGGCCAGCATGCGGGCCAGGCCCGCGAGCAGCGCGTCGGGCTCGTCGGCGTACATCAGCACACCGTGGCAGAGGACGACGTCGAAGCTGCCGGGCAGGAAGTGCACCCCGGTCTCGCGGCCCTCGCCCTCGATCAGCCGGACCCGCTCGCGGATGCCGGCCGGTTCGGTCGCCAGCGAGTCGCGGGCGGCCTTCAGCAGCTCGGGGTCGGACTCCAGGCCGGTCACGGTGTGCCCGGCCCGGGCCAGGCGCAGGGCCTGGGTGCCCTGCCCCATGCCCGCGTCGAGGATCCGCAGCCGCTGCCCCACGGGGTAGCGGGCGGCTATCTGCTCGTCGAGCTGGCGCGCGATCAACTCCTGGCGGACGGTGTCACGCAGTCCGCCCGGCACCACCGGCCAGTGGGCGACGACGGGCGACGCCGAACCGGAGCCGTCCCCGCTCAGGGTCGCTCTCCGCGCTTGACCTGCGGCTTCGGAAGCCGCAGGCGGCGCATCTGGAGCGTGCGCATGAGGCCGTACGCGACGGCGCCGCGCTTCGACTCGTTCGGGAAGCGCGCGTTCAGCTGCTTGCGCAGCCGGAACACGATGCCGATCGAGTCGATGACGATCATGACGATCACGCCGGCCCAGAGCACCAGCGAGATGGTCTGGAGCTGGGGCGCCTTGCTGCCGAAGAGCGAGAGCACCAGGATGACCACGGCCATCGGCAGGAAGAACTCGGCGACCGCGAAGCGCGAGTCGACGAAGTCACGCACGAAGCGGCGCACCGGACCCTTGTCACGGGCGGGCAGGTAGCGCTCGTCACCGCTGGCCAGCGCCTCGCGCTGCCGGACCATGTCGGTGCGGCGCGCTTCGCGCTGCCGCTTGGACGCTTCCTTGCGGTCCAACGGCGCGGACTGCGCGCGACGGCGCTGCGACTGGGCATCACTCCGCTTCGGGGTCGGGCGGCCCTTGGGGGCCTCGGGGTCGCGGGGCTGCTTGGAGAGGTCCGCCGTCACCTTCTCGGTGGGGGCCTTCTCATCCTTCGAACGGCTACGGAACACAAGGCCAAGGGTACGTGGTGCCACGCATGGACCCCAGCGTCGGCGGGAACGATCCGCTAACGGCCCGCGTCCCTGGGCATGGGACCCCGGGGTTCCTCTACTCCCTGGGCGGGAGGACGGATGATCGTCACTCGTCCTTGGGTAGGAGCACATCCGGTCCCGAACAGTGCGGTAATGGAGGCAGGAACCGTACTGTGGTTTCTGTTGGAGAGCTGGAGCCCAGTCCGTCAGAAGGGGGCGCGCGAAGCCCATGAGCGGTGTCATGAAGCGTATGGGGATGATCTTCCGCGCGAAGGCAAACAAGGCCCTCGACCGGGCCGAGGATCCGCGCGAGACCCTCGATTACTCGTACCAGAAACAGCTGGAGCTGTTGCAGAAGGTGCGCCGTGGCGTCGCCGACGTGGCGACCTCACGCAAGCGGCTCGAACTGCAGCTGAACCAGCTGCAGGGCCAGTCCGCCAAGCTGGAGGACCAGGGCCGCAAGGCGCTGGCGCTCGGCCGTGAGGACCTGGCGCGCGAGGCGCTGTCCCGCCGCGCCGCGCTGCAGCAGCAGGTGAGCGACCTGGAGGTGCAGCACCAGACGCTGCAGGGCGAGGAGGAGAAGCTCACCCTCGCGGCGCAGCGCCTCCAGGCCAAGGTCGACGCCTTCCGCACCAAGAAGGAGACGATCAAGGCGACCTACACGGCGGCCCAGGCGCAGACCCGGATCGCCGAGTCCTTCTCCGGCATCTCGGAGGAGATGAGCGACGTCGGCCTCGCGATCCAGCGGGCCGAGGACAAGACCGCCCAGCTCCAGGCACGGGCCGGCGCGATCGACGAGCTGCTCGCCTCGGGCGCGCTCGACGACCAGTCCGGCCTGGGCAAGGACGACATCCAGGCGGAGCTCGACCGGCTGTCCGGCGGTACGGACGTCGAGCTGGAGCTCCAGCGGATGAAGGCCGAGCTGGCCGGCGGCCCGTCGGCGCAGCAGCAGGCCATCGAGGGCGGCGCCGCGGGACAGCAGGACCCGTCTCAGCAGCAGTCCCACCCGCGCTTCGAGAAGTAGCGGCCCGCAGGGGCACTTCCTCGGGGCACTTCCTTCAGGAGGACGGCACGTCATGATCGTACGGATCATGGGGGAGGGCCAGTGCACGCTGGCCGACAGTCACTTCGCCGAGCTGAACGCGCTGGACGACGAGCTCCTTCAGGAGATGGAGTCGGGGGACGAGGAGGGTTTCCGCCGGACGCTCGGCTCCCTCCTCGACGCCGTGCGGCGGCTCGGCGAGCCGCTGCCCGACGACGCCCTCGAACCGTCCGAGCTGATCCTCCCGGCACCTGACGCGACCCTCGACGAGGTGCGTCAGATGCTCTCCGACGACGGCCTGATCCCGGGCTGACCCGTGTCCGGTCCCGGCCCGTGGCGCCCGCCCCGGGCCGGGGGCGCCGTACCGTTTCCTGCTGTGACGACCGACGGCACCCTCCTCGCCCGGGCCCGGGACCGGCAGCGGACCCATCCGCTCGCCTTCGACGCGGGCCTCGCCCTGCTGGTCCTCGTGGCGATGGTCATCAGCTCCTTCACCGACCCGCACGGCCCCGACGGGCCCACCTTCGGCACCCGCGCGCCCACCACCGAGGGCATCGTGCTGATGCTGCTCGGCGCCGGCGCCCTGGTCTTCCGCCGGCGCCGGCCCATCCCGGTGCTGATCGTCACCGGCGGCTTCGCCTTCGTGGAGCTGGTGGGCGACGAGCGGCCCGCGCCGGTCGCCATGAGCGTCGTCGTCGCCCTGTACACCGTCGCCTCGCACACCGACCGGCCCACCACCTGGCGCCTGGGGCTGGCCACCATGGGCCTGCTGACCGCCGCCGCGATGTTCTTCGGCCCCACCCCCTGGTACGCGCAGGAGAACCTGGGCGTCTTCGCCTGGACCGGGATGGCCGCCGCCGCGGGGGACGCGGTGCGCAGCCGCCGGGCCTTCGTGGACGCCATCCGCGAACGGGCCGAGCGGGCCGAACGCACCCGCGAGGAGGAGGCCCGCCGCCGGGTCGCCGAGGAGCGGCTGCGGATCGCCCGCGACCTGCACGACGTCGTCGCCCACCACATCGCCCTGGTCAACGTGCAGGCCGGGGTCGCCGCGCACGTCATGGACAAGCGCCCCGACCAGGCCAAGGAGGCCCTCGGGCACGTCCGCGCGGCCAGCCGCTCGGCCCTCGACGAGCTGCGCGCCACGGTCGGGCTGCTGCGCCAGTCGGGCGACCCGGAGGCCCCCACCGAGCCGGTGGCGGGGCTCGCCGTCCTCGACGACCTGCTGGCGACCTTCCGCAACGCGGGGCTGCCCGTGGAGCTGGCCCGCACCGACGCCGGCACCGCCCTGCCGGCCGCCGTCGACCTCGCCGCGTACCGGATCATCCAGGAGGCGCTGACCAACGTGCGCAAGCACGCGGGCGCCGAAGCCCGGGCCGAGGTCAGCGTCGTCCGGGTCGGCCGCACCGTGGAGATCACCGTCCTGGACGACGGCCCGCCCCTGCCGCCGCCCGCCGCGCACGCCGACCGGGGTGGTCACGGGCTGCTCGGCATGCGGGAGCGGGTGACCGCGCTCGGCGGCTCGCTCACCGCGGCGCCCCGGTACGGGGGCGGCTTCCGGGTGCAGGCGATACTGCCGGTGAACGCCGACAGCGGGGAGGAAGCGTGACCATCCGGGTACTGCTCGCCGACGACCAGGCGCTGCTGCGCAGCGCCTTCAAGGTCCTGGTGAACTCCGAGCCGGACATGGAGGTGGTCGCCGAGGCGGCCGACGGGGCCGAGGCGGTGGCCCTGGCCCGCTCGGCGCGGGCCGACGTGGTCCTGATGGACATCCGGATGCCGGGCACCGACGGCCTCGCCGCCACCCGCATGATCACCGCGGACCCGGAGCTGTCCGCCGTACGGATCGTCATGCTGACCACCTTCGAGGTCGACGAGTACGTGGTGCAGTCGCTGCGCGCCGGGGCCTCCGGCTTCCTCGGCAAGGGCGCCGAACCGGAGGAGCTGCTGGGGGCCATCCGGATCGCGGCGGCCGGCGAGGCCCTGCTGTCCCCGGTGGCGACGAAGGGCCTGATCGCCAAGTTCCTCGCGCAGGGCGGCGGCGCGGAGCCGGCGGACGGGGCGGGGCCCGCGTACTCCGAACGGCTCGCGGCGCTGACCGCCCGCGAGCGCGAGGTCCTGGTGCTCGTCGGGGGCGGCCACTCGAACGACGAGATCGCCGAACGGCTCGACGTCAGCCCCCTCACGGTCAAGACCCATGTGAACCGGACCATGGCCAAACTGGGCGCCCGCGACCGCGCCCAGCTGGTGGTCACCGCCTACGAGTCGGGTCTCGTACGTCCAAGGGTGGAGTGACCCCGGGGTCCGGCGTACTCCAGACGCGGTATGCGCGGCATAAGGATGTGGGCCCGGGGGGCGAGGATCCGCCCGTCTTCATGGCTGATCGTGTAGACGGGCACCCTTGGCGGTGCCCGGACGGCACTCCTCGGGGGTGACCGGACGCCTGCCGAGCACGCCACGGAAGAGAGACCGCATGTCCTGGCTGTCCAGATTCAGCCTCGCGCAACGGGCCCTGATCGGGCTGATGTCCATCGTCGCCATCGTCTTCGGGGCGATAGCGATCCCGCAGCTGAAGCAGCAGCTGTTCCCTTCGATCGAGTTCCCGATGGTCTCGGTCCTCGCCCCCTACCAGGGCGCCTCGCCCGACGTGGTCGAGAAGCAGGTCGTCGAGCCGATCGAGAACGCCCTCAAGGGCGTCGACGGCATCAAGGGCGTCACCTCGACCGCCTCCGAGGGCAGCGCCGTCATCATGGCGAGCTTCGACTACGGCGACGAGTCGACCAAGCAGCTGGTCGCCGACGTCCAGCAGGCCGTGAACCGGGCCCGCGCCCAGCTCCCCGACGCGGTCGACCCGCAGGTCGTCGCCGGCTCCACGGACGACATGCCGACCGTGGTCCTCGCCGTCTCCTCGGACAAGGACCCGCAGGCCCTCGCCGACCAGCTGGAGAAGACCGTCGTCCCCGCTCTCGAGGGCATCGACGGCGTCGGCCAGGTCTCCGTCTCGGGCGTCCAGGACCTCCAGGTCTCCATCACGCCCGACCTGCGCAAGCTGGCCGCGGCCGGCCTGAACACCATGAAGCTGGCCGAGGCCGTCCGCTCCGGCGGCGCCACCCTCCCGGCCGGCGCCTTCTCCGAGGACGGCAAGAGCCGCACCGTCCAGGTCGGCGGCGGCTACACCTCCCTGGCGCAGATCCAGGACCTGCGGATCAAGCCCGAGCAGGGCAAGGCGGTCCGCCTCGGCGACGTGGCCACCGTGAAGCAGGAGGAGTCCCCGCGGGTCTCCCTCACCCGTACCAATGGCAAGCCCAGCCTCGCCGTGTACGCCACCATGGACAAGGACGGCAGCGCCGTCGGCATCTCGGACGCGGTCGCGGACAAGCTGCCGAAGCTGCGTCAGGACCTCGGCTCCGGCGCCGAGCTGACCGTCGTCTCCGACCAGGGCCCGGCCGTCGCCAAGTCGATCTCCGGTCTCACCACGGAGGGCATGCTCGGCCTGGTCATGGCCGTCCTGGTGATCCTGGTCTTCCTCGCCTCGATCCGCTCCACCCTGGTCACCGCGGTCTCCATCCCGCTCTCGGTCGTCCTCGCCCTGATCGTGCTGTGGACCCGTGACCTCTCCCTGAACATGCTCACGCTCGGCGCCCTCACCATCGCCATCGGCCGGGTCGTCGACGACTCGATCGTGGTCCTGGAGAACATCAAGCGGCACCTCGCGTACGGCGAGGAGCGCGAGACCGCGATCCTCACCGCGGTCCGCGAGGTGGCCGGCGCGGTCACCTCCTCCACCCTCACCACGGTCGCCGTCTTCCTGCCGATCGGCCTGGCCGGCGGCATGATCGGGCAGCTCTTCGGCTCCTTCTCGCTGACCGTCACGGCGGCCCTGCTCGCCTCGCTGCTCGTCTCCCTGACCGTCGTCCCGGTCCTGTCGTACTGGTTCCTGCGCGCCCCCAAGGGCACCTCGGAGGACCAGGAGGAGGCCCGCAGGGCCGCCGAGGAGAAGGAGAACCGCAGCAGGCTCCAGCGCCTGTACGTGCCGGTGCTGCGGTTCGCCACCCGGCGCCGTCTCACCAGCGTGGCCATCGCCCTCGTGGTGCTCGTGGTCACCTTCGGCATGACCCCGCTCCTGAAGACCAACTTCTTCGACCAGGGCGAGCAGGAGGTCATGACCGTCCGTCAGGAGCTGGCGCCCGGCACCAGCCTGACGGCCGCCGACGAGGCCGCGAAGAAGGTCGAGAAGGTCCTGGCCGGCACCGAGGGCGTCAAGGACTACCAGGTCACCGTCGGCTCCTCCGGCTTCATGGCGGCCTTCGGCGGCGGCACCGGCGCCAACCAGGCCACCTACCAGGTGGCCCTGGAGGACGCCGCCTCGTACGAGAAGGTCCACGACAGCGTGGAGGCCGCGCTCGGCAAGCTGGACGGCATCGGCGACACCACCGTCTCGGCCGGCGCCGCCTTCGGCAGCCAGGACCTCAGCGTCGTGGTCAAGGCCGCCGACCCGCAGGTCCTCAAGGCCGCCGCCGACCAGGTGAAGACCGCGGTCGCGCAGCTGAAGGACGTCACCGACGTGCAGAGCGACCTGTCGCAGTCGGTCCCGCGGATCTCGGTCCGGCCGAACGCGAAGGCGGCCGACGCCGGCTTCGACGCCACCACCCTCGGCATGATCGTCGGCCAGGCCGTGCACGGCACCCCGACCGGCAAGGCGATCCTCGACGACACCGAGCGGGACGTCCTCGTCACCTCGGCGCACCCCGCCACCACGCTCGCCGAGCTGAAGGCGCTGCCGCTGGGCCCGGTGAAGCTGGGCGACATCGCCAGCGTCGAGCTGGTGGCGGGCCCGGTCTCCAAGACCCGGATCGACGGCGCCCGCGCGGCGACGGTCACCGCCACCCCGGTCGGCGACAACACCGGAGCGGTCAGCGCCGCGCTCCAGACCAAGCTGAAGGAGCTGAAGCTGCCGGCCGGCGCGACCGCGACCGTCGGCGGCGTCTCCGAGGACCAGTCCGACGCCTTCGGCAACCTGTTCCTGGCGATGCTCGCGGCCATCGCGATCGTCTTCATGCTGCTGGTCGCGACCTTCCGCTCGCTGATCCAGCCGCTGATCCTGCTGGTCTCCATCCCGTTCGCGGCGACCGGCGCGCTCGGCCTGCTGGTGCTCACCGGCACCGCGATGGGCGTGCCCGCGCTCATCGGCATGCTGATGCTGATCGGCATCGTGGTCACCAACGCGATCGTCCTGATCGACCTGATCAACCAGTACCGGGCGCAGGGCCTGGGCGTCGTCGAGGCGGTCGTCGAAGGCGGCCGGCACCGACTGCGCCCGATCCTGATGACCGCCCTGGCGACGATCTTCGCGCTGCTCCCGATGGCGCTCGGCATCACCGGCCAGGGCGGCTTCATCGCCCAGCCGCTGGCCGTGGTCGTCATCGGCGGTCTGATCAGCTCGACGCTGCTCACCCTGCTGCTCGTCCCGACGCTCTACGCGATGGTGGAGCTCCGCAAGGAGCGCCGCGCGAAGAAGAAGGCGGCGAAGCGGGAGGCGACGGCCGGCGCCGCGGAGATCCCGCCGCAGGCGAAGGAGCCGGCCGGCGTCTGACGCCGGACACGACGGAAGGGGCGCCCCGCGATCACGCGGGGCGCCCCTTCCCGTTCCGTACGGAGCCGAGCTCCGCCGACGTGCGACGAATCGTTACGGCAGAGCCAGCATCCGCTCCAGCGCCAGCTTCGCGAAGGCCTCGGTCTCCGCGTCGACCCGGATCTGGTTGACCAGCTTGCCCTCGGCCAGCGACTCCAGGGTCCACACCAGGTGCGGCAGGTCGATCCGGTTCATGGTCGAGCAGAAGCAGACCGTCTTGTCGAGGAAGACGACCTCCTTGTCCTCGGCGGCGAACCGGTTCGCCAGTCGGCGCACCAGGTTCAGCTCGGTGCCGATCGCCCACTTGGAGCCGGCCGGGGCGGCCTCCAGGGCCTTGATGATGTACTCGGTCGAGCCCACGTAGTCCGCGGCGGCGACGACCTCGTGCCGGCACTCCGGGTGGACCAGCACGTTGACGCCCGGGATGCGCTCGCGCACGTCGTTGACCGAGTCCACCGAGAAGCGCCCGTGCACGGAGCAGTGGCCGCGCCACAGGATCATCTTCGCGTCGCGCAGCTCCTCGGCGGTCAGGCCGCCGTTCGGCTTGTGCGGGTTGTAGAGCACGCAGTCGTCCAGGGACATGCCCATGTCGCGGACGGCGGTGTTGCGGCCCAGGTGCTGGTCCGGCAGGAACAGCACCTTCTCGCCCTGCTCGAAGGCCCAGTCCAGGGCCTTCTTCGCGTTGGAGGAGGTGCAGATGGTGCCGCCGTGCTTGCCGGTGAAGGCCTTGATGTCGGCGGAGGAGTTCATGTACGAGACGGGCACCACCTGCTCGGCGACGCCGGCCTCGGTCAGCACGTCCCAGCACTCCGCGACCTGCTCGGCGGTGGCCATGTCGGCCATCGAGCAGCCGGCGGCCAGGTCGGGCAGCACGACCTTCTGGTCGTCCGAGGTCAGGATGTCGGCCGACTCGGCCATGAAGTGCACGCCGCAGAAGACGATGTACTCGGCCTCCGGCCTGGCGGCGGCGTCACGGGCCAGCTTGAAGGAGTCACCGGTGACGTCGGCGAACTGGATGACCTCGTCCCGCTGGTAGTGGTGCCCGAGGACGAAGACCTTGTCCCCCAGCTTCTCCTTGGCGGCGCGGGCACGCTCCACCAGGTCGGGGTCGGAGGGCGACGGCAGGTCGCCGGGGCACTCCACGCCGCGCTCGCTCTTGGGGTCGGCCTCGCGGCCGAGGAGCAGCAGGGCGAGCGGCGTCGGCTGGACGTCCAGGGGCTGGGCGGTGGTCACGTCACGCACCCTTTCTACTTCTACGGTGAGCCTCGAAAAGCCTTTTCGTCTAAATGACGCTATCTATCATAACCGCTTCACGTCACTTTGACGATGGCCATAGTGTCGATGTGACGAATTCGCCGCGGCGCCCCCTGGCGGCCCCCGGCGTCCCCCCGGGCCGCCGCCGCTCCCGCCTTCCGCGCCGGGTGTGCGAGCATGAAAGGGAAAGACGCGCCTCGGCCCGGAATGAATCCGCGGCCCCGCCGGTTGCAACCGTCGGCAAGCAGTCTCCGTACCCACCCGGGAGAGAAGCAGATGTCCGTATCGGACGAGAAGACCACTGTCAGCGACGGCATCCTCCTGTCCGACGCCGCCGCAGGGAAGGTCAAGGCCCTCCTCGACCAGGAAGGCCGCGACGACCTCGCGCTGCGCGTCGCCGTTCAGCCCGGCGGCTGCTCCGGCCTGCGTTACCAGCTGTTCTTCGACGAGCGCTCGCTCGACGGCGACGTCGTCAAGGACTTCGACGGCGTCAAGGTCGTCACCGACCGCATGAGCGCCCCCTACCTCGGCGGCGCCTCCATCGACTTCGTCGACACCATCGAGAAGCAGGGCTTCACGATCGACAACCCCAACGCCACGGGCTCCTGCGCCTGCGGCGACAGCTTCAGCTAAGCCGTAGCACCCGAGAGGGCGGCACCCGCATCCGCGGGTGCCGCCCTCTCGCGCGTCCGGGTCGCCCCGTCCTCGCTCACTTACGGGGCACGGCCTGCCCGCTCGCCCCGTCCACCACCGGCCGGTCGCCCAGCGGCTGCTCCAGGGTCACCGTCCTCGTCACGTCCACGGCGAGCGCGACGCAGACCTTGTCCGGGTCGGCCGGCTTCTCCGCGATCCGCACGGTGACCTTCGCCGGGGTCTCCACGGCCGTCACCGTGTACGTGCCGCACACCCCGCCCCAGAAGCTCACCGACAGCTTCCGGCCCGTCGGGTCCGTCGTGAACGAGGAGAGCTGCCGCTCCGGCGCCGCCCCCCGGTCCGGTGCGGGGGAGGAGGTGGCGGGCGGCGCCAGGTACCGCGGGTCCACCGCCGTCCGCACCACCGTGTACGGCGCCGTGCCGGGCTTCTCCCGCGCCTCGAACAGCCACGCGGGCACGAGCACCTGCTCCCCGTCCACGTACTGCGCGGCCAGCCCGAAGCGCGCACCGGTCACCGTCACCACGTGCGGCGGCGCCGCGTCCGTCGTCCGGCACGGCAGGTCGGGCCGCTCGCCCGCGGTGTCGGCCGCACCCGCCGGCGGGTCGGTGGCACAGCCGCCGATCCCGACCGGGCCGGTGCCCCGCGCGGCCTTGTTCAGCTCGTCCAGCGCCTTCCGCGCGCCGACCACCGGATACGTGTCGCCCGCCGGCGGCTCGGTCAGGCGTCCGCTCCCGGCGACCAGCGAGCCGTCCGGACCCACGTGGACGCCGGTCGACCAGCCGTACGTCGGCAGGCCGCCCACCACCGGATCGGCGTTGACCACCCGCACCGAGCCGTTCATCAGCTGCCGCGCGTCCAGCTTGGCGTCGTCCTGGCCGGTCGCCTTGAGCACCGGAGCCGCGGCCGCCTTCGCCGCCGCCTCGCTCACCGGACTGCCGCCGCGCGGGGGCTCGGCCTCCCCGGGCGGCGGGCAGGCCCTGCCCTTCAGACAGGTGTCGCCCACCGGGCCGCCCCGGTACTGGCTGTACGTCCAGCTGCCGGGCGCCTTCGCCGAGACGTCCAGGCGCGGCCCGTTCTCGTCCCGGTCGGGGCCGAGCCGCCACACCTCGCCCACCAGGCGCGGCGTGCCGGACAGGCCCAGCGCCTTCGCCAGCCGGGTCACGTCGGCCGCGCCGATCCGGCCCTCGGGCCGGTGCACCGCGGCCTCGGAGGGCCCCTGGGGGAGCGGGACCCCGGCCCGGTAGACGGTGCCGCCCGGACCGCCGCCGGGATCCGGCTCGCCGGGCGCGATCCCCGGACCGCCGCCGGGATCCGGCTCACCCGGCGCGATCCCCGGGCCGCCGTCGCCCTTCTCGTCCAGGTTCAGCGCCGGCGGGGCGCCGGGCGCCGTCCTCGCGCCCCCGCCCCCGCCGGCGGCCGTGGCGGCGTAGTACACGCCACCCCCGCCGGCCAGCAGCACCCCCGCCGCCACCGAGGCGACGAGGAGCGGGCCGCGCTTCCAGGACCGGTTCTCCGTACTGTTCACCGCACGCTCCTCCTGACCGTGGCGTCCCTCTGGGAGACACCCATGGGACGGGAGAAGCGCTCAGCCGGTTCCGTCGGTCCCGTCCGGCCCGTCGGTCAGGCTCCGTACTCGGAGGTGGCGGCGATCAGCCGGGCCGAGGCGGCCGGCACCTCGACGCCGTGGATGAGTGCGGGGGAGACCCGGACGGTCGCGGGGGCGGCCGGGGTCACCCAGTGCGGAGCCATCCGTGCACTGTCACCGCACAGCTGCGCAAGACTGAACTCGGACTCCTGGGGCTCACGAGGAGCGGGGTACTGGGTCATGGCCGCACCGTACGCACGCCATCGGTTCGGGGAAAAGCCCTACTCTGGGGTAGTTTCCACTGTTCGGCATGCCGGGCCGCACCGGGTAGCGTGAACTGTCATCGCCGTCCTTACCGCAGGAGCGTCCAGCCGTGCGTATCGCAGTCACCGGCTCCATCGCCACCGACCACCTCATGACCTTCCCGGGCCGGTTCGCCGACCAGCTCGTGGCGGACCAGCTCCACACGGTCTCCCTCTCCTTCCTGGTCGACAACCTCGACATCCGGCGCGGCGGCGTCGGACCCAACATCTGCTTCGGCATGGGTCAGCTGGGCGGCAGCCCGGTCCTCGTCGGCGCCGCCGGCTACGACTTCGACGAGTACCGCGGCTGGCTCGACCGCCACGGCGTCGACACCGGCTCCGTGCGCATCTCCGAGGTCCTGCACACCGCCCGCTTCGTGTGCACCACGGACAGCGACCACAACCAGATCGGCTCCTTCTACACGGGCGCCATGAGCGAGGCCCGGCTGATCGAGCTGAAGGCCGTCGCCGACCGCGTGGGCGGCCTCGACCTGGTGCTGATCGGCGCCGACGACCCCGAGGCGATGCTGCGCCACACGGAGGAGTGCCGCACCCGCGAGATCCCCTTCGCCGCCGACTTCTCGCAGCAGATCGCCCGTATGGACGGCGAGGAGATCCGCACCCTCCTCGACGGGGCGACCTACCTCTTCTCCAACGAGTACGAGAAGGGCCTCATCGAGTCCAAGACGGGCTGGACCGAGCTGGAGATCCTGGAGCGCGTCGGCCACCGGGTCACCACCCTCGGCTCCCGCGGCGTCCGCATCGAGCGCGTCGGCGAGCCGGCCATCGAGGTCGGCTGCCCGGAGGAGGACGCCAAGGTCGACCCGACCGGCGTCGGCGACGCCTTCCGCGCCGGCTTCCTGACCGGCCTCTCCTGGGGCGTCGGCCTGGAGCGCGCCGCCCAGGTCGGCTGCATGCTGGCCACCCTGGTGATCGAGACCCTGGGCACCCAGGAGTACACCCTGCGCCGCGCCAACTTCATGGACCGCTTCACCAAGGCGTACGGCGACGAGGCCGCCGCCGAGGTCCGGGCGCACCTCTCCTGAGGCGTCCTCACCCGAGGTTGTCCTGAAAAAGCCCCCCGGAGCCCCGGCCCGCCGCCCGTACGGCGCGGACCGGGGCTCCGGTGCGTCCCCCGGCGGGCCCGCCCCGGTACGTCAGGACACCCGCCGCACCACGTACGCGGCCCCGCCCTTCGGCGACGGCTCCTCGCCCACGTACTCCTGCCCGCGCATCTCGCACCAGGCCGGGATGTCGAGCCGGGCCGCCTCGTCGTCGGACAGCACCGTCACCGTGCCGCCCACCGGTACCGACCCGAACATCTTCGCGAGTTCGATGACCGGGATCGGGCAGCGCTTGCCGAGCGCGTCCACCACCAGCGCGCCCGGCGCGCCCGAGGGCGCCGCCACCGGCTCCGGGGCCCCGAGCCGGTCCCGTACCGAGGCGACCGCGCCCGGCAGCACCGCGAGGAAGCGGTCGACGTCCTCCCCGGAGGTGCCCGTCGGCAGCGACACCCGGACGTTGCCCTCGCTCAGCACCCCCATCGCCCGCAGCACATGGCTGGGCGTCAGCGTCGAACTCGTGCACGACGAACCGGACGAAACGGAGAAACCCTCCCGGTCCAGCTCGTGCAGCAGCGCCTCCCCGTCGACATAGAGACAGGAGAAGGTCACCAGGTGCGGCAGCCGCCGCACCGGATCGCCCACCACCTCCACGTCCGGCACCAGCTCCGGCACCCGCGCCCGGATCCGGTCCACCAGGGCCCGCAGCCGCGCCGCCTCGGCCGCCGCCTCCGCCCGCACCGCCCGCAGCGAGGCCGCCGCCGCCACGATCGCCGGCAGGTTCTCGAAGCCGGGCGCCCGCCCCGACTCCCGCTCGTCGGCCGGGCCTTGCGGGGCGAACCGCACCCCCTTGCGCACCGCGAGCAGCCCGACCCCCGCCGGACCGCCCCACTTGTGCGCGCTCGCCGCCAGCAGCGACCAGCCCTCCGGCACCCGCCCCCAGCCGAGCGACTGCGCCGCGTCCACCAGCAGCGGCACCCCGGCCGCCCGGCAGGCCGCCGCCACCTCGGCCACCGGCTGCTCGGTGCCCACCTCGTGGTTGGCCGACTGCAGGCAGGCCAGGGCCGTACGGGCGTCCAGCGCCGCCGCGAAGGCCCCCGGGTCCACCGCGCCCGACCGCTCCACCGGCACCTCGGTCACCGAGCCGCCCGCCGCCGTGTGGGCCTCTCCCGCGTGCAGCACACAGGAGTGCTCGACCGCCGAGACCACCAGACGGTCCCCGACACGCCGACGCCCGGCGAGGGCCCCGGAGATTCCGGCGTGAACCGCGCGCGTCCCCGAAGGAGTGAAGACGAGCTCGTCCGGCCGGCACCCCACGGCCTCCGCCGCGGCCTCCCGCGCCGCGTCCAGGAGCATCCGGGCCCGCCGTCCCTCCCGGTGGAGCCGGGCCGGATCGGCCCACCCCTCGTCCAGGGAGGCAAGCAGCGCCTGGCGGGCGACGGGGTGCAGCGGGGCGGCGGAAGCGGCGTCGAAGTACGGCATCCGCCCACGCTAACCACTGGGGTCCGCCGGGACGAAGCGCGGACGGGTAAGCCCCCGTCAGATGCCCCGCCCGCACCGCCGATCGGCCCTGTGGAACCCACCCGTGGAACCCCGGAGTCCACCCCTTCGGGGGCTCGGACGGCGCGTTGGGCACCCTCCCCGCGCGACCCCAAATAGCGTCCAGTAGGGTTTGGTCCGCATAAACATCCAAACCCCTGCCCGCGGCCGGGGCGGCGACCGACCAGCGAGACGGACGGCCGTGGCCGACCAAACGCGGGCCGAGACTCTCGGGAAGGCGCTACGTGAGTCCCAACGGCTCCGACCGCTCGTCGCGGCGCCCGATGCGGCGGAAGCTGCCGCAGGTGCTGACTGCGGGCCTGATCCTGGCGACAGCCACCGGCTGCTCGTACAACTGGGAAGACTTCCCCCGCCTTGGCATGCCCACCCCGGTGACGGAAGAGGCGCCTCGGATCCTCTCCCTCTGGCAGGGCTCGTGGGCGGCAGCGCTCATCACGGGCGTGCTGGTGTGGGGTCTGATCCTGTGGGCGACCATCTTCCACCGGCGCAGCCGCACCAAGGTGGAGGTACCTCCGCAGACCCGGTACAACATGCCCATCGAGGCGCTGTACACGGTCACCCCGCTCATCATCGTCTCGGTGCTCTTCTACTTCACCGCACGCGACGAGTCGAAGCTCCTCGAGCTCTCCCCGAAGCCGGCCCACACCGTGAACGTGGTCGGCTACCAGTGGAGCTGGGGCTTCAACTACGTCGAGGACGTGCCCGGTGTGAAGGGCAACGCCAAGACGGACATCAACCTCGCGGCCATTCCGGACAAGTACAAGGAAGCGTTCCCCGCGAACGCGGGCGGCGTCTACGACGCCGGCATCCCCGGTACCCGGAACCCGCAGACCGGCAACCCCGGTCCGACCCTGTGGCTGCCCAAGGGCGAGAAGGTCCGGTTCGTCCTGACCTCCCGCGACGTCATCCACTCCTTCTGGGTCGTCCCCTTCCTCATGAAGCAGGACGTCATCCCCGGTCACACCAACGCCTTCGAGGTCACCCCGACCCAGGAGGGCACGTTCCTCGGCAAGTGCGCCGAGCTGTGCGGTGTCGACCACTCCCGGATGCTCTTCAACGTCAAGGTGGTCTCTCCGGAGCGCTACCAGCAGCACCTGAAGGAGCTGGCGGAGAAGGGGCAGACCGGCTACATCCCGTCTGGCATTGAGCAGACGGACCCGGCCAGGAATGCGGAGACGAACAAGCTGTGAGCATCCTCAACGAACCCCACGGCTCGGCCGCGGCTGAGGACTCGTACGAGAACGAGCTCCCGGTCCGCCGCAAGCAGCCCGGCAACATCGTGGTGAAGTGGCTTACCACCACCGACCACAAGACGATCGGCACCATGTACCTGGTGACGTCGTTCGTGTTCTTCATCATCGGCGGTCTGATGGCGCTCTTCATGCGCGCCGAGCTTGCCCGTCCGGGCACGCAGATCATGTCGAACGAGCAGTTCAACCAGGCGTTCACCATGCATGGCACGATCATGCTGCTGATGTTCGCCACCCCGCTCTTCGCGGGCTTCGCGAACTGGATCATGCCGCTGCAGATCGGCGCGCCCGACGTGGCGTTCCCGCGGCTGAACATGTTCGCCTACTGGCTGTACCTGTTCGGCTCGATCATCGCGGTCGCCGGCTTCCTCACCCCGCAGGGTGCCGCCGACTTCGGCTGGTTCGCCTACTCCCCGCTGTCGGACGCCGTCCGCTCGCCGGGTGTCGGCGCCGACATGTGGATCATGGGTCTGGCCTTCTCCGGCTTCGGCACGATCCTCGGTTCGGTCAACTTCATCACCACGATCATCTGCATGCGCGCTCCGGGCATGACGATGTTCCGCATGCCGATCTTCACCTGGAACGTGCTGCTGACCGGTGTCCTGGTCCTGCTCGCCTTCCCGGTCCTGGCGGCCGCGCTGTTCGCCCTGGAGGCGGACCGCAAGTTCGGTGCCCACGTCTTCGACGCGGCCAACGGCGGAGCATTGCTCTGGCAACACCTCTTCTGGTTCTTCGGACACCCAGAGGTGTACATCATCGCCTTGCCCTTCTTCGGCATCATCTCCGAGGTCATCCCGGTCTTCAGCCGCAAGCCGATGTTCGGCTACATCGGTCTGGTGGCCGCGACCATCGCCATCGCCGGTCTCTCCGTGACCGTGTGGGCGCACCACATGTACGTCACGGGTGGCGTGCTCCTGCCGTTCTTCTCCTTCATGACGTTCCTCATCGCCGTACCCACCGGCGTGAAGTTCTTCAACTGGATCGGCACGATGTGGAAGGGCTCCCTGTCCTTCGAGACCCCGATGCTCTGGGCCGTCGGCTTCCTGATCACCTTCACCTTCGGTGGTCTGACCGGCGTCATCCTGGCCTCGCCGCCGATGGACTTCCACGTCTCCGACTCGTACTTCGTCGTCGCGCACTTCCACTACGTCATCTTCGGCACCGTGGTCTTCGCGATGTTCTCCGGCTTCCACTTCTGGTGGCCGAAGTTCACCGGCAAGATGCTGGACGAGCGGCTCGGCAAGATGACCTTCTGGACGCTGTTCGTGGGCTTCCACGGCACGTTCCTGGTCCAGCACTGGCTGGGTGCCGAGGGCATGCCGCGTCGTTACGCGGACTACCTCGACGCCGACGGCTTCACGGCGCTGAACACGATCTCCACGATCTCGTCCTTCCTGCTCGGCCTGTCGATGCTGCCGTTCTTCTACAACGTGTGGAAGACCGCCAAGTACGGCAAGAAGGTCGAGGTCGACGACCCGTGGGGCTACGGCCGCTCGCTGGAGTGGGCGACGTCCTGCCCGCCGCCGCGGCACAACTTCCTCACCCTGCCGCGGATCCGTTCCGAATCCCCGGCGTTCGACCTGCACCACCCGGAGATCTCGGCTCTCGACCAGCTCGAGAACAAGGGCCACGAGGTGGCGGCGCTCACCGGCGGCAAGGAGACCGGCAAGTGAAGATCCAGGGCAAGATGTTCATCTGGCTGAGCGTCTTCGTCCTCGCCATGGCGATCCTCTATGGCGTGTGGTCGAAGGAGCCGGTCGGCACGACGGCGCTGTTCCTGGCGTTCGGTCTCTGCATCATGATCGGCTACTACCTGGCCTTCACGGCCCGGCGGGTCGACGCCATGGCGCAGGACGAGAAGGAGGCCGACGTCGCGGACGAGGCCGGCGAGGTGGGCTTCTTCGCCCCCCACAGCTGGCAGCCGCTCTCGCTGGCCATCGGCGGTGCGCTCGCCTTCCTCGCCATCGCGATGGGCTGGTGGCTGCTGTACTTCTCCGCTCCGCTGATCCTGGTCGGCATCTTCGGCTGGGTCTTCGAGTTCTACCGCGGTGAGAACCAGAACCAGTAGCACCCGCAGTACCCCGTAACACCCCGAGGGGCCCGGTCACTTCGTGCGAACGAAGCGGCCGGGCCCCTCGTTTGCCATGCTCGGCGCGCTGGGTCGCGGGATTGTTCTTAACGTGAAGTCATGAACGACACGCCGCGCATTCGGACTGTTCTGAGCTGCACTCTTCTGGCCCTCACCGTCACCGCGGGCGCCACCGCGTGTGCGGGCTCCGGAAACCATCCGCTGTCGGCGAAGCCCTACGACGCGGCGGACGAGATCGCCTTCAACGCCCCCGCGGAGGGGAAGAAGGCCGACCCCGAGAAGCCGCTGGAGATCACGGCCAAGGGCGACGACGGGCGGATCACCGACGTCACCGCCCTGGACGAGTCGGGCCACCACCTGGCCGGCGAGCTCACCGCGGACGGCCGCAGGTGGCGCTCCACGGCCGCGCTGGCGGCCGGTGCCCGGTACACCGTCCAGGTGGCCACCGAGGACGAGGACGGCGCTCCTGGGGCCCGTACGTTCACTTTCGAGACGGCTCCGGCCAAACGGGCCCTCACCGCCACCTTCGGCCCGGAGGCGGGCACGTACGGCGTCGGCCAGCCGATCACCGCCGACCTCAGCCTCCCGGTCAAGGACAAGGCGGCCCGCGGCGTCGTGGAACGGGCCCTCAAGGTCCGCTCGACGCCCGCCGTGGAGGGCTCCTGGTACTGGGTCGACGACAAGAAGCTGCACTTCCGCCCGAAGGAGTACTGGCCCACGGGCGCCGTCGTCACCGCCACCGGCAACCTGGCCGGCCTCAAGGTGGGCGACAAGCTCTACGGCGGCGACTCCAAGCCGCTCAAGCTCACCATCGGCGACCGGATCGAGGCCGTCGCCGACGCCGGGTCGCACTACATGACGGTGCGGCGCAACGGAGAAGTGATCAACACCATTCCGGTGACCACCGGGAAACCGGGCTTCTCCACCCGTAACGGGATCAAAGTGGTGCTCGGCAAGGAGTACTTCGTCCGGATGCGGGGCACCAGCATCGGCATCTCGGAGGGCAGCTCCGACTCGTACGACCTGCCCGTCTACTACGCGACACGGGTGACGTGGAGCGGCGAGTACGTGCACGCCGCGCCGTGGTCCGTCGGCTCCCAGGGCGTCGAGAACGTCAGCCACGGCTGTGTCGGCATGTCGACCGGGAACGCCGCCTGGTTCTACGAGAACGTGCGTCCGGGTGACATCGTCCGCGTCGTCAACAGCGAGGGCGAGATGATGGACACCTTCGGCAACGGCTTCGGCGACTGGAACCTGGACTGGGACAAGTGGCGCAAGGGCAGCGCCCTGGTGGCGGACTCCTCGGATCCGGCCGCCACCATGGACGCCAAGGCCCGGCTCAGGCCCTCGCTGTAGGCCCCACGGGCCCCAGCGGCACCCGGGGCCCCCGGGGCCGTCCCGGGCCCCACAGGGCCTCCCGGGCCCCGCGGAACCCTCAGGCGTCGAGGGAGAGCCGCGAACGCAGCAGGGACGCCAGGGACGCCGCGAACTCCACCGGTTCCACCGGAAGGGTGACCGCGGCGTCCGCGCGACTCCAGGTGGCGAGCCAGGCGTCCTGCGGACGGCCGATCAGCAGCAGGACGGGAGGGCAGTGGAACACCTCGTCCTTGATCTGCCGGCACACGCCCATGCCGCCCGCCGGCACCGCCTCGCCGTCCAGCACGCACACGTCGATGCCGCCCTGGTCCAGGGCCGTCAACACGGCGGGCAGCGTCGCGCACTCGACGAACTCGACCGGGGGAACATCGGCCGCGGGCCTGCGACCCGCCGCCAGGCGCACCTGCGCGCGGGTGTTCGCGTCGTCGCTGTAGACCAGGACCGTGGCGCTCGACTGCATCGTTCCTCCGTGAAGGTGGTCGGTCGTTGCGCGGATGCTACTCCGGTCCACACCCCGTCAACACCCGTTCAACACCTGTTCGAAGGGTGCCGGAAGGGCCTTCCGATGGGCCGTTCGGGCTGGACACACCCCCCGGACACTCCGAACGGCACCCCCCGGAGTGAGGGCGGGATAAGCGACCGACATAATGTCGGTCGTGGCGACAGTAACGACAGTAGAAACAGGGCACGCGCACCCGTCGGTCAATCGACCGAACCTCACCAGCGTCGGAACCATCATCTGGTTGAGCTCCGAGCTGATGTTCTTCGCGGCCCTCTTCGCGATGTACTTCACCCTGCGATCCGTGATGGGCGCCGAGTTCTGGGCGGAAAAGGCTTCGGCCTTGAACCTCCCGTTCTCCGCGACGAACACCACGATCCTGGTGCTCTCCTCACTCACCTGCCAGCTCGGCGTCTTCGCCGCGGAGCGGGGCGACGTGAAGAAGCTCCGGTCGTGGTTCATCATCACGTTCGTGATGGGCGCGATCTTCATCGGCGGCCAGGTCTTCGAGTACACCGAGCTGGTCAAGGAGGAGGGGCTCTCCCTCTCCTCGGACCCGTACGGCACGGTGTTCTACCTGACCACCGGCTTCCACGGCCTGCACGTGACGGGCGGTCTCATCGCCTTCCTGCTGGTCCTGGGCCGGACGTACGCCGCCAAGAGGTTCACTCACGAGCAGGCAACCGCCGCCATCGTCGTGTCCTACTACTGGCACTTCGTCGATGTCGTCTGGATCGGCCTCTTCGCCACGATCTACTTGATCAAGTAATCGTGCTCCGCCGCTCCGGCGGGCCACACATCCAGCAAGCATCGACGCAGAAGATCCTGACACCGGGGTAATCCGTGAAAAAGCTCTCCGCACGACGACGCCATCCGCTGGCGGCGGTCGTCGTCCTACTTCTCGCGCTGGCGGCAACCGGGGGGCTGTACGCCGCGTTCGCGCCCGCGGGCACGGCGAAGGCCGACACCACCGCCCAGTCCCTCGCCATCGAGGAGGGCAAGAAGCTCTACTCCGTAGGCTGCGCCAGCTGCCACGGGACCGGCGGTCAGGGCACCACTGACGGTCCGTCCCTGGTCGGCGTCGGTTCGGCGGCCGTGGACTTCCAGGTCGGCACCGGCCGTATGCCGGCCCAGCAGCCGGGCGCCCAGGTCCCGAAGAAGAAGGTCATCTACACGCAGGCCGAGATCGATCAGCTCGCGGCGTACGTGGCCTCCCTCGGTGCCGGCCCGATCGTGCCGACCGAAGGCCAGTACAGCCCTGACGGCGCCGACATCGCCAAGGGCGGCGAGCTGTTCCGCTCCAACTGCGCCCAGTGCCACAACTTCACCGGTGAGGGTGGCGCGCTGACCTACGGCAAGTACGCCCCGAGCCTCGAAGGCGTCAGCCCGAAGCACCTCTACGAGGCCATGCAGACCGGCCCGCAGAACATGCCCTCCTTCCCCGACACGACCATGCCGGAGAAGCAGAAGAAGGACATCATCGCCTACGTCCAGGCCGTCAACAGCGACAAGGCCGACAACCCGGGTGGTCTCAAGCTGGGTGGCCTCGGCCCCGTCAGCGAGGGTCTGTTCGCGTGGGTCTTCGGTCTGGGCGCGCTGATCGCAGTTGCCATCTGGGTCGCGGCCCACACCGCTAAGGCCAAGAAGTCATGAGTACCCAAGAGAATCCAGAAGAGAACCTGCCGTCCGAGCAGGACACCGCGCACGGCGCGGTGAAGGTCGCCGACGACCCGTTCGCCGACCCGGGCCTCCCGCCCCACAAGCCGCGCATCCAGGACATCGACGAGCGGGCCGCTCGCCGGTCCGAGCGTGCGGTCGCCTTCATGTTCACGCTGTCGATGCTGGCCACGATCGGCTTCATCGCGGCGTACGTGATCTTCCCGGTGGACAAGATCGTGTACATCTGGCCCTTCGGCCGGGTGTCCGCGCTCAACTTCTCCCTGGGTCTGACCCTCGGCGCGGCCCTGTTCTTCATCGGCGCGGGCGCGGTCCACTGGGCCCGCACCCTGATGTCCGACGTCGAGGTCGCCGACGAGCGTCACCCGATGGCGGCCACGCCCGAGGTCAAGGCCAAGGTCATGGCGGACTTCGCGGCCGGTGCCGCCGAGTCCGGCTTCGGTCGGCGCAAGCTGATCCGCAACACGCTGTTCGGCGCGCTGGCCATGGTGCCGCTCTCCGGCATCGTGCTGCTGCGTGACATGGGCCCGCTGCCCGAGAAGAAGCTCCGCTCCACCCTGTGGGCCAAGGGCAAGCTGCTCGTCAACATGAACACGCACGAGCCGCTGCGTCCCGAGGACGTCGCGGTCGGTTCGCTGACCTTCGCGATGCCCGAGGGCCTCTCGGAGCACGACGAGCACTTCCAGACCGAGATCGCCAAGGCCGCCCTGATGATCGTCCGCATCCAGCCGGACGACATCAAGGACAAGCGCGAGCTCGAGTGGTCGCACGAGGGCATCGTCGCCTTCTCGAAGATCTGCACCCACGTCGGCTGCCCGATCTCTCTGTACGAGCAGCAGACGCACCACGTGCTCTGCCCGTGCCACCAGTCCACCTTCGACCTGTCCGACGGCGCCCGTGTCATCTTCGGCCCGGCCGGCCACGCCCTCCCGCAGCTGCGGATCGGCGTGAACGACAAGGGCTTCCTGGAGGCGCACGGCGACTTCGAAGAGCCCGTCGGTCCCGCATTCTGGGAGCGCGGATGAGCACTGTGACCAACACGCAGAAGAAGGCCCCCGCCGGCGAGCGCATCGCCGACTGGGCCGACGGCCGCCTGGGGATCTACACCCTGGCCAAGGCCAACATGCGGAAGATCTTCCCGGACCACTGGTCCTTCATGCTGGGCGAGATCTGCCTCTACAGCTTCCTCATCATCATCCTGACGGGCGTCTATCTGACGCTGTTCTTCCACCCGTCGATGAACGAGGTGGAGTACGTCGGACCGTACGTCCCGCTCCAGGGACAGCTGATGTCCGAGGCGTTCAACTCGACCATGCACATCTCGTTCGAGGTGCGTGGCGGTCTGCTGATCCGGCAGATCCACCACTGGGCGGCGCTGATCTTCCTCGCCGGCATGTTCGTGCACATGATGCGCGTGTTCTTCACCGGCGCGTTCCGCAAGCCGCGTGAGATCAACTGGCTGTTCGGCTTCCTGCTGTTCTTCCTGGGCATGTTCACCGGCTTCACCGGTTACTCGCTCCCGGACGACCTGCTCTCCGGCACCGGTGTGCGCTTCATGCAGGGCGCGATCCTGTCCGTGCCGATCGTCGGCACGTACCTGTCGATGTTCCTGTTCGGCGGGGAGTTCCCCGGCGGCGACTTCGTCGCCCGGTTCTACTCGGCGCACGTGCTGCTGCTGCCCGGCATCATGCTGGGTCTCGTGGTCGCGCACCTCATCCTGGTGTTCGTCCACAAGCACACGCACTTCGAGGGCCCCGGCCGTACGAACAAGAACGTCGTCGGCATGCCGCTGCTGCCGGTGTACATGGCGAAGGCCGGAGGCTTCTTCTTCCTGGTCTTCGGCGTCATCGCGGTCGTCGCGGCGATCGCCTCGATCAACCCGATCTGGGCCATCGGCCCGTACCGCCCGGACCAGGTGTCCACCGGCGCCCAGCCCGACTGGTACATGGGCTTCGCCGAGGGTCTGATCCGTGTCATGCCGGGCTGGGAGATCAACCTGTGGGGCCACACGCTGGTCCTCGGCGTGATGATCCCGCTGGCGATCTTCCCGGCGGTGCTCGGCGCGATCGCGGTCTACCCGTTCATCGAGTCCTGGATCACGGGCGACAAGCGCGAGCACCACATCGCGCAGCGCCCGCGCAACGCTCCGACGCGCACCGCCTTCGGTGTCGCCTGGATCACCGCGTACATGATCATGCTCGTCGGTGGCGGCAACGACCTCTGGGCCACGCACTTCCACCTGTCGATCAACTCGATCACCTGGTTCGTCCGGATCTTCTTCTTCGCCGGACCGGTCATCGCGTTCATCGTCACCAAGCGCATCTGCCTCGGCCTCCAGCGCCGGGACAAGGACAAGGTGCTGCACGGGCGCGAGTCCGGCATCATCAAGCGCCTGCCGCACGGTGAGTTCGTCGAGGTCCACCAGCCGCTCAGCCAGGGTGAGCTGCACCGCCTCACGGCGCACGAGCAGTACGAGGCCGCGGCCCTGCCGCCGGCCGTCGACGAGAACGGCGTGGAGCGCAAGACCGGCCCCATGGAGAAGCTCCGGGTCAAGCTCAACAAGGGCTACTACGGCGCTGACAACCAGGTCGCCAAGCCCACCGCCGAGGAGTACAAGGAGATCACGAGCGGCCACGGCCACCACTGATCCCCCGACCTCCTGAAGCAGGTCGCCACGGCGAGAGCCCCGTCCATTCGATGGACGGGGCTCTTTGCCGTCCCCGTGGATCGATAGGGTGGGAAGGTACCCCTACCGAAGATCACCGATCACCGGTCCCGATCATCACTCGCCAGGAGCTGCCATGAGCGCTGCGACCCCCGCTGGAGGACTCGACTCGGCGGGCCGCTCCTGGCCCGCCGTCCTGGACGGTCTGCTGAGCGGCCGCGACCAGAGCGCGGAGGACACCGCCTGGGCGATGGACCGCATCCTGCGCGGCGAGGCCACCTCGGCGCAGATCGCCGGCTTCGTCGTCGCCCTGCGGGCCAAGGGCGAGACCGTCGAGGAGATCACCGGCCTCGTCCGGACCATGTACGAGCACGCCAACACCATCGAGGTCCCCGGCCCGTCCGTGGACATCGTCGGCACCGGCGGCGACGGCGCCAAGACCGTCAACATCTCCACCATGTCGGCGATCGTGGTGGCCGGCACCGGCGCCAAGGTCGTCAAGCACGGCAACCGGGCCGCGTCCAGCGCCAGCGGCGCCTCCGACGTCCTGGAGAAGCTGGGCGTCAACCTGGAGCTGACCCCCGCGCGGGTGGCCGAGGTGGCCGGCGAGGCCGGCATCACCTTCTGCTTCGCGGTGAAGTTCCACCCGGCGCTGCGCCATGTGGCGATGGCCCGCAAGGAGCTGGGCATCCGCACGGTCTTCAACTTCCTCGGGCCGCTCACCAACCCGGCCCGGGTGCGGGCCCAGGCGACCGGCGTGGCCGACCCCCGGATGGCCCCGATCGTGGCCGGGGTGCTCGCCGAGCGCGGCTCCTCGGCGCTGGTCTTCCGCGGCGACGACGGCCTGGACGAGCTGACCACGACGGCGACCTCCCGGGTGTGGATCGTCCGGGACGGCACCGTCCGCGAGGAGTCCTTCGACCCGCGCGACGTCGGCATCGACATCGTCCCGGTCGAGGCCCTGCGCGGCGCCGACGCCTCGTACAACGCCGACGTGGCGCGCCGCCTGCTGGCCGGCGAGACCGGTCCGGTACGGGACGCGGTGCTGCTCAACTCGGCGGCGGCGCTCACCGCGCTCGCACCGGGCGAGGGCACCCTGGCGGAGCAACTGGCCGTGGGCATCGCCAAGGCGGCCGAGTCCATCGACTCCGGCGCCGCCCGCCGCGCCCTGGAGCGCTGGATCGCGGCCAGCAACGCCTGAGCCGTCGCCACCGCCGCCCCGGCCGGCCGTCAGCCGCCCCGTACGCAGCCCCGTTCCGAATGCCGGAACGGGGTTGCGTCGTCGTGATCGACTGGCATAAGTTCTGTGACAGGTCATGAGTGACAGCGACAAAGCCCCGGCTAGCTGTCCGGCAACCCTCCGTCCGTGGCGGGGTGCCCCGGGTGAAGACCAGGCCGTACGAGCAGAAGCCTGCGGCAAGCGCGGACCCCTGCGCACAACCCTGGGGTCCTTGGTCCTCTAGGGAGCAGTGTCTCGTGAGCAAGCGAATGCGTTAGGGCCGTCGGCCCACTTCTTCACCGAACACCCGTACGCGGCACCCCCTTCTTCGCGCTGCCCTGCGGGCTCTTTCACGCCTTTTCGCGCCCCTTTTATGCCGGGAGATACCGTCATGTCCGCATGCCCGAACGCTGCCACCACCACTGCTTCCGCCCCCTCCGGTGACGCGGCGGACCCCTGCTGCGCCGCCCCGCTGCCGGTCCTCGGCCGGGACGTCACCGTCCCGCTCGTCACCGGCGGCGAGGTCAGCTACGCGGCGCTCGACTACGCCGCCAGCGCCCCGGCCCTGCAGCGCGTGTGGGACGACGTCGCCGCGTACGCCCCGTACTACGGCAGCGTCCACCGCGGCGCCGGCTACCTCTCCCAGCTCTCCACCGACCTGTTCGAGAACAGCCGCGCCACCGTCGCCGAGTTCCTCGACTGCCGCCCCGGCGACCAGGTGGTCTTCACCCGCTCCACCACCGACTCGCTCAACCTGCTCGCCCAGGTGATCCCCGCCGACTGCCAGGTCTTCGTCTTCGAGACCGAGCACCACGCCTCGCTGCTGCCCTGGCGCGACGCCCGGGTCACCTACCTCAACGCGCCGCGCACCCCGCGCCAGGCCGTCGAGACCCTGGAGCGGGCGCTCGCCGACCGCGACCCCTACGGCCCCGCCCTGGTCTGCGTGACCGGCGCCTCCAACGTCACCGGCGAGCTGTGGCCGGTCCGGGAACTGGCCGCCGCCGCGCACGCCCACGGTGCCCGGATCGTCCTCGACGCCGCCCAGCTCGCGCCCCACCACCCCGTCTCCGTCCAGGAGTTGGACGTCGACTGGATCGCCTTCTCCGGGCACAAGCTGTACGCCCCGTTCGGCTCCGGCGTCCTCGCCGGACGCGCCGACTGGCTCCAGGACTCCGAGCCCTACCTCGCCGGCGGCGGCGCCTCCCGCAAGGTGGCCCGGCGCGCCGACGGCGGCGTCGACGTGGAGTGGCACACCACCGCCGCCCGGCACGAGGCCGGCTCGCCCAACGTCATCGGCGTCTACTCCATCGCCTCCGCCTGCAAGGCGCTCACCGAGGCCGGCTTCGACCAGCTCGTCGCCCGTGAGCGGCACCTGATCGCCACGGTCCGCGAGGGCCTGGCCGAGGTGCCCGAGGTGCGGGTGCTCTCGCTCTTCGGCGACGACGCCCCCCGGGTCGGCGTCATCTCCTTCGTCGTGGACGGCTGGAACAGCTCCCACTTCGCCGCCGCGCTCTCCGCCGAGTACGGCATCGGGGTCCGCGACGGCCTGTTCTGCGCCCACCCGCTGGTGCGCACCCTGCTCGGCAGCGACCCGCAGGACCCGGGCGAGTGCGGCGCCCCGGAGGCGGCCCCCGGCGAGCGCTCCCTCAACGCCATCCGCGTCAGCTTCGGCGCGGGGACGCCCGACGAGCACGTGGAGCGCTTCGTGGGCGCGGTGAAGCAGCTGGTGCGCGAGGGCGCCCAGTGGAAGTACCGCACCGAGGACGGCCGCTGCGTGCCCGACCGCGGCTGATCCCTCACCCGTACGAGTGAAGCCGGCCTCCCGCGGGGAGAGGCCGGCTTCGTCGTGCGTGGTGCGCGGGGCGTGCCCGCGGGCTCAGCCCTCCAGGCCGATGGCGAAGGCCGCGTCCAGGTCGTTCTGGGAGTAGGCCCGGAAGGCGACATGGGTGTCGGTGCCCTCGACGCCGGGGATCTTGCTGATCTTCCCGGGGATGACGTCGGCGAGGTCGTCGTGGCGCGGCACCCGGACCATGGCGATCAGGTCGTACGTCCCGGTCACCGAGAAGACCTCGCTGACCGAGTCGATCGCGGCGATGGACTCCGCGATCTCGGGGATGCGGTCCACGCTGGTCTTGATGAGCACGATCGCGGTGATCACGGCTGGCTTTCTCCCTCGGTGGCCGCGGCTGGTGGCTTCACCTTAACGCCACCTCTGTACCGGCCCCACGCGTAGACGAAGCCGATCGCGAACCCCACCACGTGCGCCAGGTACGCCACCCCCGGTCCCGCCCCGGCCGAGCGGGCCGCCAGCCACTGGAGCACGAACCAGAAGATCAGCACGATCCAGGCCGGGAAACGCAGCGGCAGGAAGAAGAGGAAGGGGAAGAGGCTGGTCACCCGGGAGCGCGGGAAGAGATAGAGGAAGGCCCCGAGCACCCCCGAGATCGCCCCCGACGCCCCCACCAGGGTCTGCGTGCTGTCCGCGTGCGCGGCCGCGTAGCCGAGCAGGGCCAGATACCCGCAGCCCAGGTAGAAGAGGGCGAACCCGGCCGGGCCCATCCGCTCCTCGGCCATCGCGCCGAAGACGTACAGGAACAGCATGTTCCCGAGCAGGTGCAGCCAGCTGCCGTGCACGAAGAGCGCGGTCAGCGGGGTGAGCAGGGCGTGCGGCCGGCCGCTCGTCAGCTCGGCCGGGATCACGCCCCAGCGCTCGAAGTAGGTGCCCTGCGCCGCCAGCAGCCGGTCGCCGGTGCCGTACCCCGGGTTGAGCCCCGACACCGGGCTCAGGGCGAAGAGCAGGACGCACAGCGCGATGAGGCCGTAGGTCACGGTGGGCCCGTTGCGGGTTCCGTGCCACGTGCCGAGGACCGTGCGCCGCCAGTCGATCATGGACAGATCATGGCGTACCGGGGTCCACCTGGACAGAGTGCCTCGCCGTGACACGGGGTACCCGCGAGGCCGTAGGGTTACGGGCAGACTTCCGCAGTCCGACGGCGCACCGCGGTCCCGTACAACCCCGGAATTCCAGGGAAAGCCCAGAAAGAGGCGGCACGATGACGACGGTTCCCCTGCCGACCCCGGAGACCCGCTGGCGTTGCACGCTCTGCGGCAACCTGACCCGCTTCGACGTCACGCGGTCCTCCAAGGTCGTCGAGTACGTCCATCTGGACCTCGCCGGAGAGCCGAAGGTCGAGGAACGCGAGGTGGTCAGTGAGACCATCGAGTCGGTCCGCTGCCGCTGGTGCAACGCGGTGGACCAGATCGAGCTGGTGGACAGGCCGGGTTCCGCTTCCTGAGAAGCGGCCCGTGAGGGCGACGACGACAGGGAAGTGGGGTGACGGATCGTGGCGCAGCCCGCACACGGTGAAGAGCCGACGGGCTCGGCGGACGACGCCGCCGAGGCGCTCGACCGGCCGCTGCCCGAGCCCGTACGGCGCAAGGTGGTCGCGCTGGTCGCGGACGCCTTCGGCGGGCTGACCGTCGCCGAGCTCCCCGGACCGCTGCGCCAGTACGCCCGCTTCACCGCCTCCCGGCGGGCCAAGTTCGCCGGGAACGCGATGGCGGCCGCCCTGGAGAGCGACCCGCTGTTCCGGCAGCGGATCGGCGAGCGCTTCAAGGAGGCCGAGCCCGAACTGGCCGGCGCCGTCGAGTCCGGCTCCCCGCCCGCCGCCGCCGACCCCGTCGACGTGGCCGCCGCGGCCTACGTGCTGCGCCCGGCCGGCTGGGGCAAGCTGGTCGCCGCCGCCGGCGAGGAGGCCGAGCGCGCCGACGCCGAGCGCGCCGACGAGGCCGGCCGGCGCGAGCTGGAGCGGCTGCGCGAGGAGGTCGCGCACGCCCGCGAGCGCACCCGGACCGAGACCGAGCAGCTGCGCCACGACCTGGAGGCGGCCCGCAAGGAAGCGGAATCGCTTCACCGCAAGCTGCGCAGCGCCCAGAGCGACGTGAAGCGCGGCGAGGCGGCGCTGCGGCGGGTCCAGGCGGAGACCGACGCCGCCCGGACCGAGTCCGCCGCCCAGCTCTCCGCCGCCGAGAGCGAGAGCCGGCGGCTCAAGGCCCGGCTCGGCGAGGTGGAGGCGGCCCTGGAGGCCAGCCGCCGCGCCGCCCGCGAGGGCCGCTCGGTGGAGGACATGCGGCTGCGGCTGCTCCTGGACACCGTGCTCGACGCCGCCCAGGGGCTGCGCCGCGAACTGGCCCTGCCGCCGGTCTCGATGCACCCCGCGGACACCGTGGACGCGGTGGAGCCGGGCCGGATGTCGCCGAAGGACATCGCGGCCCGCGCGCTGTCCGAGACCGACCCGGCGCTCCTGGACCAGCTGCTCGAACTGCCCCAGGCGCACCTGGTGGTGGACGGCTACAACGTCACCAAGACCGGCTATCCGACGATGCCGCTGGAGAAGCAGCGGCTGCGGCTGCTCGGCGGTCTGTCCGCCCTCGCGGCCCGCTCGGGCGCCGAGATCACCTGTGTCTTCGACGGGGCCGAGCTCGCCGCCCCGGTGCTGCTCGCGCCGCCGCGCGGGGTGCGGGTGCTGTTCTCCAAGCCCGGTGTCACGGCGGACGAGTTGATCCGGCAGCTGGTGCGGGCCGAGCCGCCGGGCCGTCCGGTCGTGGTGGTCTCCACCGACCGCGAGGTGGCCGACGGGGTCGCCAAGTCCGGTGCGCGCCCGGTTGCGTCCGCCTTGCTGCTGAAGCGGCTTTCACGCCTCTCGTGACGGCTCGTAACGTCTGCGCCTGATGTCCTTTTTCTGATCCGCACAGGGTCAAGTGACCATTACTGCCCGTGTGATGTGTGTGAATAGTTCGTCACCCGAGCGAGATTTTGCCTATCGGGATTTGAACTGATCACAAGATGGTCACTAGGGTCGGGGCTCGAACCTTCGCGCGGTTGATCATCCATCCGGGGTGGCAGCGGGGGGCCCGCCTGCCGCTCACCCGGTCGGCGGCTGAAGGAAGAAGGAGCTCGCCTTCGTGGCGTCCCACCGTCGTCCCAAGCAGCCGAGCCGCACCCGCGTGACCGTGCTCACCGCGACCGCCGGCCTCGCCGTCGCGATCTCCGCCCAGAGCGGCGCCTCCGCGGCGCCCGCCAAGCCGAAGATCGACGAGGTCAAGTCCAAGGTCGACAAGCTCTACCACGAGGCCGAAGAGGCCACGGAGCAGGCCAACCTCGCCGAGGAGCGCCGCGGCAAGCTCCACAAGGAGATCGACGCCCTCCAGGACAAGGTCGCCCGCGGCCAGCAGGACCTCAACACCCTGCGCGGCCAGATCGGTTCGGTCGCCAGCGCCCAGTACCGCTCCGGCGGCATCGACCCGGCGCTCCAGCTCTTCCTCTCCGCCGACCCGGACACCTACCTCGACAAGGCGTCCGCGATCGAGCAGCTCGGCGCCAAGCAGGCCGACGTGCTCCAGTCGATCCAGGCGAAGCAGCGCACCCTCGCCCAGGAGCGCACCGAGGCCGCGACCAAGCTGGCCGACCTCGAGGACGTCCGCAAGACGCTCAACGAGAAGAAGAACAAGGCCACCGCCAAGCTGGCCGAGGCCCGCAAGCTGCTCAACACGCTGACCGCCGCCGAGCGCTCCAAGATGGAGCAGGACGAGCAGCGCGCCAGCCGCGCCGCCGGCGACCGCGTCGAGCTCGGCAACGAGGTGCCCGCCTCGCAGCGCGGCGCCGCCGCCCTCAACGCCGCCGCCACCCAGATCGGCAAGCCGTACTTCCGCGGCGGCACGGGCCCCGGCTCCTACGACTGCTCGGGTCTGACGCAGTGGGCCTACCGCCAGGCCAACGTCTCGCTCACCCGCACCACCTACACGCAGCAGAACGACGGCGTGAAGATCGGCCGCAGCCAGCTCAAGCCCGGCGACCTGGTCTTCTTCAACAACCTGTCGCACGTGGGCCTGTACGCGGGCAACAACACCATCCTGCACGCTCCGAAGCCGGGCGCCTACGTCCGCTACGAGTCGATGGACTACATGGGCACCTTCCAGTTCGGCGTCCGCATCTGACGCGACGGCAGCTGCCCTCCGAACGGGTGGTTCGCCGGATCCGGGACTGACGTGACGCCCCGCCCGTGACCTGTGGTCACGGGCGGGGCGTCACTTTGTGTGCCCGGCGGCCTCGTTGGACCTGGGGTGATCACCGGCTACTGTCTGCCGCGCCAGACCGTCCAGCCGAACGGAGCGCGTTCCGTGGCGTCCCACCGACGACCCTCCCGGGTCACCGTCCTCACCGCAGCCGCGGCCACCGCGGCCACGGCCCTCGGTGCCGTCCCCGCGCACGCCGACCCGGGCGCCCCGCGCCCCGAGGCCACCCGCGCCACCGTCGACCGCCTCTTCGAGGAGGCCGAGAAGGCCACCGAGGGCTACAACCAGGCCGACGAGAAGGCCGACGCGCTGCGCAGGACCGTCTCGCTCGCGCAGGACGGCCTGGCCCGCGGCCAGGAACGCGTCAACCGCATGCGCGGCGCGCTCGGTGCGGTGGCCGGCGCCCAGTACCGCTCCGGCGGCATCGACCCGGCCCTCGCCCTGCTGCTCTCCTCCGACCCGGAGACCTACCTCGACCGGGCCTCCGTGCTCGACCGGGCCACCGCCCGCCAGGGCGCCGCCCTCGCCGAACTCCGCCGCGAGCTGCGCAAACTGGCCCAGGAGCGGACGGAGGCGGGCCGCGCCCTCGCCGAACTGGAGCGCAGCAGGACCGAGGTGGCCCGGCACAAACGCACCGTCGAGCGGAAGCTGGCCGAGGCCCGCCGGGTGCTGGCCTCGCTCTCCGACGACGAGCGGGCCGGCTACGACCGGGCCTCCCGCTCGGGCCGCGACTCCCTCGACGACCCGCTCCCGCCGCTCGCCGACCTCGGCCCCTCCCGGGCCGCCGCCGCGGTGATCGCCGCCCGCGGCGCCATCGGCAGGCCGTACGTGTGGGGCGCCACCGGGCCCTCCGCCTTCGACTGCTCGGGCCTGATGGTCTGGTCGTACCGGCAGGCCGGGATCGCCCTGCCCCGCACCTCCTCCGCGCAGCGGTACGCGGGCCGCCGGGTGCCGCTCTCGCAGGCCCAGCCCGGCGACCTCGTCACGTACCGCAGCGACGCCAGCCATGTGGCGATCTACGCCGGCAACGGGCAGGTCATCCACGCGCCCTACCCCGGCGCCCGGGTCCGCTACGACCCGGTGAACATGATGTCCCACGCCACCGTCACGCGGGTCTGAGCGGACGGCCGGGGTCCGCCCCCGCCCCCGCCCCGTACGATCGGGGGCGTGGCAGGTCAGGGGAGCGGAAGGGCGCGCGGCGCGGCCGTGTGCCTGGCGGCGGCCCTGCTGGTGCTGACCGGCTGTACGCCCCCCGGCCCCGCCGACCCCGCGCCCGGGCAGATCCAGCGCCTGCTCGACCGGCACGCGCGGGCGCTGCTCGACCGCGACGAGGCCGCCTACCTCACGGCCCTCGACCCGGCCCTCGCACCCGCCGCCCGCACCGAGTTCGACCGGCTCGCGGCGGTCCCGCTGGGCGGCTGGACGTACCGGGTCACCGAGGTCGAACGGACCGGCGGCGGCCGGGCCACCGCCAGGACCGAGCTCGGCTACCGGATCAAGGGCTACGACTCCGGGCCCGCCACCACCGAGCGGGTCCTGGAGCTCGCCGAACGCGACGGACGCTGGTACGTCACCGGCGACCGCCCCGCCGAGGGCGCCCCCCAGCAGCTGTGGCAGCAGGGCGAGGTGACGACCGTGACCGGCCGGCGCAGCCTCGTCCTCGGCGTGGGCCAGAGCCCCGGGCGGCTGCGCGAGATCGCCGCCGCGGCCGACCGGGCGGTGCCCGCCGTCACGGACGCCTGGCACGGGGACTGGGCCGGCCGGATCGTGGTCCTGGTGCCCGCCTCGGTCGAGGCGATGGGCGGGCTGCTCGGCGCGCCGGCCGCCTCGTACCGGGGCATCGCGGCCGTCACGACCGGGGAGACCGGCGGCGGCCCGGCGGCCCCCGCCGACCGGGTCATCGTCAACCCCGACGCGTACGCGACGCTCGGCGCGTTCGGCCGGCAGCTGGTCCTCACCCACGAGACCAGCCATGTCGCGACCCGCGCCCAGACCACCAAGGCCACCCCGGTCTGGCTCTCCGAGGGCTTCGCCGACTGGATCGCCTACCTCGGCACCGGCCGCACCGCCGCCCAGGCCGCCCCCGAACTGCGCCGCGCGGTCCAGGAGGGCCGCCCGCCCGCCGCCCTGCCCGACGACGCGGACTTCGCCTTCGGCGGCGACCAGGACGCCATGGCCCGCGCCTACGAGGGCGGCTGGCTGGCCTGCGAGCTGATCGCCGAGCGCTGGGGCGAGGAGAAGCTGGCCGCGTTCTACCGGGCGGTCGGCGCCCACCCGCAGCGCGAGGGCGCCCTGGAGAAGGCGCTGGAGGACGTCCTCGGCACCACCCCGCAGGAGTTCACCGCGCGCTGGCGCGCGTACGTGGGGGAGCGGCTCGCCTAGGGCCTGTCCGGCGGATCATGGCCGGGGACGCGGCGTTCGCGCCGGGCCGTCAGGAGGAGGCCGGGACCGGGGTCTTCTCGCGCTCCGCGTGCGCCGGGGCCGGCACCGTGACGGGGGTGAGGCGCGGCTCCGTCACCGTCTGGCGCCACAGGATCCGGCAGGCCGACAGGCAGGCCGCGACGAGCAGCCCGTTGCGGACCAGGAGCAGCGCGATGCCCAGCGGGTCGCTGTGCGAGACGTGCGAGAACCAGACCGGGAACTCGAACTGCGTCACCGCCGTCGCCCACAGCACCAGATGCGCGGGCCGCCGCATCCGGCTCGCCCGGTAGACCAGGCACACCGCCGCCAGGCCCACCAGCCAGATCATGTACTGGGGGCTGATCACCCGGCTCGTCGTCACGAACAGCAGCACCGCGACGAAGGCCGCGTCCGCCGTCGTGGTGGTGGTGAAGCGGCGGGTCCGCAGCCGCCACACCAGGAGCCAGCCGAAGGCGGCGAAGGTCAGCACCATCGCCGCCGTGGACACCGCGGAGACCCCCGGGCCCAGGAACTCGATCGAGCCGTAGTTCATCCGCGCCTCGCCCTCCCAGCCGAAGTTCTTCGCCACGTGGAAGACGAGCGCGCCCAGCGACTCGACCTCGGTGCCCCGGTCCCGCTGGAAGCCGAGGAAGGCGAGCGCCCCGGGCGCCGCGAGCACGCACAGCAGCAGCACCCCGGCCGCCGTGCCGACCGCCGTGGGCCAGGACCGCAGGGTGGCCCGGCCGCGCGCGGTGCCCGCCAGCAGCAGCACCGGCCACACCTTCAGCATCGCCCCGAACCCGGCCAGCGCGCCGAGCACCGCCGGCCTGCGCACGGCCGCCAGGAGGCCCGCCACCGCGACCGCCGTCACCATCAGGTCGTAGCGCGCGTACGCGGTCGGCCCGAGCAGCGCGACGCCGGCGATCCACAGCCACGCCCCGCGCGGCGAGCGGCCCGGCCGCCGCCCCGCGTACAGGAGCAGCCCGAAGACGAGGGCGTCGCACGCCAGGCTGAGCACGAAGAAGGCCGCCGAGTAGCCGAGGAAGGGCAGCAGGGCGGGGGAGAGGATCGCCAGCGCGGCGGCCGGCGGGTACTGCCAGGTGACGTCGTCCAGCGGGAACGTGCCGGTCCGCAGGATGTCGTACCAGCCCTGGTAGATCTGCTCGACGTCGCTCGTCACGTCCGGGCCCGGGATCACCACGACCTTGAAGACGCAGAGCAGCAGCAGGACCCGGGTGACGGCCCAGACACCGATGGGCAGCCGCAGACCGTCGCGGGCGATCTCGCGCGCCAGCGCGCCCCGTCCGAGGCCGTCACGTGCCGCCGTGCCCACTGCGCCCGTCATACCTGTCCTGTTCCTGTCCTGTCGTCCGCCGGGGCGGAGGGTGGTGGTGCCGGGCTCGGGGCGCGGTCGCGGTACTGTCGGCCACGATGCACAAGACCCTGATCGTAACGAACGACTTCCCGCCGCGACCCGGTGGAATCCAGGCCTTCCTGCACAACATGGCGCTGCGCCTGGATCCCGAGCGGATCGTCGTCTACGCCTCCACGTGGAAGCGCGGCCACGAGGGGATCGAGGCGACCGCCGCGTTCGACGCGGAACAGCCTTTCACGGTCGTCCGTGACCGCACCACCATGCTGCTGCCGACGCCGCGGGTCACCGCCCGGGCCACCGCGCTGCTGCGCGAGCACGGCTGCGAGTCCGTCTGGTTCGGCGCCGCGGCCCCGCTCGGCCTGATGGCCCCCGCCCTGCGCCGCGCGGGCGCCCGCCGGCTGGTGGCCACCACCCACGGCCACGAGGCGGGCTGGGCCCAGCTGCCGGCCTCCCGGCAGCTGCTGCGGCGGATCGGCGAGGGCACCGACACGATCACCTACCTCGGCGAGTACACCCGCTCCCGGATCGCCGCCGCGCTCACCCCGGCCGCCGCCGGGCGCATGACGCAGCTCCCGCCGGGCGTGGACGAGAAGACCTTCCACCCCGACTCGGGCGGCGCCGAGGTGCGCGAGCGGCTCGGGCTCAGCGACCGCCCGGTGGTCGTCTGCGTCTCCCGGCTGGTCCCGCGCAAGGGCCAGGACACCCTGATCCTGGCCATGCCCGAGATCCTGCGCCGGGTCCCCGACGCGGTCCTGCTGATCGTCGGCGGCGGCCCGTACGAGCAGGAGCTGCGCAAGCTGGCGGCCCGCACCGGCGTGGCCGGCTCCGTGCGGTTCACCGGCGCCGTGCCGTGGGCGGAGCTGCCCGCGCACTACGGGGCGGGCGACGTCTTCGCGATGCCCTGCCGCACCCGCCGCGGCGGCCTCGACGTCGAGGGCCTCGGCATCGTCTACCTGGAGGCCTCGGCCACCGGCCTGCCGGTCGTCGCGGGCGACTCGGGCGGCGCCCCGGACGCCGTCCTCGACGGCGAGACCGGCTGGGTCGTCCGCGGCGGCGTCCCCGAGGAGTCGGCCGACCGCATCGCGACCCTCCTCCTCGACCCCGAGCTGCGCGCCCGGATGGGCGAGCGCGGCCGCCGCTGGGTCGAGGAGCGCTGGCGCTGGGACCTGCTGGCCGAGCGGCTGAGGGAACTGCTGTAGCGCCCGTCCCGGGCGGGGGCGGCCGGACCGGCCGCCCCGGGCCCGGCTAGCCGGGCAGGTAGTCGGTCAGGGCGCAGCCGTCGACGAGCAGCTTCTCGTTGCGGTAGCCGTCGGGCACCTTGAAGCCCTTCTCGCAGGTGAAGAGCAGGACCTCGGAGTCGAGCAGGGCCTTGGCGGTCCTCTCGTCGCCGGGGAACAGGGCGAAGTTCTGTCCGACCAGCACCCGCACGCCCTTGCCCTGGGCCGCGGCGGCCTTGTTCGCCCGCTGGAACTTCTCCATGTCGGAGACGGACAGCAGCGTGACGGTGTCCCGGTCGTCGTCGCCGCACACCCCGCGCGCGGATATCGCCCAGGCCGGGTCGGCGGCCTGCTCGCGCATCGCGCCGCCGCCGTTGGTGCGCAGGTCGCTGCACATGGTGTGGGCGGCGACGAGTTTCTCCATCGCCGCCATGTCGTCGGCCGCGGGCAGCCCGGCGTCCTCGCCCCAGGCGCTGCTGCACCCGGTGAGCGTGACGAGGGCGATGAGAGCCGTGCCCAGGACGGCGGCGGTGCGCTTGAGCCGCATGACTTCCTGCTTCCGTTTCGTATCGGTGTGGCGGAATAGTCCGCTCCGGTCCCGACGCGCGCGAGCGCCCCCGACCGGCCCGCGTCGCGGGCCCGCCAGGGGCGCTCCGAGGGCCTGTCAGCCCTGGTAGATCGCCTCGATCTCGTCGGCGAAGTCCTTCGCCACCACGTTTCGCTTCAGCTTCAGCGACGGGGTGATGTGCCCCGCCTCCTCGGTGAACTGCGCGGACAGGATACGGAACTTCCGCACCGACTCCGCCTTCGAGACCGCCGCGTTGCCGTCGTCCACCGCGCGCTGCACCTCGGCGAGCAGCTCCGGGTCGTCGCGCAGCGTCGCCGCCGTCGCGCCGGCCGGCTTGCCGTGCTCGGCCGCCCAACGGCCCAGGAACTCCTCGTCGATGGTGACGAGCGCGCCCACGAACGGGCGTCCGTCGCCGACCACCATGCACTCGGCGACCAGCGCGTGTGCGCGGATCCGGTCCTCGATGACCGCCGGGGCGACGTTCTTGCCGCCCGCCGTCACCAGGATCTCCTTCTTGCGGCCGGTGATCGAGAGGTAGCCGTCCTCGTCGAGGGTGCCGATGTCGCCGGTGTGGAACCAGCCGTCCGCCAGCGCCTCGGCCGTCGCCGCCTCGTTGTTCCAGTAGCCGGAGAAGATGTGCTCGCCGTGCAGCAGCACCTCGCCGTCGTCGGCGATCCGCACCACCGAACCCGGCAGCGGCTGCCCGACCGTGCCGATCTTCTGCCGGTCCCACGGGTTGAACGTGGTCGCCGCGCAGGACTCCGTCAGGCCGTAGCCCTCCAGGACCGTGAAGCCGATGCCGCGGAAGAAGTGCCCGAGCCGCTCGCCCAGCGGCGCGCCGCCCGAGATCGCGTACTCGCCCCGGCCGCCGAGCACCGCGCGCAGCTTCGAGAAGACCAGCTTGTCGAAGACCTTGTGCTTCAGCTTCAGACCGAAGGACGGGCCCTGCGGGGTGCTGAGCGCCCGGCTGTACGCGATGGCCGTGTGCGCGGCCTTGTCGAAGATCTTGCCCTTGCCGTCCGCCTGCGCCTTGGCCCGCGCCGAGTTGTAGACCTTCTCGAAGACCCGCGGCACACCGAGGATCAGCGTCGGCCGGAAGGAGGCCAGCTCGTCGGTGAGGTTCTTGATGTCGGGCAGACAGCCCAGCTTGATCGGCGCCATCACGGAGGCGACCTCGACCAGCCGGCCGAAGACGTGCGCCGCCGGCAGGAACAGCAGGACCGAGCACTCGCCGGTACGGAACAGCGGCTTCAGCCGCTCCACGATGTTGCCGCACTCGGCGAAGAAGGCGCGGTGCGTCAGCACGCAGCCCTTGGGGCGGCCCGTGGTGCCCGAGGTGTAGACGATCGTGGCCGGGTCGTCCGCGTGCGCGGAGGACATCCGGCGGTCGAGCTCCTCGTCGGAGACCTCCGCGCCGCTCTCCGTCAGCCGCGGGACGGCGTCCGCGTCGATCTGCCAGACGCCCTTGAGGGCGGGCAGGGCACCCCGGACGGACGCCACCGAAGCCTCGTGGGCGGCGGACTCGACGAGGGCGAGCGAGGCGCCGGAGTCGCCGAGGATCCACTGGATCTGCTCCGGCGAGCTGGTCTCGTACACCGGCACCGTCACGGCGCCGGCGCTCCAGATCGCGAAGTCGAGGAGCACCCACTCGTAGCGGGTGCGGGAGAGCAGCGCGACCCGGTCGCCGGGCTCGACACCGGCGGCGATCAGGCCCTTGGCGGCCCCGCGGACCTCGGCGAGGAACTGCTTGGCGGTGACGTCGACCCAGCCGCCGGGCACCTTGCGTCCCATCACGGCGACGTCTGGGTGCTGTGCGGCGTTGCGGCGGATGAGATCCGTCAGGTTGCCGTCCGTGGGGACCTCGTACAGGGCCGGAAGGCTGAACTCGCGCAAGACTGCTGCTCCTCATCGGGCGCCGGCGCCACGGCTCTGTGTGATGCGTCGGTGCGGTCCAAGATCGGGCAGGTGCTCAGTGGGGGTGAGCACGACCGGACTGCCCGGACGTTACCCATCAGTACGCGGTTCCGGATAGGGGGTCCTGGCCAGATGTTCCATGCGTCACACGTGTATGGCGTTCCTCCGCGCACAGTAATCCACCGCTTTCCCGACTCGGAAGTAACCGCAGGTCCGACCGGGCGGGCCCACCCGGGAGGCCCTGCCCCCTACGCTGACGCCATGAGGATCAACGTGGTGAGCGACGTACACGGCAACACCGGGGCCCTCGCCACGGCGGGAGAGGGCGCCGACGCCCTCATATGCCTCGGGGACCTGGTGCTCTTCCTCGACTACGCCGACCACGCGCGCGGCATCTTCCCCGACCTCTTCGGCGTCGAGAACGCCGACCTCATCGTCGAACTGCGCACCGCCCGCCGCTTCGACGAGGCCCGCGACCTGGGCCGCCGCCTCTGGGGCGAGCTCGGCATCGACCGCGCCACCGCCATCGAGTCCGCCGTCCGCCGCCAGTACGCCGAGATGTTCGCCGCCTTCCCCACCCCCACGTACGCCACCTACGGCAACGTCGACATCCCCGGCCTCTGGCCCGAGTACGCCCGCCCCGGCACCACCGTCCTCGACGGCGACCGGATCGAGCTCGGCGGCCTCGTCTTCGGCTTCGTCGGCGGCGGCCTGCACAGCCCCATGCGCACCCCCTACGAGATCTCCGAGGAGGAGTACGCGGCCAAGGTCGAGGCCCTCGGCGAGGTCGACGTGCTCTGCTCCCACATCCCGCCGGACGTCCCCGAGCTCACCTACGACACCGTCGCCCGCCGCTTCGAACGCGGCAGCCGCGCCCTCCTCGACGCCATCCACCGGGTCCGCCCCCGCTACGCCCTCTTCGGCCACGTCCACCAGCCGCTCGCCCGCCGGATGCGGATCGGCGCGACCGAGTGCGTGAACGTCGGCCACTTCGCGGCGACCGGCCGGCCGTGGACGCTGGAGTGGTGACGGAAGCCCGATGACGGCGCGATAGCCTTCTGACAGATACGACTCGCGTCCATACGAGGAGCCACCGCGATGGCGGAACACACCAGCTCGAGCATCACCATCGAGGCGGCCCCGGCCGAGGTCATGAGCGTGATCGCCGACTTCGCGCGCTACCCCGAGTGGACGGGCGAGGTGAAGGAGGCCGAGGTCCTGGAGACCGACGGGTCCGGCCGCGCGGAGAAGGTCCGCCTCCTCCTCGACGCCGGCGCGATCAAGGACGACCACACCCTCGCCTACACCTGGACCGGCGAGGACGAGGTCAGCTGGACCCTCGTCAAGTCCCAGATGCTCCGCGCCCTCGACGGCTCCTACCGCCTCGCCCCGGCCGCCGGCGGCGCCCGCACCGAGGTCACCTACCAGCTGACCGTCGACGTCAAGATCCCCATGCTCGGCATGATCAAGCGCAAGGCCGAGAAGGTCATCATCGACCGGGCCCTCCAGGGCCTGAAGCAGCGCGTCGAGTCCACGAGGTAGCCGGCCGCCCGCCGGGGCCGGACGGCGGCCTCGCGGGCGCCTCCGCTCCCCTCCCCGCGCCCGGGCACCCTCCCCGCACCTGCCCCGCCCACGGCGAACGGCGCCCGGTACGGTCGCCCCATGCGGATCATCCTCGTCACCGGAACCGGCGGAGCCGGACGCACCGCGGTAGCCACGGGCACGGCCCTCGCCGAGGCGAAGGCGGGCAGGCGCGTCCAGCTGGTGTCGGCGGACGCCGACCCCGCCTGGGCGACCGCCGTGGACACCCTGCGCCTCCTCACCCCCGACCCCGCCGCCGACTTCCGCCGGGAATTCCTCGCCCTCCAGTCCCGCTCCACCACCGCCCTCGACCTCCTCGGCACCACCCCCTTCGAGGACGCCGAGCTCACCGAGCTCCCCGGCAGCGCCCAGTTCGCCCTGCTCAGGGCCGTACGGGACGCGGCGGCCACCGACGCGGACCTGGTCGTCGTCGACCTGCCCCCACTGCGCGAGGCCCTCGCCCTGCTCGCCCTGCCCGAGCAGCTGCGCCGCTACCTGCGCCGCCTGCTGCCCCCCGAGCGGCAGGCCGCCCGCGCGCTGCGCCCCATGCTCGCCCAGCTCGCCGGCGTACCCCTGCCCGCGCAGTGGCTGTACGAGACCACCGCCCGCTGGGAGGCGGAGCTCGCCGCCGTGCAGGACGTCGTCGACTCGCCGCGCACCGGCGTCCGGCTGGTCGTCGAGCCCGGACCCGACGCCTCCGAGGCCCTGCGCACCGCCCGCCTCGGCCTCGCCCTCCAGGGCCTCGCCCTCGACGCCGTCGTCGCCAACCGGGTGCTGCCCGCCGACTCCGCCGACCCGTGGTTCGCCGCCCTCGTCGCCGAGCAGCACCGGCACCTCGCCGCCCTGCGCGAGGAGCACCCGGCCGTGCGGGAACTGCCGCACCTCGGCCGCGCGCCCCGGGGCCCCGAGGACCTGGCCCTACTGGCGGTCGAGGACCCCGCCCCCGCCGCCGCGCCCGGCTGGCGGGTCGAGGACCGGCGCGAGGCGGACGGCATCCTGGTCTGGCACGTCCCGCTGCCCGGCGCCGTCAAGGACGGCCTCTCGCTGGTCCGCCGCGGCGACGAACTGCTCCTGACCGCCGGACCGTTCCGCCGCAACGTCCCGCTCCCCGCCGTCCTGCGCCGCTGCACCGTCACCGGCGCCGGACTCGTCGAGGGCGACCTCCGGATCCGCTTCACCCCCGACCCCGGACTGTGGCCGAAGGCTGCTCCCTGAGCCCCCGCGAGGCGTGTACCGTCGACGGTAGGAGAACCTGAGGAGTACGCCATGAGCGATGGGGACGCCTGGGCCAAGGCCTGCGCCGAGGACCTGGAGGCCGAGAAGGCCCGCCGCCGCGCCGAGCGCGGCGAGGAGACCGGCACCCCGGCCGAGGAGTTCCGCAAGCTGTTCGAGGCCGTCGCCGGGAAGTTCTCCGGCACCCTCGGCGGCTCCCTCCTCGGCGGCCAGGCCGCCGAGACCGTCCAGCAGGTCGTCCACCAGGCGAAGGCCCTCGTCGAGCCGGTGATCGAGCGCAACCCGGAGGTCTTCGACCACCTCGCCGCCGCCGGCAACGAACTCCTCGCCGCCTACCGCTCGGCCGTCCAGGGCCACGAGACCCGCTGGACCCGCGGCGACACCAGCGGTACGGAACCGGGGGATCCGCGCGACGAGGGCCGCGACGAGGGCCCGGGCGCCGGGCAGCACATCGATCTGGACTGATCGGGAGCGCCCTCCCCCTCGGGTACGGTTGGCCCTAGCGGGGCTCGACCGAAAACTGAGGGACTAATGGGACTCACCATCGGCGTCGACATCGGCGGCACGAAGATCGCGGCCGGCGTGGTCGACGAGGACGGCAAGATCCTCGACACCCACACCGTGCCCACCCCGCCGACGCCCGAGGGCATCGTCGACGCGATCAGCGCCGCGGTCTCCGAGGCCGGCAAGGGGCACCAGATCGAGGCCGTCGGCATCGGAGCCGCGGGCTACGTCGACGACAAGCGCGCCACCGTCCTCTTCGCGCCGAACATCGACTGGCGGCACGAGCCGCTGAAGGACAAGGTCGAGCAGCGGGTCGGCCTCCCCGTGGTGGTGGAGAACGACGCCAACGCCGCCGCCTGGGGCGAGTACCGCTTCGGCGCCGGGCAGGGCCACGAGGACGTCATCTGCATCACCCTCGGCACCGGCCTCGGCGGCGGCATCATCATCGGCAACAAGCTGCGCCGCGGGCGCTTCGGCGTCGCCGCCGAGTTCGGCCACATCCGGGTCGTCCCCGACGGCCTGCTGTGCGGCTGCGGCAGCCAGGGCTGCTGGGAGCAGTACGCCTCCGGCCGCGCCCTCGTGCGGTACGCGAAGCAGCGCGCCGCCGCCACCCCCGAGAACGCCGAGGTGCTGCTCGGGCTCGGCGACGGCACGCCCGAGGGCATCGAGGGCAAGCACATCAGCCAGGCCGCCCGCGCGGGCGACCCGGTCGCCATCGACTCCTTCCGCGAACTGGCCCGTTGGGCCGGAGCGGGCCTCGCCGACCTGGCCTCGCTCTTCGACCCGTCGGCGTTCATCGTCGGCGGCGGCGTCTCCGACGAGGGCGAGCTGGTCCTGGACCCGATCCGCAAGTCCTTCCGGCGCTGGCTGATCGGCGGCCAGTGGCGTCCGCACGCCCAGGTGCTCGCCGCGCAGCTCGGCAACAAGGCCGGCCTCGTCGGCGCGGCCGACCTGGCCCGCCAGGGCTGAGCCCCGGCGGGCCACCCCGCGCGTCCGTGCCCGTCGTGCCCTCTGGGGCGCGGCGGGCACCGCGCCTATCGTGGGGCCATGGCGACCGGTGCGAACACCTCGATCAGCGAGCTGCCCAAGTCCCGTACGGAACCCGACGGTTCGGCCGTCGTCCGGGTCCTGTCCTACAACATCCGCTCGATGCGCGACGACGAGGACGCCCTCGCCCGGGTCATCCGGGCCTGCGCCCCCGACCTGGTCCTCGCCCAGGAGGCCCCGCGCTTCTTCCGCTGGCGCAAGCACGCGGCCCGGCTCGCCGCGAAGAGCGGACTCGTCGTCCTCTCCGGTGGAGCCACCGCCGCCGGACCGCTCCTGATGTGCTCCCTGCGGGCCACCGTCGAACGCACCGAGGACGTCCTCCTCCCGCTCACCCCCGGCCTCCACCGGCGCGGCCTCGCCACCGCAGTGGTCCGCTTCGGCGGCGCCCGGGTCGGACTCGTCAGCTGCCACCTGAGCCTGCGGGCCGACGAACGCTACGCCCAGGCCGGCCTGGTCCTCGACCGGGTCGCCGCCCTCGGCACCCCGCACGCCATCGTCGCCGGCGACCTCAACGAGGGCCCCGCCGGACGCGCCTTCGGCCGCCTCACCGAGGAACTCCGCGACGGCTGGGCCACCAGCCCCTGGGGCGCCGAACACACCTTCCCCCCGGCCGATCCCCGCCGCCGCATCGACGCGATCCTCACCACCCCGGACATCGACGTCCTCACCTGCGGCGTCCCCACGGACCTGGACCCCCACGACCTACGAACGGCGACGGACCACCTGCCGGTGCTGGCGGTGGTCCGTATCCCTGCGATCCGCGCGGAGCGGCCGGCCCCGCAGGTCTGAGCGGGAGCCGGACCCGGCGGACGGAGTCCGCCGCAGCCTTCCCGAAGCCCGTGAGGCGCCCCGGCGCCGAGCGGTGCGAGGGGGGGCGTGAGGAAGGCTCAGCCCACCTGCCGGTACTGGCGGTGGTCCGTATCCCTGCGATCCCTGCGATTCCCGCGATCCCCGAGGAGCCGCCGGCCCCGGCGTACCCCTGAGGGGCTACACGACCGCCCCGCGCCCCGGGTCGTCGAAGCCGTCCTCGTCCTCGTCGTCGTGCTTCATCCGGGCCACCAGCGTCACGAAGCCGCCCAGGAAGCCGCCCACGCACAGGGTGGTCAGCCACCAGGTCATGTCCCACTGGAGCAGCACCGCGAGCAGCAGCAGGATCGGACCGCCCACCACCGCGAGCCAGGCGAACTTGGTCGTCGTGTCGGCCTCCGGCAGCGGCGGCGGCTCCGGCGGGACGAAATGGCCCTCGTCGGAGTCGTCAGCGCCCTTGCGGCCCTTGCCCTTGCCGCCCTCCGGCGCCTCGTCCGGATCGGCCACCGAGTAGTCGCGCGGGCCGACGCTCACGCCCGGCGCGAAGACGATCGACGAGCCGAGCGCGGGCCGCCCGGCCCCCTCGGAGCCACCGCCCCCGCCGTCCGTGTCGTCCGCGTGCTCTTCGGTGCCTTCGGCACCCTCGGCGCCCTCTTCCCCGGCGGCCGGCTTCCTGAACTTGTCCGGCTTCACCGCCGCCCCGCCGTCCTCGGGCATCGGCGGCAGCGCCAGGTCCTCCACCGGCCGGAACGGCCTGGTGCCCGGCGGGTCCACCGGCTCCTCGCCGTACCCAGCGACGATCGCGGCCCAGGCCGCCTCCTCGTCGATGGGCTGCGGCTCGCGCTCCCCGTCCTGCTGCTCAGCCACCGCTCGCGCTCCCCTTCTCGCCGACGAGTTCCGGAGCGAGCCGGGACACGAACGCCCAGCTCTCATCGAAGATCCGCTCCGCGTCGTGGTCCAACGTCGCCACGTGGTAGCTCTGTTCCAGCAGGACCTCCTTCACGTCCGTCGACGAGACCCGGCTCAGCACGCGCGCCGAGTCCACCGGCGGCACCACGTGGTCCTGCGGGCTGTGCAGCAGCACCATCGGCTGCGTCACCTGCGGCAGCTCCGCGTCCACGACCTGGAAGAAGCGCCGCAGCGAGTGCGCCGCGTGCAGCGGCACCCGGTCGTAGCCGACCTCGGCCGCGCCCGGCTTCGCGATGTCGCTGGCGATGCCCTTGGTCGACGGCACCAGGTGCCGGACCACCGGCAGCGCCTTCGCGGCCAGGCCGTGCACCTTGTTGCCCGGGTTGACCAGGACGATGCCGCTGACCGCCTCGCCGTGCCGCGCCGCGAGCCGCAGGGTCAGCGCCCCGCCCATCGACAGGCCCATGACGAAGACCCGCTCACAGCGGGCGGACAGCTCGCGCAGCGCCTGGTCGACCTCCGCGTACCAGTCCTCCCAGGTGGTGAGCTGCATGTCCTGCCAGCGCGTGCCGTGCCCGGGCAGCAGCGGCAGCGACACCGTGAGGCCGCGCGCGGCCAGATACTCGGCCCAGGGGCGCAGCGACTGCGGGGAACCGGTGAATCCGTGACAGAGGAGTACGCCGACCTCTCCGCCCTCATGGCGGTACGGCTCGGCTCCAGGAAGGACCGGCACGGGGTCTCCTGTTCGGGTTCGACTTCGGGCCCGGCTCTCGCGGACACCCGAAGCGGCGACGGAAAGGGGAAGGCTTTCACCGTACGCGACCGGACCGACACCGACCAGGGCCGTTCGCACGAAGGAGCACGCCGGCCCGGTGCGCCCGGGCCGCCCGCGGCGGTCCGGGCGGGCCCGTACGGGATAAAGTCGTCGTGACGGCACACGGAAGGCATGGCGAGTTGATCTACGGCGCAATGAAGTTCTCGATCGGCGGGTCCCTGAAGCTCGCCTTCAGGCCCTGGGTGGAGGGCCTGGAGAACATCCCCGCCGAGGGGCCTGCGATCCTCGCGAGCAACCACCTGTCCTTCTCGGACTCCTTCTTCCTGCCCGCGGTCCTCGACCGCAAGGTGACCTTCATCGCCAAGGCCGAGTACTTCACCACCCCCGGCGTCAAGGGCAAGCTGACGGCCGCCTTCTTCAAGGGCGTCGGCCAGCTCCCGGTGGACCGCTCCGGCGCCCGCGGCGCGGGCGAGGCGGCGATCAAGGCCGGCATCGAGGTCATCGAGGGCGGCGGCCTCTTCGGCATCTACCCCGAGGGCACCCGCTCGCCCGACGGGCGCCTCTACCGCGGCAAGCCCGGCGGCCTCGCCCGCGTGGCGCTCGCCACCGGCGCCCCCGTGATCCCCGTCGCCATGATCGACACCGAGAAGATCCAGCCGCCCGGCAAGGTCGTCCCCAAGCTGATGCGCCCGGGCATCCGGATCGGCAAGCCGCTCGACTTCACCCGCTACCAGGGCATGGAGGGCGACCGCTTCATCCTGCGCTCGGTCACGGACGAGGTCATGTACGAGATCATGAAGCTGTCCGGCCAGGAGTACGTGGACATCTACGCGACCGCCGCCAAGCGGCAGATCGCCGATGCCGAGAAGGCCGCCAAGGAGGCCGTCAAGGCCGAGATCGCGGCACGGGAAGAGTCCGGCGCCTGACCCTCTGCGAGGGGAGTGCCCAGGGGTGGGGAAGATGGCCAGGCGCGAACGGGTCGTGCGTATGTCGGTCGAGCAGCCGCTGTGGCGCGCGCTCACCGCGTACCGCGTCCTGACGATGGTCTACGCGGTCCTGCTCTTCGCCTTCGGGCACGGCCGCTACGAACGGCCCTGGGTGGCGGTCGGCTTCCTCGCCGTCATGTGCGTCTGGACCCTCGCCACCCTCCCCAAGGTGGCGAGCGCGGTCGCCTGCACCCGGCGCTTCCTGGTCGCCGACCTCGCCCTCGCCCTCGTCGGCATCCTGCTCACCCCGCTCGCCGACGAGCAGGCCCGGACGATGGACGGCACCACCCTCCCCTCCATATGGACGGCGGGCGCCGTCCTCGCGTACGCGATCAAGGGCGGCTGGCGCTGGGCGGGCTTCGCCTCCTCCTTCGTCGCCGTCGCCAACATCGTCGAGCGCGGCCACCCGAGCCGCGACACCCTGCACAACGTGCTGCTCGTCTGGGTCGCCTCCATCGCCATCGGGTACGTGGTCGAGGTGGCCCGCGCCTCCGAGCGCACCCTCGCCCGCGCCCTGGAGATCGAGGCCGCGACCCGCGAGCGGGAGCGGCTCGCCCGCGACATCCACGACAGCGTGCTCCAGGTCCTCGCCATGGTGCAGCGGCGCGGCACCGCGCTCGGCGGCGAGGCCGCCGAGCTGGGCCGGATGGCCGGCGAGCAGGAGGTCGCCCTGCGCACCCTGGTCGCGGGCGGGCTCATCCGTACCTCGTACGTCTCCGAGGACGAGTCCGAGGGCGCGGTCGTCCGGGTGGTGGAGGAGCCCGACGACGAGGATCCCGCCGCCGAGCTCGACCTGCGCACCCTGCTCCTGCCCCGCGCCGGGGCACGGGTGACCCTGTCCGACCCGGGCACCCCGGTCCTCCTGCCGGCCCCGGCCGCCCGCGAACTGGCCGCCGCCGTCGGCGCCGCCCTGGACAACGTGCGGGTGCACGCGGGGGAGGACGCCCGGGCCTGGATCCTGGTCGAGGACTGGGGCGACGAGGTGATCGTGACGGTCCGGGACGACGGCCCCGGCATCCCCGAGGGCCGGCTCGCCCAGGCCTGGGGCGAGGGCCGGATGGGCGTCGCCCTGTCCATCCGGGGCAGACTGCGGGACCTCGGCGGCAACGCCGAGCTGATCTCGGTCCCGGGCCAGGGCACCGAAGTGGAACTGAAAGTCCCGCGGGCACCGCGGGAGCGGCGGGGGAAGGCGGGAACGAAGTGAGCGAGCAACAGCGGATCAAGGTGATGGTGGTCGACGACCACCCGATGTGGCGGGACGCGGTCGCCCGCGACCTGGCCGAGGCGGGCCTCGACGTGGTGGCCACCGCGGGCGACGGCGAACAGGCGGTGCGGCGCGCGGCGGCGGCCTGCCCCGACGTCCTGGTCCTCGACCTGAACCTGCCGCTCAAGCCGGGCGTCCAGGTCTGCAAGGAGCTCGTCGGCGCCGACCCCCGGCTGCGGGTCCTGGTGCTCTCCGCGAGCGGCGAGCACGCCGACGTCCTGGAGGCGGTGAAGTCCGGCGCCACCGGCTACCTGCTGAAGTCGGCCAGCACCGAGGAGCTGATCGACGCCGTGCGCCGCACCGCCGTCGGCGACCCGGTGTTCACGCCGGGCCTGGCGGGCCTGGTCCTCGGCGAGTACCGGCGGCTCGCCTCCGAGCCGCTCCCGGCGGCCGGCGGCGACGAGCCGAAGGCGCCGCAGCTGACCGAGCGGGAGACCGAGGTGCTGCGCCTGGTCGCCAAGGGGCTCAGCTACAAGCAGATCGCCGAGCGGCTGGTCATCTCGCACCGCACGGTGCAGAACCACGTCCAGAACACCCTCGGCAAGCTGCAGCTGCACAACCGCGTCGAGCTCGTCCGGTACGCCATCGAGCGTGGCCTCGACGACGCCTGATTCACTCGGTTCGCCGTGTCGGGGGGACCCGGCCCACCACTAGCGTGGGCCGCATCCCCCCACGTACGGCGAAGGAGTGCCCATGCACGTCGGTGTGCTGACCGGCGGCGGCGACTGCCCCGGGCTCAACGCGGTGATCCGAGCGGTCGTCCGCAAGGGCGTCCAGGAGCACGGCTGGAGCTTCACCGGCTTCCGCGACGGCTGGCGCGGGGTCGTCGAGGGCGACACGGTCCCGCTGGACGTGCGGGCCGTCCGCGGCATCCTGCCGCGCGGCGGCACCGTGCTCGGCTCCTCCCGGACCGACCCCTTCGGCGTCCCCGACGGGGTGCGGCGGATCGGGGAGCAGCTGGCCAAGCGCCGGGCCGACGCGCTGATCGCCATCGGCGGGCGCGGCACCCTCGCGATCGCCGCCCGGCTGCACGCGGAGCACGGGGTGCCGTGCGTCGGCGTCCCGAAGACCATCGACAACGACCTGTCGGCCACCGACTGGACCTTCGGCTTCGACACCGCCGTCGGCATCGCCACCCAGGCCATCGACCGGCTGCACACCACGGCCGACTCCCACCGGCGGGTCCTCGTCGTGGAGGTGATGGGCCGGCACACCGGCTGGATCGCGCTGCACGCCGGACTGGCCGGCGGGGCCAACGTCATCCTCGTCCCCGAGCAGCGCTTCGACCTCGACCAGGTCTGCGCCTGGGTCGCCTCCCGCTTCGAGGCCACGTACGCCCCGATCCTCGTCGTTGCCGAGGGGGCGCGGCCCCGTGACGGCGCCCCGGTGGAGGGCTCGGTGGGGGTGTGGCTGGCGGCCGCGATCGAGCGGCGCACCGGCAAGGAGGCCCGCACCACCGTCCTCGGGCACGTGCAGCGCGGCGGCAGCCCGAGCGCCTTCGACCGCTGGCTGGCCACCCGGTTCGGGCTGCACGCCGTGGACGCCGTACGGGACGGGGCGCACGGCACGATGGTCGCGCTGCGCGGCACGGAGGTGGTCCGGGTGCCGCTGGCCGCCGCCACCGCCCGGCTCAAGACGGTCGACCCGGCGCTGTACGCGGAGGCGGGCGTGTTCTTCGGCTGAGGGCGGGAGGCCGGGAGAGCCCGTATATTCGCTCCCGTAATCAGACATATGCGGCGCAATCCCCGGAGGGGCCCCGTGGAGATCCTGGCATTCGGTGTGCAGGCGGACGAGAAGCCGCTGATCGAGCGGGCCTTCGCGGGGCACCACGAGGTGCGCTGCCTGGACGTCTTCCTCACCGAGGACACCGCCCCCATCGCCGTCGGCTACGAGGTCGTCTCGACCAGCGTCAACGCCCAGCTGAACCACCGGGTCCTGCAGGCCCTCGCGGCCGGCGGGACCCAGATGATCGCCCAGCGCTCCACCGGCTTCAACAACATCGAACTCGACGTGGCCGAACGGCTGGGCCTCACGGTCGCCCGCGTCTCCTACTACTCGCCCTACTCCGTCGCCGAGTTCGCCTGGACCCTTGCGATGGGCGTCAACCGGCGGATCGTCCGCGCCTCCAACCGCACCCGGGACTTCGACTTCCGCCTCGACGGACTCATGGGCCGCGACATGCGCGGGCGGACGGTCGGCGTCCTCGGCACCGGCAAGATCGGCGAGGCGTTCACCCGGATCGCCCACGGCTTCGGCATGAACCTGCTCGGCTGGGACGTCGCCGAGAACCCCGCCTGCCTCGCACTCGGCATGAAGTACGTGGAGAAGGAACGGCTCTTCGCCGAGTCCGACCTGATCAGCCTGCACGTGCCGCTGCTCCCGGCCACCCACCACATCATCGACGCCGCCGCGCTCGGCATGATGAAGGACGACGCCATCCTGGTGAACTCCAGCCGCGGCGGCCTCGTCGACACCGAGGCCCTCGTCCGCGAACTGCGCGCGGGCCGCTTCACGGGCGTCGGACTCGACGTGTACGAGGCGGAGGCCGGGCTGTTCTTCCTCGACAAGTCCCTGGAGGTCGTCGAGGACGACACCCTGGCCCGCCTGGTGACCTTCCCCAACGTGGTGGTCACCTCCCACCAGGCCTACTACACGGTCGACGCGGTCGGACAGATCATCGACACCACGGTCCAGAACGTCCTCAACTACATCGCGGGGCGGCGCGACGAGAACGTCCTGGTACCGAAGATGCCGACGACGCCGTAGCGCCCGGCGCCCCGACGCCCTAGACGAGCACGCCCGCGAGGAGCGAGGCGGTCACGGCGGCCCCCTCCGTCGTCAGGACCGACTCCGGGTGGAACTGCACGCTCGCGAAGCCCGGCCCGCGCAGCGCGTGCACCTCGCCGGTGTCCGCGTCCCGGCTCACCTCGATCCGGTGCAGCGCCAGCTCGGTCGCCGCCCGCTCGTCGCACCGCGCCGTGAAGCTGTTGTAGAAGCCGACCGTCCGCTCCTGCCCGAACAGGTCGATCCGCACCTGCGCGCCCTGGAACGGGACCCGCTTGCGGACCAGCTCCAGGCCCAGTTCGGCCGCGATCAGCTCGTGGCCCAGGCAGACCCCGAGCAGCCCGTGCCGGTGCCCGCGCAGGAGATCCGCGGTGAGCCCGCGCAGGAACCGCATCTTCGGGTCGGCCGCGTCCGCGGGGTCGCCGGGACCGGGCCCGAGCACCACCGGTCCCTCGTGCGCCAGCGCCAGCTCGCGCAGCCCCGGCTCGTCGTAGCGCAGCACCGACACCTCCAGGCCCGAGGACCGCAGCAGGTGCGCCAGCATCGCCGTGAAGGTGTCCTCGGCGTCGACGACCAGGGCGTGCCCCGACAGCTCCGCCGACCGGTCCTGCATCTTCAGCCAGAACGGCGCCAGGTCCGCCCGGCGCGCGTCCAGCGCCGCCCGGACCCGCGGGTCCTCCGCCAGCCGCGGCCCCGCCGCGCCCGGCTCGGCGGGGCGCCCCTCGCGCACCCCGAGCGCGGTCAGCACGCCCGCCGCCTTGGCGTGGGTCTCGGCGACCTCGCCCGCCGGGTCGGAGTGCCGCACCAGGGTGGCGCCGACCGGGACCCGCAGCCGCCCTTCGGGCGAGATGTCGGCGGTCCGGATCAGGATGGGGGAGTCCAGGGTCTGCGTGCCGTTCCCGTCGGTGCCGAGCAGGGCCAGCGCCCCCGCGTAGTAGCCGCGGCCGCCGACCTCGTGCCGCTCGATCACCCGGCAGGCGTTCTGCACCGGGGAGCCGGTGACGGTCGCCGCGAACATCGTCTCGCGCAGCACCTCGCGCACGTCGAGCGAGGACCGGCCGCGCAGCTCGTACTCCGTATGGGCGAGATGCGCCATCTCCTTCAGACGGGGTCCGATCACCACCCCGCCCCGGTCGCCGACGGTGCACATCATCTTCAGCTCCTCGTCGACCACCATGGAGAGCTCCTCGGTCTCCTTGCGGTCGGAGAGGAACGACAGCAGCTGCTCGGCGGTCGGCGCGGCCCCCGACGGGTAGCGGAAGGTGCCGCTGATCGGGTTCATCACGACCGTCCCGCCGGACATCCGCACGTGTACCTCGGGGCTCGCCCCGACCAGCGTCCGGTCCCCGGTGTGCACCACGAAGGTCCAGTACGCGCCCCGCTCGCCCGCGAGCAGCCGCCGGAACAGGGCCAGCGCGTCGGCCCGCCCGAAGCCGGGGATCTCGCCGGTGTAGGTGCGCCGGATGACGAAGTTCGCGCCCTCGCCGGCGCCGATCTCCTCGTCGATCACCCGCCGCACGATCCGCCCGTACTCCTCGTCGCCGACGTCGAACCCGCCGCCCTCGACCCGTACGTCATGGGCCGGGAGCCCGTCCAGGACCTCGGCGAGCGGCAGCTCGTACGCCTCCTCGGCGACCAGGACGGAGAGCGGGGTGCCGTCGTCGCGCACCTCGAAGCCGCGCTCGCGGATCTGCCGGAACGGCACCAGCGCCAGCGTCGGCCGCTCGCCCACCGGCAGCTCGGCGAGCCGCCCGGCCTCGTGCACCGGGCCGATCAGCACCTCGACGGTGTCGTGGTCCCGGCCCGGGGTGCGCCGGCGCAGCAGGGCGAAGGGCGGGCAGGAGTCGTCGAGGAGACGGGGGAGGAGCAGGGGGAGGTCCATGGCGGTTCGTTCCTTCCGATGGGGCTCGGATGCGGGAGGAACGGCCTCGGGACACGAGAAAGGCCGCCCTCGGGCGGCCTTCGCGTGGTTTCTGTGTACGCGCAGTCAGTGGGCCGCCGGATGAGCGGTCCACCACCAGTTCTGGTTCGTCTGCGTGAACATGGCGCCGATCGTAGCGCATGACCCGGATCACACCCGTCTCATCCATCGGTCACTGGCGTGGACGCGGCCTCCGGCACCGTACTGTGGTGGCGTGACCGTGAACGCTGATACCCACGCCGTCGCCAAGGCGACCTGGCGAGACCTGCCCGCGGCGCAGCAGCCCGAGTACCCCGATGCCGAGGCTCTGCGCGACGTCGTCGCGGAGCTCCAGAGCTATCCCCCGCTCGTCTTCGCGGGCGAGTGCGACCAGCTGCGCGCCCGGATGGGAGCCGTCGCCCGTGGCGAGGCGTTCCTCCTCCAGGGCGGTGACTGCGCCGAGGCCTTCGACGCCGTGTCCGCCGACCACATCCGCGCCAAGCTGAAGACGCTGCTCCAGATGAGCGCCGTCCTGACCTACGCGGCCTCCGTGCCCGTGGTCAAGGTCGGCCGCATCGCCGGGCAGTACTCCAAGCCGCGCTCCAAGGGCACCGAGACCCGCGACGGCGTGACCCTGCCGACCTACCGCGGCGACTCCGTCAACGGCTTCGACTTCACCGAGGCCGCCCGGATCCCGGACCCCGAGCGCCTGAAGCGGATGTACCACGCCTCTTCGTCGACGCTGAACCTGGTCCGCGCCTTCACCACCGGTGGCTACGCCGACCTGCGCCAGGTGCACGCCTGGAACCAGGACTTCGTGAAGTCGTCCCCGTCGGGCCAGCGCTACGAGGCGCTCGCCCGCGAGATCGACAACGCGCTGAACTTCATGAAGGCCTGTGGCACCGACCCGGCCGAGTTCAAGGCCGTGGAGTTCTACGCCTCGCACGAGGCGCTGCTGCTCGACTACGAGGGCGCGCTGACCCGTACGGACTCGCGGACCGGCAAGCTGTACGACACCTCCGGCCACATGGTCTGGATCGGTGAGCGCACCCGCCAGCTGGACCACGCGCACGTCGAGTTCGCCGCGCGGATCGCCAACCCGATCGGCATCAAGCTGGGCCCGACGACGACCCCGGAGGAGGCGCTCACCTACATCGACCGCCTCGACCCCGACCGCGAGCCGGGCCGGCTGACCTTCATCGTCCGCATGGGCGCCGACAAGGTCCGCGACAAGCTGCCCGAGCTGGTCGAGAAGGTCACCGCCTCGGGCGCGACCGTGGCCTGGGTGACCGACCCGATGCACGGCAACACCTTCGAGGCGGCCTCGGGTCACAAGACCCGTCGCTTCGACGACGTGCTCGACGAGGTCAAGGGCTTCTTCGAGGTCCACAAGGAGCTCGGCACCCACCCCGGCGGCATCCACGTGGAGCTGACCGGCGACGACGTCACCGAGTGCGTGGGCGGCGGCGACGAGATCTTCGTCGACGACCTGCACCAGCGCTACGAGACGGCCTGCGACCCGCGCCTCAACCGCAGCCAGTCGCTCGACCTCGCCTTCCTGGTCGCGGAGATGTACCGCGATCAGTAAGGAGCTTCCTACGACGATGGGGCGCGGATCCATGTGATCCGCGCCCCATCGTCGTATCCGGGTCTTTTACGGCCCGGGACCGCCGGGTAAGGTTAGGTTAGCCTTATCGATCCCGGCGGGAGGTGAACCGCGTGTACGTCTGCTCATGCTTCGGTGTCACGGAGAAGCAGGTCAAGGACCACGCGGAGGCCGGCGCCTGCACGCCCCGCCAGATCGCCTCGGCCTGCAAGGCCGGCACGGACTGCGGTTCGTGCGTGAAGCGCATCCAGGCCCTCCTCGGGCGCGGCAACTGCCCGCGGCGCGAGCTGGTGGACCAGGGCATGCCGGCCCTGGCGGCCGACCTGTCCGAGGCCGCCTAGCCCCCGCTCAGCTCGGCTGCTCGATGAGCGTCGAGCAGTAGAGCGCCTCGCCGAGCTGCTCGATCAGCTCCAGCTGGGTGTCCAGGTAGTCGATGTGGTGCTCCTCGTCGGCCAGGATCTCCTCGAAGAGGTTGGCCGAGGTGACGTCCCCCTTGGCCCGCATGACCTCGATCCCGCGCCGCAGCCGGTCGATCGCCTCGACCTCGACCTGACGGTCCGCCTCGAACATCTCCTTGACCGTCTGGCCCACCCGGACATGGAAGAGACGCTGGTAGTTGGGCAGGCCGTCGAGCATCAGGATGCGCTCGGTCAGCTTGTCCGCGTGCTTCATCTCGTCGATGGACTCTTCGCGGGTGTACTTGGCCAGCTTGGTCCAGCCCTTGTTGTCCTGGATGCGGTAGTGCAGCCAGTACTGGTTGATCGCGGTGAGTTCGCCGGTCAGCTGCTCGTTGAGGAACTCGAGGACCTCGGGGTCGCCCTGCATCGCTTCAGGATCCTTCCACCTATGTAACCGCCGCCACTGGGCAGGATGGCCGCATCCTCGCAGCGCGCATGGGTGGCGTCCAGTAAGTGCAGGCTTACTGTGAGTTGTCCCGAACGCCTGAATGTCGCACGATGTCGGGCGGTCACTGGTCATGACCACCCCTCGCCGTCTGTCACCATGGATGACATGGGTCAGCCGGAGGGCGGAGTACGCCGGGAAGCAGGAGCGACGGATCTTCCGCCGGGGCAGCGTCTCCAGCGCGGCTGGCCGGTCACCCACTACGGCCCCGTGCCGCGCTTCAAGCCGGAGCGCTGGGAGTTCCGGGTCTTCGGGGCGACCGCCGACGGCGACAAGCACTGCTGGAACCACGAGGAGTTCTCGGCGCTGCCCTTCGGCTCCGTCGTGGCCGATCTGCACTGTGTGACGAAGTTCAGCATGCTCGGATCCGAATGGGGCGGGATCCCCGCCCGCACGATCCTGGAGCTCGCCCCGCCCGCGCCGGGCGTCACGCACGTGATGGTCTGGGCGGAGTACGGCTACAGCGCCAACATGCGGCTGGCCGACTTCGCCGCGGAGAGCACGATCTTCGCCACCCACAAGGACGGCGAGCTGCTCACCGCCGAGCACGGCTTCCCGCTCCGGCTCGTGGTGCCCCACCTGTACGCCTGGAAGGGCCCGAAGTGGGTGCGCGGCGTGGAGTACATGGCCGCCGACCGGCGGGGCTTCTGGGAAGAGCGCGGCTACCACAACATCGGCGACCCGTGGACGGAACAGCGCTACTCGTACCAGGAGGAGCCGGGCGACGGCCCCGAGCTCTAGGCCGTCTCTTCCGGATCTTGCCGGGCTCGCGGCGCCCGGCACGCGCGCTCGCCGCGTTGTCGTCGGTCGTCGATGCTCCGCATGGACTCCCTCCTCCGCCTTGCGAGCGCACGCACCGGACACCGCTCCCTGATCCAGCCTGATCCGGAAGAAACGGCCTAGTCGTTCCTCACCGCAGCTTCTTCAGCAGTTCCACGTCCGCCCGGTGCCCTTCGGGGCCGCCCGGCGTCTCGATGATCAGCGGCACGCCGTCGGTGGCCGGGTGGCTCAGCAGATGCCCGAAGGCCTCCTGGCCGATGTGCCCCGCGCCGATGTTCGCGTGCCGGTCCTTGCGCGCGCCCACGACGTCCTGGGAGTCGTTGGCGTGGATCAGTTTCAGCCGGCCCTCGCCGACCACGTCGACCAGCGCGTCGAGGGTCTGCGCCGCGCCGTACGGGCCGGTCAGGTCGTGCCCGGCGGCGAAGATGTGGCAGGTGTCGAGGCAGATGCCCAGCTTCGGGTGGTGGTCGAGCGCGTCGAAGTACGGTCCGAAGTCCTCCGCCCGCGAGCAGAGCGAGAAGCCCTGCCCGGCGGTCGACTCCAGGAGCAGGAACGGGTCGTCCTCGTGGGTCAGCTCGTCCAGCAGCGGCAGCATCCGCTCGCGGACCTGCGCGAGCGCCTCCGCGCGCGGACGTCCGCCGGTCGCCGAGCCGGTGTGCACCACCACGCCCTTGGCGCCGATCTCCCGGCCGCGCCGCAGCGAGTGCCGCATCGACTCCACGGACTTCTCCACCGTGGCCTCGGTGTGCGAGCCGAAGTTGATCAGGTACGGGGCGTGCACCCACGCCGACAGGCCCTCGGCCTCGCAGCCGGCCCGGAACAGCTCGTCCTGGGCCGGGTTGCCGACCGGGGTGGCCCAGCCGCGCGGGTTGGCGACGAAGACCTGCACGGTCTCGGCGCCGAGCTCGCGCGCGTAGCCCAGACCGGTGGTGGCGAGGCCGCCGGCCACGGGGACGTGTCCGCCGACGGGGTTGCGCATGAGTCTCTACAGTCCCTTGATCGTGAGCGTGATGGTGGAGCCCTCGGCGGCGGTGGAGCCGCCCTCGGCGGACTGGCCGGTGACCGTGTCGCCGAGGAAGGGGAAGGTCTTCGCGATCTTCACCTCGAAGCCGGCCGACTCCAGCTCGGCACGGGCCTCGTCGGTCTTCATGTCGACGACGTCCGGCACCTCGACCATCCGCGGCCCCTTGGAGACGGTGAGGGTGATCGTGTCGCCCTTGGCGGCCCGGCTGCTCTCGGCGAGGGACTGCGCGGCGACGGTCCCGGCGTCCTCGGGCGAGTTGATCCGCTCCGGGGCCACCGTCACCGTGAGGCCGGCGTCCTGGAGCGTGGCGGTGGCGTCGGCGACCGACTCGCCGGTGACGTCCGGGACCTCGATCGGCGTGCCCTTGCTGACCACCAGGGCGATGGCCGAGTCCGGGGCGCGCTCGGTGCCGGGCTCCGGGTCGGAGCTGATGACGGCGCCCTGCGCGACGGCCTGGCTGAAGGCGTACGTGACCACCCCGGGCGCGAGTCCCTCGTCGGTCAGCCGCTTCCTGGCGTCGGCCAGCGGGACGCCCTTCAGGTTCGGGACCTTCACGATCTCGGGGCCCCGGGAGACGGTCAGGACCACCGTGCCGTTGCCGCGGATGCGCTCGCCGGAGCCGGGGTCGGTGGCCATCACCGTGCCCCGCTCGTACACGTCGCTGAACGCGCGCCGGGTCGCGCCCACGTCGAGCCCGGCGTCGGCGAGGCGCCGGGTGGCCTGCGCCTCGCTCTGGCCGAGGACGGCGGGGACCCGGGTGAACTGGCCCGAGTTGATGTACCAGACCCCCGCCCCGACGCCCAGGGCCAGCAGGACGGCGGCGACGATCAGGAACGGCCCGCGGGGCGCCGTCCGGCGCCGGGACGCCGGGGGCGCGGGCGGCGGGGTCGGCAGCAGGCTGGTGTGCTCCACCGGCTGGGGGAGCAGGCGCGGGATGACGCTGGTGCGGTCCTCGGCGCCGGAGCGCTCCGGCGCGTGCGCCCGCGGCGGCACGGCGTCCAGCTGCCCGTCGTCGAGCCCGGCGCGGGCCTCGCGGAGCAGCGCGAGCAGCGCGACCGCGTCGTACGGCCGCAGGTCAGGGTTGCGGGCCGTGGCGCCCGCCACCAGGTCGTCCAGCTCCGGCGCGAGCCCCGGGAAGGCGGCGGACGGCGCCGGTACGTCGGTGTTCAGGTGCTGGTAGAGCACCTGGGCGGGGGTGTCCCCGGAGTGCGGCTTGGCGCCCGTCAGCATCTCGTACAGGACGACCCCGCAGGCGTACACGTCGACGCGGGTGTCCGCGGTGCCGTGCTCGATCTGCTCCGGGGCGAGGTAGGAGACGGTGCCCAGGACCGCGCCGGTGGTGTCGGTGGCCGAGCCCACCGCCCGTACGAGACCGAAGTCGGCGACCTTCACCCGGCCGTCGTCCCCGATGAGGACGTTCTCCGGCTTCATGTCCCGGTGCACGAACCCGGCCCGGTGGGCGGCGCCGAGCGCGGCCAGCACCGGCTCCAGGATGTCGAGGGCGGCCCGGGGCGAGAGCGCCCCGCGCTCGCGCAGCACGTCACGGAGGGTGCACCCGGCGACGTACTCCATCGCCAGGTACACGTAGGCGCCGTCCGCGCCCTGGTCGAAGACCCCGACGACGTTGGGGTGCGCCAGGCGCGCGACGGACTTGGCCTCGCGCATGAACCGCTCCACGAACGCGGCGTCGGTGGCGAGGTCCGGGTGCATCACCTTGAGAGCGAGCACCCGGTCGAGACGGGTGTCGACGGCCCGGTAGACCGTGGCCATCCCGCCGACGGCGATGCGCGCGTCGACGCGGTAGCGGCCGTCGAGCAGCCGCCCGACGAGGGGGTCCTGAAGGGTCGTGTCCACGGCGTCGAGTCTACGAGCCGCGTACGGGCCCGCCGCCCGCGTCGGCCGCTCTGCAGCGCGGTTGTGACGCGGGCGACCCCCGGTCCGCGCCGGTCAGGCCCCGAACGCCGGCCGCTCCGGGTCCAGCCGGGCGCGGCCCTCGTGCGGCGAGGAGGCCTCGGCGAAGCGGCGGCGGGGGATGCGGCCCGCGCGGTGGGCGAGGCGGCCCGCCTCCACCGCGTGGCGCATCGCCTCGGCCATCAGGACCGGCTCCTGGGCCCGGGTCACCGCGGAGGCCAGCATCACCGCCGAGCAGCCCAGCTCCATCGCCAGGGCCGCGTCGGAGGCCGTCCCGGCGCCCGCGTCCAGGATCACCGGCACCCCGGCCCGCTCCACGATCAGCTCGAAGTTGTGCGGGTTGCGGATGCCGAGCCCGGAGCCGATCGGCGAGCCCAGCGGCATGATCGCCGCGCAGCCCACGTCCTCCAGCTTCTGGGCGAGGACCGGGTCGTCGTTGGTGTACGGCAGCACGACGAAGCCGTCGTCGACCAGGGTCTCGGCGGCGTCGAGCAGCTCGATCGGGTCGGGCAGCAGGGTCCGCTCGTCGGCGATGACCTCCACCTTGATCCAGTTCGTGCCGAGCGCCTCCCGGGCCAGCCGGGCGGTGAGCACGGCCTCGCCCGCGGTGTAGCAGCCCGCGGTGTTCGGCAGCACCCGGATGCCGAGCCGGTCCAGGACGGACAGCACCGAGCCGCGCACCGTCGGGTCCAGGCGCCGCATGGCGACCGTGGTCAGCTCCGTGCCGCTGGTGACCAGGGAGCGTTCGAGCACGTCGAGGCTGGGCGCCCCGCCGGTGCCCATGATCAGGCGGGAGGAGAACTCGGTGTCGCCGAGCGCGAAGACGTCGTCGGACACGGCTCAGCCCCCCTGGACGGCGGTGAGGACCTCGACCCGGTCGCCGTCGCCGAGCAGGGTCGCGGCCCACTGGCTGCGCGGCACGACCGCCTCGTTGACGGCGGCGGCCACCCCGGCGGGGGCGACGGTGAGGGTCGCGACGAGGGCGTCGAGGGAGAGGGGATCCGCGAGCTCGCGGGGCTCTCCGTTCACGGACACGTTCACGCGTGCTCCAGGTGTGCGGGGGAGAAGCGGCGGGCGGTGAAGGGGCGGGCCTCGTCGGGCAGCGCCCCGGTGGTCAGGGCCTCGGCCATGACGTCGCCGGTGACGGGGGTCAGCAGCACCCCGTTGCGGTAGTGGCCGGTGGCCAGGTGCAGGCCGGGCAGCGCGCTCGGGCCGAGCAGCGGCGCGTTGTCGGGGGAGGCGGGCCGCAGTCCGGCGCGGGTCTCGGTGAGCGGCAGCTCGGTGATGCCGGGCACCAGCTCGTGCGCGTCGCGCAGCAGCTCGTACACGCCGCCCGCGGTGACGGTGGTGTCCCAGCCGAGTTCCTCGCTGGTCGCGCCGACCACCAGCTCGCCGTTCTCGCGCGGCACCAGGTAGACGTGGCTGCCGCGGACGACCGCGCGGACGGTGCGGGACAGGAACGGCGCGTACGCGGGCGGCACCCGCAGCCGCAGCACCTGCCCCTTCACCGGCCGGACCGGCGGCAGCACCCGCTCCGGCACGCCGGCCAGCCGGCCGCTCAGGCTGCCGGCCGCCAGCACCACCTGGTCCGCCGCCAGCTCCTCGCCGCCGGCGAGGACGGCGCCGCGGGCCCGGTCCCCGACGACCGTGAGCCGCTCGACGAGCGTCCGGTGGAACACCACCCCGGCCCGCTCGCAGGCCACGAGCAGCGCGTCGGCGAGCCGCCGCGGATCGACCTGGTGGTCGCCGTCCACCCGCAGCCCGCCCCGGACGCCCGGGGCCAGCATCGGCTCCAGGCGGCGGCACTCGCGCCCGTTCAGCCACTCCGAGGCGAGCCCGCAGCGGGTCTGCAGGGCGTGCAGCTCGCGCAGATGGGCCCGGTCGTCGGCGTCGAGGGCGACGGCGAGGGTGCCGCAGGCGCGGTAGCCGACGTCGTGGCCGGTGGCCTCGGCGAGTTCGGCGACGAACGCGGGGTAGCGGCGGGCGGAGTCGAGGTTGAGCCCGAGCAGGGTCTCCTCGCCGAAGTGCAGTTCGGTGACGGCGGCCAGCATGCCCGCCGCCACCCGGGCGGCGCCGCCGCCCGGTTCGGGGTCGGCCACGGCGGTGCGCAGGCCGCACTGGGCGGCCCGCCAGGCCGTGACCAGGCCGATGATGCCGCCCCCGATGACGAGGACGTCGGAGGTACCGCGTGTACGCGACATGGGCGTCCAGCCCCTCCCTTCGCCGGCATGACCCGGATCAGGTTCGTACGGTCGGAGGCCGGACAGCCTCCCTCTCAGCCCGGTGCGTCCGGGCTCCCGCGAGTGCTTTACGGCCGCCACACTAGCCGCAGGGCGCGGCCCGCCGCAGGCCCCTCCCTTCCTGACGGTCCGTCAGATGCGTAAGGTGGGCGGGTGAGCGAGCAGAAGCAGACCCAGCGGCCCACCGAACGGAACGTCGTGATCGTCGGCGCCGGAATGGCGGGCGTCCAGACCGCCGTCGCCCTGCGCGAACAGGGCTTCACCGGACCCGTGACCCTCATCGGCGCCGAACCCCACCAGCCCTACGACCGGCCCCCGCTCTCCAAGGCGGTCCTCCTCGGCACGGCCGAGGGCTCCGCCTTCGACATCGACTTCGAGTCCCTCGGCATCACCCTGCGCCTCGGCGTCGACGTCACCCGGCTGCGCCCCGCCGACCACGAGATCGACACCGAGGCCGGCCCCGTCGCGTACGACACGCTGGTCCTCGCGACCGGCGCCCACCCGCTCACCCTGCCCGGCACCGAGGGGGTGCCCGGCGTCCACCTGCTGCGCACCCTCGACGACGCCATCCGGCTGGGCGGCGTCCTGGAGGGCCGCCACGACGTCGTGGTCGTCGGCGCCGGCTGGATCGGCGCCGAGTTCGCCACCGCCGCCCGCGCGGCCGGCTGCGCCGTCACCGTCGTCGAGGCCGCCGACCGCCCCCTCGCCGGCGCCCTGCCCGCCGAGGTCACCGCCCCCATGACCGCCTGGTACGCCGAGAACGGCGCCGAACTGCGGCTCAACGCGCGCGTGGCGGGCGTCGAGAAGGGGCGGGTGGTCCTCGCCGAGGGCGCCGACCGCTCCGGCGAACGGGCCGAGCTGCCCGCCGACGCCGTCGTCGTCGGCATCGGCGCCCGCCCCGCCACCGGCTGGCTCGAAGGCTCCGGCATCGCCCTCGACCCGAGCGGCGCCGTCACCGCCGACGACCGGCTGCGCAGCTCCCTGCCCGACGTGTACGCGGTCGGCGACTGCGCCTCCTTCCCCTCCGCCCGCTACGGCGAGCGGCTCCTCGTCCACCACTGGGACAACGCCCTCCAGGGGCCGCGCACGGTCGCCGCCGACATCCTGGGCCGGGTCGCCGGGGAGCCCGCGCCGTACGACCCGGTGCCCTACTTCTGGTCCGAGCAGTTCGGCCGCTTCGTCCAGTACGCCGGCCACCACGCCGCCGCCGACACCCTCCTGTGGCGCGGCGACCCGGCCGACGGGTCCTGGACCGTGCTCTGGCTCCAGGACGAGGTGCCCGTCGCCCTGCTGACCGTCAGCCGCCCCCGCGACCTCGCCCAGGGGCGCCGGCTGATCGAACGCCGCACCCCCCTCGACCCGGCCAAGGCGGCCGACCCCTCCGTCCCCCTGAAGGCGGCAGTCAGGTAGGCCCGACTACCGGCTGTCAGTCCGGGATGGCACGCTTGTCCCGTGACCGAGATCGACGCAAAGACCGATGCACTCGTCCCCGCCTGGCTCTTCCTCCCCGACATCGCGGAAATGCTCGATGTCGAGGTGACGCGTGTGCGCCAGCTGGTCAACGAGGGCCAGCTGATCGCCGTCCGCCGCGGCGAGCGCAACGTGCTCCAGGTGCCCGCCGCCTTCATCGACGGCGACAAGGTCGTCAAGGGCCTCGTCGGCACCCTGACGCTCCTGCGGGACGACGGCTTCAGCGACCGAGAGATGCTGGAGTGGCTCTTCACCCCGGACCCGAGCCTGCCCGGCACCCCCGCGCAGGCCCTGAGTGAGAATCGCGGCACGGAGGTGAAGCGCCGCGCCCAGGCGCTCGCCGTCTGACCCAGTACCACCGCGCACCACCGAACACACCACCGCGGCTGCCGGACCGGCCCCACCGGGCCGGTCCGGCACCCGCGCCACCCGACGGGGGAACCACCATGTCCACGCCTCGCGCACAGCTCGCCGACGCCCGGCTCTACCTGTGCACCGACGCCCGGAAGCGCCAGGGCGACCTGCCCGACTTCCTCGACGCCGTGCTCTCCTCCGGCGTGGACATCGTGCAGCTGCGCGACAAGGGCATGGAGGCCGGTGAGGAGCTGGAGCACCTGGCCGTCCTCGCCGACGCCTGCCGCCGCCACGGCACGCTGCTCGCGGTCAACGACCGGGCCGACGTCGCCCACGCCATCGGCTCCGACGTGCTCCACCTCGGCCAGGGCGACCTCCCCGTGCCCGCCGCCCGCGCGATCCTCGGCGACGAGGTGCTGATCGGGCGCTCCTGCCACGCCGAGTCCGAGGCGGCCGCCGCCGCCGTCGAGCCGGGCGTGGACTACTTCTGCACCGGCCCCTGCTGGCCCACCCCCACCAAGCCGGGCCGGTACGCGCCCGGGCTCGACCTGGTGCGCCACACGGCGGCCCTGGCGCAGGACCGCCCCTGGTTCGCCATCGGCGGCATCGACGAGGGCAACCTCGACGAGGTCCTGGACGCGGGCGCCCGCCGGATCGTCGTGGTCCGCGCCATCACCGAGGCCGACGACCCGGCCGCCGCCACCGCCTCGCTCGCCAAGCGGGTCCGCGACCGCCTCGCGTGACCGACCCGCCCGGCCCGCCCGGCCGCGGCTCCGGCCTCGCCGGACACGCCGGGCTGGCCGGAAACCTGTCCAGAAGCTGTCCATAACGCGGACGCGCCTTCTGTCTCCCCCTGGACCCCGTCTAACCTGCCCGTATGGCCCTTGGTACCGCTTCCACCCGCACGGACCGCGCCCGCACGGTGCGGGACATCCTCGCCGACGGTGGCCCCTCGTACTCGTTCGAGTTCTTCGCGCCCCGGACCGAGAAGAGCGAGCAGAGCCTCTGGAACGCCATGCGGCGGATCGAGGCGGTCGCGCCCAGCTTCGTCTCGGTGACCTACGGGGCCGGCGGCTCCACGCGCGGCGGCACCGTCAAGGCCACGCAGAAGATCGCCTCCGACACCACCCTCACCCCGGTCGCCCACCTCACGGCCGTCGACCACTCCATCGCCGAGCTCCGCAACGTCCTCGGCCAGTACGCCGACGCCGGCATCCGGAACATGCTCGCCGTCCGCGGCGACCCGCCGGGCGACCCGCTGGGGGAGTGGATCGCCCACCCCGAGGGCGTCCACTACGCCGCCGACCTGGTGCGGCTGATCAAGGAGTCCGGCGACTTCTGCGTCGGCGTCGCGGCCTTCCCCGAGATGCACCCGCGCTCCACCGACTGGGACACGGACATCCGGCACTTCGTGGACAAGTGCCGTGCCGGGGCGGACTACGCCATCACCCAGATGTTCTTCGACCCGGAGAACTACCTGCGGCTGCGCGACAGCGCCGAGAAGGCGGGCTGCGAGACCCCGATCATCCCCGAGGTCATGCCCGTGGTGAGCGTCCGGAGCCTGGAGCGACTGCCCCAGCTGAGCAACGCGGCCTTCCCCGAGGACGTGAAAGACCGCATCCTCGCGGTCAAGGACGATCCGGCCGCTGTACGCTCCATTGGCATCGAGTTCGCGACGGAGTTCTGCGCGCGGCTGCTCTCCGAGGGTGTCCCCGGACTGCACTTCATCACGCTGAACAACTCCAAGGCGACGCTCGAGATCTACGAGAATCTCGGACTGCACCAGCAGTCGTGACCGGCCGTACTCGCCCCTTCCCGCGGCGGTGGCCGTAGGAGAGGGGCGGGCATGGGGTGGACGGTCCTCTACATCGCGTTCGGTGTCGTGGCGTTGTGGCTGCTGGGTGAGGTGCTCCTCCAGTACAAGGCCCGGCTGCGCTGGCGGCTGCTCGCCTTCGGCGGCTTCCTCGGCGTCGTCGTCGGCGTGCTGCTGCCCTCCGTGCTGGTCATCGTCGTGGGCGCCGTCGCCTTCGCCGTCGGCCAGACCTATGTGACCCTCTCCTTCCGGCGCGGCTTCTCCACCGGCTGGGCGATCGGCGGCAGCCCCGGCGCGAGCCGTCGCCGCAGGTCCGGCGGGCGGGCCGCGAAGGAGGGCCCGACGCTGGAGGTCAGCGACCTCTCCTACGAGCCGGCCCAGGCCCCCGCGGAGCACACCTCCGCCGAGGACGCCTTCCCGGAGCCGCACGAGGTCCGGGCCGCCGCCTCCGACGTGTACGAGCCCGAGCCGATGCCCGAGGACACCGGCCAGTACGCCGTCTACGGCACCGCCTACGACCAGCAGCAGCCGTACGCCGACGCCTACGCGGGCGGCTACGAGCAGCAGCCCGGCTACGACTACGGCACCGAGGGCCAGCAGCAGTACGCGGCCTACTCCGACCCGTACATCGGCCAGCAGGCGTACACCGACGCCGGCCAGCAGTACGGCACCTACCAGCAGCCGTACACCGACCCGTACGCGCCCTCGTACACGTACGACACCCCGCCCGGCGGCGTCTGGGTGCCCCAGCAGCAGGGCCGCCCCGGCCAGGACGGCGCGGCGCAGCACCCGCCGGAGCAGCAGCCGTACGGCCACGGCGAGGACCAGCAGTACCGCTACTAGGGCCTGTCTGGCGGATCATGGTCGGCGCCGCGCGCCGGACCGGTCACCGGGAGCCGCGGAAGTCCGCGCCCTCCACGATCAGTCCGGCGACCAGCGCCCCGGACATGCCGGCGTGCGCGAGCCCGCCGCCCGGGTGCGACCAGCCCCCGACGAAGTGGAGGCCGGGCAGCGGCGACCGGTTGGCCGCGGGCAGCCACCGCCCGCCCGCCCCGGCCAGCGCCGGCCCCGGGACCTCGGCGGCGCCCGTCTCCAGGAGGGTGTCGTCCGGGGTGCGGACCTCCTGCCAGAGCAGCCGCCCGCGCAGGTCCGGCACGGCCGTCGCGGCCTGGACCAGCATCCGCTCGGCGAACTCCGCCCAGGACGCCGAGATCCCCACCGTCGCCGTGACCGTCACCGACTCGTGCGCCGCGTCCGGCCGCAGCGCCGGGTCGTCGGGCCGCAGCACCGTCACCGTCGGCAGCTCCCCGGAGGCGTGCACGACCGTCCGGTGCGCGGCGCCGGACTCCCGGGCCCCGCGCAGGGCCAGACAGAGCGTCACCCGGCCCGTGGGCATCGGCTGGTAGCGCGGCCACTCGTCGCCCGACTCCCAGCCGACGATCTGCTCGGTGTAGAGCGCGGGCACCGGCGCGCCCGCGACCACGTGGTCGGCGGCCACCGTCACCCCGCCCGCCAGCGCGAGGCCGGTGGCCCGGCCCCGCTCCTGGAGGACGTCGGTCACCTCGGTGTCGAAGACGAACTCCACCCGCCGCTGACGGCACCGCTCGTACACCGCGTCGGCGAGCGCCCGGATGCCGCCGGCCACGTACCAGCTGCCGAAGGTCTGCTCCATGTACGGCAGCACGGACGCCGCCGCGGGCGCGGTGACCGGGTCGAAGCCGTAGCTCCAGGCGTACGAGCCGAGGAGCGCGGCCAGCCGGGGGTCGCGCAGCTCGCGCTCGCCGATCCGGCCGAGCGTGGTCGTCGGACGGCGCAACAGGCCCGCCTTGGGCGCCGGATAGGGCTCCCGGCCCAGCGCGGAGACGTCCTCGGGCTGCGGCTCCTCCAGGAGGGGGCGCCGGGTGCGGTCCCAGGCCTCGCGGGCCCGCCCCATGAACGCGCCCCAGCGCTCGCCCGCGCCCCCGCCGAGCGCCGCGTCCAGGGCGGCGATCGTGCCCGCCCGGGAAGCGTTCGGCAGGTCGACGCGGGTGCCGTCGGCGAAGACGTGACGGCTCGCCGGGTCGACCTGCGTCAGCGTGACGCACTCCTCCAGCGGCTGCTTGCCGGTCTTGACGAAGAGGTCGCGGTAGACCGCCGGGAGGTGCAGGAGCCCGGGGCCCGTGTCGAAGCCGAAGCCGTCCCGCTCGAAACGGCGGACCCCGCCCCCGTACGTCGCGCCGCTCTCGTAGACCGTCACCCGGTGGCCCGCCACCGCCAGTCGGGCGGCCGCCGCCATCGAGCCGAGTCCCGCCCCGATCACCACAATCCGTGCCATGACGCCGACCCTATCCGGCGGGTCCGGCGCTCAGAAATGCTCCGAACCGTCCGTCGGCGCGGGTGGCCGCTCCCGGACGGCCGCCAGCCTCCGCTCCTCGCGGCGTTGCGCCCGGCGCCGCCAGAAGCGCCGGATGGCGTGCGCCAGGAAGGCCACTATGACCAGGCCGAGGACGAGCAGCACGGCCGCGATCACCGCCGCGGCGACCGGATGGAATATGGCGAACGTGATCACCCCGGCGACCCCGAGGTCCTCCGCCGTGGACACCGCGATGTTGGAGAAGGGCTCCGGCGAGGTGTTCACCGCCATCCGGGTGCCGGCCTTCACGAAGTGGCTCAGCAGGGCCGTCGTCCCGCCCACCGCGCCCGCCGCCAGCTCCGGCAGCGAACCGGACTGCCCGGCGAGGAGGGCGGCGACCACGGCGCCGGCGAGCGGCCGGATCACCGTGTGGGCCGCGTCCCAGACGTTGTCCACGTACGGGATCTTGTCCGCGACGGCCTCGCACAGGAACAGCACGCCGGCCACGATCAGGACGTCGGGACGCTGGAGCGCCTCGGGCACCTCGTCGGAGAGCCCGGTCGCGCCGAACAGGCCGAGCAGCAGGACCACGGCGTAGGCGTTGATCCCGCTCGCCCAGCCGCTCGTGAACACCAGGGGGAGTACGGACACGTCCGCGATCGTAGCCAGGTCTGAGTATCCGTACCTAGGGCGTGAGATGAGTAGGTGCGCGGATGGGCCGTGACCTGCGGGGAAGGGAGAGTGGACCGCACGGAAGGGGCGCGGCTCCGGCACCGCCGGCACGGGGCTGCGGAACGGGGTCGCGCACCTGCCGCCACGAGGTCCACGGGGGATACGGGGACCACGGGGGAACGGGTCCACGGGGGACACGGGGACCCACGGGGGAGTACGGAGGAAGCGCCGGTCCGGCGTGGCTCGGGGGGATCGAGCCTCGCGGGACCGGCGCTTCTTTCGTGTCCTCGGTGTCCTCGGCGTCCGGCGGGGGTCTCCCTCGTGCCCCGGCCGTCCGGCGACCGCCGTCAGCGGCCGCCCACGCGCCCGTGCAGGAGGCGCGAGAGCGCCGCGTGCACGTCGTCCAGGGAGCGCTCGCTCTGGAACGCCTGCCAGTCGAGCGCGGCCACCAGGACCATGCCGACCAGCGCCGCCGCCGTCAGCTTCACGTCGATCTCCTCGTTCAGCTCACCGGCCTCGACGCCCTCGCGCAGCACGCCCTCGACCACCGCGACGGCCTCCTGGCGGACCACCAGGAGCGTCGAGTTCCAGGCCCGGTTGGTGCGCCAGAGCTCGGCCACGTACAGCTGGGTGAAGGCCGGGTAGCGGTCGATGAAGACCAGGCCGGCCCGGATCATCGCGTCCAGCGCGTCGACCCGGCTGCCGCCCCGCTCGGCGGTCTCCTCGGCCGCCGAGCGCAGGGAGGTGGTGAGGAGGGAGACGCCGTGCCGCAGCAGCTCCTCGAAGAGCTCGGTCTTGCTCTTGAAGTTGTAGTAGACCGTGCCCTTGGCCACACCCGCCCGCTCGGCGATCTCGTCGACGGTCGTCGCCGAGAAGCCCTGCTCCGCGATGAGCGTGACGGCCGCCTCGTAGAGCTTGGTGCGCGTGGCCTGGCGTCTGGTGCTGCTGCTGTCCATGGGCTCGATTCTCACAGGTTCAGAGCGACAGTTCGGGGTGGAGCCGGTCGAGCGACCACACCTGCTTCTGCCGGGCGGTCAGGGCGGTCAGGGCCAGCGCGCCCACCGTGAAGGCGGTGAGGACGGCGACGGCCTGCCAGACCGGTCCCAGGCCGCCGCCCGTGATGAGCCGGCGCAGCGCCTCGACCACGTACGTCATCGGCAGGTACGGGTGGATGGCGTTGAAGAAGCCCGGACTGGTCTGCACGGGGTACGTGCCGCCCGCCGAGGTCAGCTGGAGCATCAGCACCGCGAGCACCAGGATGCGTCCCGCCGCGCCGAACTTGGCGTTCAGCCACTGGATGATGGCGGCGAAGCAGCAGGTCACCAGGGCGAGGAAGCCGACGGTCCCGGCGGCCCGCGCCATCTGGAGCCCCAGGCCCCAGTGGAGCACCGACATCAGCGCGGCGACCTGGAGGACGCCGATCGCGGCGACCGGCAGCCAGCCCGCCAGCGCGATCCGCCAGGCGGAGGCACCGGCGGCCAGGGCGCGCCGGTTGAGCGGCTGGATGATCATGTACGCGACCATCGCGCCGACCCAGAGGGAGAGCGGGATGAAGTACGGGGCGAAGCCGGTGCCGTAGTTGGGCGCCTTGTGCATCGACTGGGCGGCCAGCTTGACCGGGTCGGCCATCACCTCGGTGCGCTTGTCGCGGTCCGGCTTGTCGTAGTCGGGGATCTGCTTGACCCCGTCGTTCAGACCGGTGGCCAGCTCGCCCGAGCCGTCGGCCAGCTTGAACAGGCCGCCGTCGAGCTCGCCGGCGCCCTTCTTCAGCTTGCCGACGCCCGAGTCCAGGCTGCTGGAACCGGTGCGCGCGTCGGTCAGGCCGGTGTGCAGCCGGTCCGCGCCGTCGGCGACCTTCGCGGCGCCCGCGTTGAGCTCGTTGATCTTCTTGATGGCGCCCTCGACGTCCTGGTCCAGGTGCGGGGCGCGGCGGGCCAGCTCGTCGGCGTCCTTCTTCAGCTTGGCGAGCCGGGTGTCCAGGGTCTTCAGGTCGCCCTTCTGGTCCTTGGTCAGCTCGTGCAGGTCGTCGGCGATCGTGGCGACGTCGGCGGCGGAGACCGATGCCTCCTTGAGGACCTCGCACTCCTGGGCGTCGGGCAGCGGGTTCGTCACGCAGCGCTTCTTGTAGAGCGCGGCCAGCTTGTCGTCGGCCAGGTGGGCGGCGCTGCGGGCGGCCGGGGCGCGGCGCACCAGGTCGTCCAGGTTGTGCCGGACGGCGGTCGCGGAGTCGGAGACCAGCCGGGCGGTGTCCCGGATCGACTTGCCGTTGTTCGCCAGGTACGGGCGGACCTTGTCGGCCGTGCCGTTCACCTTGTCGGCGAGCGCCTGGGTGCCGTCGGCGACCTTCCGGGAGCCGTTCTCCAGGTCCTTGGCGCCCTTGTTCAGTTTCTTGATGCCGGTGGCCAGGTCGCCGCTGCCCTTCTTGGCGTCCTTGAGGCCGTCGGCGAGGTTCTTGGAGCCCGCCTTCGCCTTGTCGACGCCGTCCTTCAGGTCGTCGGCACCCTTGGCGGCCTTGGCGGTCGCCTCGTGGATGTCGGAGAAGGAGATGAAGATCTTGTCCAGGAAGGTGCGCGAGGACTTGGTCGAGGCGGCGGTGCGGACCTCGGAGAAGACCGTGCGGGAGATCTGCCCGACGATGTAGTTGTTGGCGTCGTTCGTGCGCACCTTGAGGGCGCCGGCCTCGGGGGAGTCGCCGGAGCTGGAGGCGATCCGGCTGCTGAAGTCCGACGGCATGGTCAGGGACAGGTAGTACTTCCCGTCCTCGACGCCCTCGCGGGCCTCGTCGTCGCCGACCTCGTGCCACTCGAAGACGGCGCTCTCGCGCAGGTTCTCCGTGATGTCGGAGCCCGCGGTGATCTTCTTGCCGTCGACGGTGGCGCCGCGGTCCTCGTTGACGAGGGCGACGGGGATCTTGTCGAGCCTGCTGTACGGGTCCCAGAAGGACCACAGGTACAGCGCGCCGTAGAGCAGCGGCAGCAGCAGGATCGCGACGAGCGCGGCCCGCGGCAGCTTCCCCCTGCCGAACCGCTTGAGCTCAAGCGCGGCCAGTCGCGGCGAACGCATCGGACTCCCCCTTCTGGTCCTTCTGCCGGTCCTTCTGGACGGTGTCGTCGTCGCCCGCGGCGGGTGCGGGTGTGGGTGCCGTCTCGGGCGCGGGCTCGGTGGGCTCGGGCTCGGCCTCGGTGGGTGCGGGCTCGGGTGTCCTCGGCGTGGTCCGGGTGGCGGCGGGCGCCGTGGAGACGCGCAGGGCGCCCTCGGGGGCCTCGCTGCACACGGCGAGCACGGTGACGCCGGAGTCGGCGACGGACCGGAGCAGGGCCCAGGCCGCGGCGCGGTCGGCGTCCGAGAGCTTCAGGTCGGTGTCGTCCAGGCCGATCAGCCGGGGGCGCCCGAGCAGGGCGAGGGCCAGCGACAGGCGCAGCGCCTCCAGCCGCTCCAGGTCCCGTACGGAGGTCCGGTCGCCCTTCGGCAGGGTCTCCGGGTCGAGACCGGCGGCCTTCAGGGCCTCGTCGATCCGGGCCCGGGTGGCGGCGGCGCGCTCGGCGGGCGGCCGGAGCAGCGCCTTCAGCGAGCCGTCGAAACGGCGCTGGAGCAGGGCCCGCTCGCGCAGGTGCTCGGCGACGGTGAGGGCCGGGTCGAGGTCGCTGACGCCCGGCACCGGGCCGAGCGTGCTGATCCGCCGTACGGCCGCCATCTTCTTGGGCAGCCGGAGCCTCGCCACCTGGGCGTGGCCCTCCTGGGCCTTCATCCGGCCGGTGAGCGACAGCAGCAGACAGGTGCGGCCGGAGCCCGAGGGCCCCTCGATGGCGACCAGCGATCCGGGCGCGGCCTCGAAGCCGATGCCGCGGAAGGCCCAGCCGCGCGGGCCCTTCAGCCCGTATCCGTCCGCGACGACGGCGGCGCCGTGCGGCTCGTCCGGGTGCGCGTCCACGATCCCCCCTAGGAATTCTTTGAACTGACCAGTCAGTGCAAAAAGTTACCGCTGAGTCGCCGAACTGGCAAAACCCCAGGTCAGGCTGATTGTCAGTGGGGGCGGGCACGATGAACACATACGGCCACAGCGCCGTCACCCGACGACAGGAGGCTCGTCATGGCCGGCCACTCCGCCGCAGCCGCACCCCGGCGCCACACCGCGCCGCGCCCCGCCCCCGCCCAGTTCGGACCCGCGTCCGACATCCACCCGGTCGCCCGCCGCGCCCCGGCCCCGCCCGCCGCCCTCGACCTGCTCGCCAAGGCCAGGGCCGGACTCGACGAGGCCGCCGCCCTCGACGTGCCCAACGAGTGCTACGCCACCGCCCACCTCGCCGCCCTGCGCACCGCCGCCGCCGTGCTCGCCGCCCGCGGCCGGCCCGAGCGCGACCCCCGCAAGCGGGCCCGCATCCGCAGCACCTGGGAGGTGCTCCCGGAGATAGCGCCCGAGCTCACCGAATGGAGCGCCCTGTTCGCCTCCGGCGCCACCCGCCGGGCCCGGGCCGAGGCGGGGATCACCGGCGCCGCGAGCCGACGGGACGCCGACGACCTGCTGAGGGACGCGGCGATGTTCCTGCGGCTGGTCGAGCGCCTCCTGGTGCTCCAGCCGGTGCTGCCCCGGCAGCCGGGCGGCGAGGAGACCACGGGATGATCGGGACCGGAGGCCCGAGGCCATAGGGTGGAGCCGTTCGTCCCCGTCACCGAGGAGTCAGCAACCGTGTCGGACCCTTCCCCTGTCTTCGGCCGAGAGGCGACCTCGCGCCCGTCGCGCGCCTCCCTGCGCACCGCCGTCGTCTGGGACGTCCTCAAGGACGCCCTCGACCGCCGGGTCAAGGCCACCGGGAACGACTGCCTCGATGTCCTCGACACGGGCGGTGGCTCCGGCAACTTCGCGGTGCCCGCGGCCTGCCTCGGACACCGCGTCACCGTCGTCGACCCCAGCCCCAACGCGCTCTTCGCCCTGGAGCGGCGCGCCGCCGAGGCGGGCGTCGCCGACCGGGTGCGCGGGGTCCAGGGCGACATCCGCGGACTCTTCGACGTGGTCGACCGCGGGGGCTTCGACGTCGTCCTGTGCCACGGCGTCCTGGAGTACGTGGACGACCCGGCCGAGGGCGTGCGCAACGCGGTGGCCGCGCTGCGTCCCGGCGGCGGCCTCAGCCTGCTCGCCGCCGGACTCGGCGGCGCCGTGCTCGCCCGCGCGCTCGCCGGTCACTTCACCGAGGCCCGGCACGCGCTGAGCGACCCCGCGGGCCGCTGGGGCGACGGCGACCCCGTGCCCCGGCGCTTCACCGCCGACCAGCTCACCGGGCTCGCCGAGGACGCGGGCCTGGAGGTCGGCGCGGTGCACGGAGTCCGGGTCTTCGCCGACCTGGTGCCCGGCGCCCTCGTCGACACCGAGCCCGGCGCCGCCGAGGCGCTCCTCAAGCTGGAGGCGGCGGCGGCCGAGCTGCCGTCCTTCCACGCGATCGCCACCCAGCTGCACGTCCTGGGCGAGAAGCGGGCCTGACACCCGCACGGCGGTGCCCCCGGGCTCGGGCCCCGGGACACCGCCGCACCTGCTGAGCAGCGGCGCAACCGCACATGGAGTACGCCACAGGCCGCCCGTTCGGGGACTTGTCCCCGTATGATCGGGGGACACGATCCGGCATGACGGGCAGGGGGCTGGGGAATCAACGCCTCAGCATCCGAACCGCATGGCGGCCCGGATTGGCATTTGGCATTGAGGGCGGGTTTCACGGGGGCGATTCCCTGCCTATCCTGAAAGGGCCGCAAACCGGTCGCCCCCGCGACCGACGACTAGGAGGACTCCGTGCCGCTCTCGGAGCACGAGCAGCGAATGCTCGAGCAGATGGAGCGAGCGCTGTACGCCGAAGATCCCAAGTTCGCGACAGCGCTCGAGGGAAGCGGGCTGCGTACGTACACCCGGCGACGGGTCTACCAGGCAGTCGCCGGCTTCCTGGTGGGTATCGCGCTCCTCATGGCCGGAATGATCGCTCCGCAGATCTGGCCGCTCAGTGTGGTGGGGTTCCTCATCATGCTGGGCTGCGCGGTTCTTGCGGTCACCGGATGGCGCAAGGCGCCCAAGCCGGGCGAGCAGGCCCGGACGGTCGGCGGCGGCGGGCGGCAGGCCCGGCAGCGCCGCTCGATGATGAACCGGATCGAAGAGCGGTGGCAGCGCCGCCGCGACGAACAGGGCGGCGGCCACCACTGACCCGCCCCACCCCCACACTCCGCTGAGCCCCGCGAGGCCGTCCCCACGGCCGACCGGGGCTCAGCCGTGTCCGGATCCGTCCCCGAGCCCGCCCGCTCCCCGTGATCCCGTTCCCCCGTGATCCCGTTCCCCCGTCCCGGCCCTCCACTCCGGCCTAGCCACCCCGGCCCCACCCGCCCCGGGTTCCGCTGAGCTCCCGGGAACCCGGGGTGGGCGGGGCCGCGGCGCGCGGCCCCGCCCACCCTCAGGCCGACTCGCCCGACGGACGCCGGAAGAGGGCCCGGGCGCGTGTCGCCGCGCCGGTGCGCAGGGCGTCCCAGCGGGCCCGGGTCGCCCAGGCCACCCGTACCGCCGAGCGCGGGGCCAGCACCGCCCGCAGGCGGTTCGAGCGGGTGGCCGCCGCGTGGAAGCCCCGCCGGATCAGCTCGGCCTCCGCGGCGAGCCCCGGAGCGGGCTGCGGGCGCGGCGCGTACAGCGTCTGCTCCACCGCCCGCGCCACCCGGTGCACCGCGTCCGCCGCGTCCGGCGCCGGCTCACCCAGACGGATCAGCCGCGCCGCCGTCCCGCGCGGCGTCAGCGAGTCGTCCGGGGCGACCCCGTAGTCCCAGGCCGTGTCCTTGATCTCCGCCCAGACGGCGAGGACCTCCCCCCGTCCCAGCCGCCGCGCCCGCAGCCGGGTGCGCCAGAGCCAGGGCAGGAGCGGGAGGGCGAACAGGAGCAGCACGCCCAGGAGCAGGAGGGTCAGCCGCAGGGGCGGCAGGCCCGAGTCGGCGGACGCCGGGTCCGCCGTCGCCTTGTCCGGTCCGCACTCGCCCATGCGCCGCAACTGCGGCGGGCAGCTCTCCGCGGCGCTCGGCGCCGCCGAGGGCTGGGCCGACGTGCCGGTGGAGGGCTGCGCCGTCGGGGTCGTCGCCCCGCCGGCGGACCGCTCGCGGGTGTACTCCGGCACCGAACCGCGCGAGGGCGTCGGCTCGAAACGGGTCCAGCCCGCCCCCTCGAAGTACAGCTCGGGCCACGCGTGCGCGTCCCGGATGCCCACGGACAGGGAGCCGTCCGGCTGCGGGGTGCCCGGCATGAAGCCGACCGCCACCCGGGCGGGGATGCCCAGGGAGCGGGCCATGGCCGCCATCGAGAAGGAGAAGTGGACGCAGAAGCCCTCCCGGTCCTTCAGGAAGCGGGAGATCGCCTCGACCCCGGTGCCGGAGTCGACCTTCACGTCGTAGCGGAAGCCGCCGTCCCGGGCGAACCAGTTCTGCAGCTTCACCGCCCGCTCGTACCCGTTGTGCGCCCCGCGGGTGACCTCGACGGCCGTCGACCGCACGTCGGCCGGGAGCGAGGCCGGGACCTTGGTGTACTCGCGGAGCAGCTTCTCCGGCGCGGGCGGCGCCGCGGCCAGCTGATCGGCGGTCGGCCGGATGTCCAGGCTGGTCACCGAGTACCGCGCGCCCTTGGTGTTCTGCCCGTTGTCGCCGACGAGCATCCGCCCGGCCGGCTCGTACCGCCAGCTGCCGCCGATGGAGACCTTCGCGGCCGGGTACGGCATCGGCAGCCACTTCTGCTCGTACGCCGTGGAGGCGACGAAGTTGCTGGTGACCTCGGTGGTGGTGACGTCCTGGGCGAGGCCGTCCGGCCAGGGCAGCAGCTCGGGCACGTCCTCGATGGGGCGGACCGAGGACTTCCACGCCGTCCCGTCGAACTGGTCGAGCGCGACGAGCCGCAGATACATCCCGGACGTGTCCCGGGCGTTGGTCCGGTAGCGCAGGACCTCGCGGTCGTCCGGCTGGCGCAGGTCGTTCTGGAGGGAGACCAGCGGGTTCACCGCCGAGATCGTGCCGCCCTTGCCGCCGGCGCCCTCGCCCGCGCCGCCGCCGAAGATCCCGCCGCTCAGCCCGGGCAGGGCGAACGGCACCACCAGCGCGATGCCCAGGGCCACCACGCCGATCCGCCGCCCGGTGCGGACCGGGGCGAACGCGGAGCCGCCGTCACCGACGGCCGAGCCGGGCCGCCCCGAGCGGTGGGCGCCGCCGAAGACCCGGCCCCACTGGGAGAGCCGGTCCCGGCCCTCGGCCAGGAGCAGCAGCAGATAGCCGGCGGCGGCCAGCAGGAAGTACAGCCAGCCCGCACCGCCGCCGGAGAGCCCGGCGGCCACCGAGTAGAGGGCGAGCAGCGGGAGCCCGGCCGGGGCCGAGCTGCGGAAGGTCACCGCGAGGGCGTCCACGAGGAGCCCGACGGCAGCCACGCCGACCACGAGGAGCAGCCGGATGCCGGCCGTGTCGGGGGCGGGGATCGCGTACGTCCCCACGTCGTCCACGCCCGCCTGGAAGAGGGTGCCGAAGGTGGTGAAGACCTCGGGCCCGGGCAGCAGGCCGAGGAGGGCCTGCTCGCGGGCGAAGACCACGGTCAGCACGAGCACCGTGACGACCGCCTGGGCGCCGATGGTGAGCGGCCGGGCCAGCGGCACCCGCCGGGTGATCGTGCCGATGGCGCTCTGCAGGCCCAGGACGAGCGCCGCGGTGAAGATCCAGGTCGCCGGTTTCACCAGCGGCAGCAGCGCGGCCGACGCCAGCAGCGTCGCGCCGAAGGCCGCAAGCGTCAGCCGCCCGCGCCCGCTCATGACCAACCTCCGTACGTGTCGGCCACGGGGGCCTGGTGCGGTGCGCCGCCGGCCTGCTGCCAGAGCTGGGCGAGGCGGGTGCCCGGGGGGACGGCGACGGCCGTCCAGCCGGCCTCCCGCAGCCGTAGCAGCCGGTCCTCGACCGCGCCGGTGACGGCGCCGCCGGTCAGCCAGGTCCCGGAGTCCAGCAGGAAGGCCACCGCGGCGCCGCCGCGCCGGCGCATCCGCGCGGCCAGCGCGGCCTGTTCCTCGTCGAGGTCGCCGACGAAGGCGACCAGGAGGCCCTCGTGTCCGCCGCGCAGCACGTCGTACGCGCGGGAGAGTCCGGCCCCGTCGGAGTGGTCGACGACCGCGAGGGTGTCCATCATCAGTCCGGCGGTCTCGGCCGTGTGCTGTCCGGAGCCGGTGAAGCCCTCCGCGCCGTCGCCGGGGAGGCTGCTGCCGGTGTCGGTGAGCAGCCGGACCGCGTAGCCGCGCTCCAGCATGTGCACGAGGACGGAGGCGGCGCCCGAGACGGCCCATTCGAAGGCCGAGTCGGGTCCGCCGCCCTCGTAGGCGATCCGGCGGGTGTCGAGCAGCACGGTGCAGCGGGCCCGCTGGGGCTGCTCCTCGCGGCGCACCATCAGCTCGCCGTAGCGGGCCGTGGAGCGCCAGTGGACGCGGCGCAGGTCGTCGCCGTGCCGGTAGGCGCGCGGGATGATGTCGTCGTCCCCGGCGAGGGCGAGCGCCCGCTGGTGGCCCTCCCCGTACCCCGCGGACTCGCCGTCCAGCTTCACCGGCGGCAGCGGTTCGGTGCGGGGGATGACGGTCAGCGTGTCGTACGCGCTGAAGGAGCGGGTCAGCTCGCACATGCCGAAGGGGTCGTTGAGCCGCAGCTGGAGCGGGCCGAGGGCGAAGCGTCCGCGCAGGTCGGAGCGGACCCGGTAGGACACCTCGCGCCGGCCGCCGGCCTCCACGCGGTCGAGCACGAAGCGGGGGCGGGGGCCCAGCATGTAGGGCACGTGGTCCTGGAGCATCAGCAGCCCGGTGGGCAGCCGGGAGACGTTGTCCATGCGCAGGTGGACCCGGGCCTCCGTGCCGGTCTCGACGCGCTGCGGGGCGAGCCGGCGGCTGCCCGCGACCCGGTAGCGGGTGCGGTGCAGCACGACCACGCAGACCAGGGGCAGCACGGCGAGCAGCAGCCCGACGCGCAGCAGGTCGGCCTGGCCGAGCACGTAGGCGCAGACACCGGCGGCGATCCCGGCGGCGAGGAAGGACCTGCCGCGGGTGGTGAGGCCGCCGAGGGCGGCCCGCAGGCCGCCCCGGTCCTCGTCGCCGTCCTCCCGCTGTCCCCCCGGGGAGGCGGTGCTCATCACAGCCGCCGGCCGCCGGGCTGCTGCTGGCCGTAGAGCGGTCCGGCGGGCGGGGCCTGGGGCGCGCCAGCCGGAACGGGGGTGCGCTGGAGGATGTCGTGGACGACCTGCTCGGCCGTGCGCCGGTTGAGCTGGGCCTGCGCGGTGGGCAGCAGGCGGTGGGCGAGCACGGGCGCGGCGAGCGCCTGGAGGTCGTCGGGGAGCACGAACTCCCGGCCGCTGAGCGCGGCGGAGGCCTTCGCGGCCCGCAGCAGGTGCAGCGTGGCGCGCGGGGACGCGCCGAGTCTGAGGTCCGGGTGCGTTCTGGTGGCGGACACGAGGTCCACCGCGTACCGGCGGACGGCCTCGGCCACGTGCACCCCGCGCACGGCGTCGATCAGCTTGGCCACGTCGTGGGCGTGGGCGACCGGCTGGAGGTCGTCCAGCGGGGAGGCCGAGCCGTGCACGTCGAGCATCTGGAGCTCGGCCTCGGCGCTCGGGTAGCCGATGGAGACCCGGGCCATGAAGCGGTCGCGCTGGGCCTCGGGCAGCGGGTAGGTGCCCTCCATCTCGACCGGGTTCTGGGTGGCGACCACCATGAACGGGCTGGGCAGCTCGTAGGTCTGGCCGTCGACCGTGACCTGGCGCTCCTCCATGGACTCCAGGAGTGCGGACTGGGTCTTGGGGGAAGCCCGGTTGATCTCGTCGCCGATGACGATCTGGGCGAAGATCGCGCCGGGCTTGAACTCGAACTCGCGCCGCTGCTGGTCGAAGATCGACACGCCGGTGATGTCCGAGGGCAGCAGGTCGGGCGTGAACTGGATGCGGCGCACCGAGCAGTCGATGGACCGCGCCAGGGTCTTGGCGAGCATCGTCTTGCCCACGCCGGGGACGTCCTCGATGAGGAGGTGTCCCTCGGCGAGCAGCACGGTCAGCGCAAGCCGTACGACCTCGGGCTTGCCCTCGATCACGCCTTCCACCGACCTGCGCACCCGCTCCGCTGTGGTGGTCAGATCTGTGAGGCTCGCTCGATCGTCATAGGTCGTCACCCGGCCCTCCTCGGCCCTTCCGGCAGCACCGACACCTGCCCCCGGAACCAGGTCCGGGGGGTGTCACCCGTGCATTGTTGTTGCCGTGGCCGGGTTGTGTCACTTGCCGGCGGCCGCCCTGTGGATAACTCGGGGCGAATTGCCGGGGTTTGCTGTCTTGTGCCGGGTTGATCAGGCCGGGCTGATCTCCCGCAGCAGACCCGTCGTCACATCGAAGACGAAGCCGCGGACGTCGTCGGTGTGCAGCAGGAACGGGGAGGTGCGCACCCGCTGCATGGACTGGCGCACGTCCTGGTCGACGTCGCGGAAGGCCTCGACGGCCCAGGCCGGACGCTGGCCGACCTCGTCCTCCAGCTCGTGCCGGAAGTCCTCGGTCAGCGACTCCAGGCCGCAGTTGGTGTGGTGCACCAGCATCACGCTGCGGGTGCCGAGCGCCCGCTGGCTGATGGTGAGCGAGCGGATGACGTCGTCGGTGACCACGCCGCCGGCGTTGCGGATGGTGTGGCAGTCGCCGAGCTCCAGGCCGAGTGCGGCGTGCAGGTCGAGACGGGCGTCCATACAGGCGACCACGGCGACGTGCAGCACGGGGCGCGCGTCCATTCCCGGGTCGGTGAAGTCGGCGGCGTAACGCGTGTTCGCCGTGACGAGGCGGTCGGTGACCGCGCCCGCGTTGCGTATGGCGTCGGCAGAGGGGTGCGCAGAGGTCGACATGTCTCTGACGTTAACGGTCACGGACGGTCCGGGCCTGCTGTGAGAGTGGACAAAGAGCGCCAATGAACCTTGTTGTGAGGGAACCCACAGGCCGTGCGGCGACGGGGCCGTCCGGGTGAGCCGTCCGGAGGGGTTCCGGGAGCCTTCCGGCGGCGCCGACCGGGGCGCGCGACGCGCCAGCCGGTTGGTTGACCGACCCGTCCGGTGGACTAAAGTGACGCGGAGTTCACGGAGACATCGAGCGATTTTCGCCGTTTCTCCCCCGTATGTGCGGCGGTACCTGCGGCTCGGCCTCCTTCCGCTCGCCGGTGGTACCTGTTTCCGCCGGACCTGAGAGGGCGCATTGAGCAACGACCGACACGTCCCGGTGATGCTCCAGCGGTGCCTGGACATGTTGGCCCCCGCACTGGAGCGCCCCGGCGCGGTCGTCGTCGACTGCACCCTCGGCCTCGGCGGCCACAGCGAGGCGCTGCTGCGGAACTTCCCCGAAGCACGGCTCGTCGCCCTGGACCGGGACAAGGAGGCGCTGCGCCTCTCCGGCGAGCGGCTGGCCCCCTACGGGGAGCGCGCCACGCTGGTCCACGCGGTCTACGACGAGCTGCCCGAGGTCCTGGACCGGCTCGGCATCCCGCGCGTCGACGGCGTCCTGTTCGACCTGGGCGTCTCCTCCATGCAGCTGGACGAGGCCGACCGCGGCTTCGCCTACGCGCAGGACGCCCCGCTCGACATGCGCATGGACCAGACGACGGGCATCAGCGCGGCCGAGGTCCTCAACACCTACGCGCCCGGCGAGCTGGTCCGCATCCTGCGCGCGTACGGCGAGGAGAAGCAGGCCAAGCGGATCGTCTCCGCGATCGTGCGCGAGCGCGACAAGGAGCCGTTCAGCAACAGCGCGCGGCTGGTCGAGCTGATCCGCGACTCGCTGCCCCAGGCCGCCAAGCGCACCGGCGGCAACCCCGCCAAGCGGACCTTCCAGGCCCTGCGCATCGAGGTCAACGGGGAGCTCTCGGTCCTGGAGGAGGCGATCCCGGCGGCCGTCAAGGCCCTCGCCGTCGGCGGCCGGATCGCCGTCCTCTCGTACCACTCCCTGGAGGACCGGCTGGTCAAGCAGGTGTTCGCGGCGGGCGCCGCGAACACCGCGCCGCCCGGCCTCCCGGTCGTCCCCGAGCGCTACCAGCCCCGCCTCAAGCTGCTCACCCGCGGCGCCGAGCTCCCCACCGAGGAGGAGGTCGCCGAGAACCGCCGCGCGGCCCCGGCCCGGCTCCGGGGGGCCCAGCGGATCCGCGAGGACGAATCCGCGTGACACGACAGGGGCCCCTCAAAGGGCGGGCCGCGCGGCTCGGGAGGCTCATGCCCTCCGGGCCGAGCAGTGCGGCCCGGACCCCCTTCGTGCTGCTCGTCGTGGTGCTGCTCGGCGGCGGCCTGATCAGCCTGCTGCTGCTCAACTCCGCCCTCAACCAGGGCTCCTTCGAACTCAGCGAGCTGAAGAAGAGGACCACCGAGCTCACCGACGAGGAACAGGCCCTCCAGCGGGACGTGGACGACAGCTCCGCCCCCGACGCCCTGGAGCGGCGCGCCCGGGAACTCGGCATGGTGCCGGGCGGCAGCCCCGTCTTCCTGGACCCCGACGGCAAGGTGCGCGGCGTGCCCACCACCGCCGCCTCGCCCAAGCCCACGCCGACGCCCGCCCCGCCCGCGGCCGACCCGGCGACCGGCGCGAACACCCCGGCCTCCCCGAACACCGCGGCCACGACCCCGCCGGCCGGCCGGCCCCCGGCCACCGGCGGGCCGGCGAGAACCGGCGACACGCCGAAGCCGCCCGCGTCCGGGACGACGGGGCCGCCCGCCTCGAAGACCCCCGGTACGCCGCAGACCACCGCGACCACCCCCACGACCTCCGGCAGGTGACCCCGTGCCCTCCAAGGAGCCCCCGCGCCGCCGCGTCCCCGGCCCCGCCCGCCCCCGCCCCGCGGCCCCCGGCCGCCCCGCGCCGAGGCCCGCGCAGGCACGACGCCCCGCGCCCCGGCCGCCGGCCAGGGCGCGCACCATCCGGCTCGGCAGCCCCAAGCCCCGGCTGCGCCTGGTCTCCCTCGGGCTGACCCTGGTGATGCTGGTGTTCGTGGTGAGGCTGCTCCAGGTCCAGGCCGTGGACGCCAGCGCCTACGCGGCCAAGGCCGAGAAGCACCGCTACCAGGAGTACACGCTCTCCGCCGACCGCGGCGAGATCACCGACCGGTCCGGCGTCGCGCTGGCCGCGAGCGTCGACGCGTACGACATCACCGCCGACCCCAAGCTCTTCACGCCCGAGGAGTCCAAGGTCAGGGACGCCCCCGAGCAGGCCGCCGCGCTCCTCGCCCCGATCCTCGGCAAGGAGCCCGCCGACCTCGCGAAGAAACTGCGCACCCCCAAGTCCCGCTACACCCTGCTCGCCCGCAAGCAGACCCCGCAGGTCTGGAACCAGATCAAGGACCTGAAGAAGGTCTACGAGCAGAAGGCGAAGCCGGCCAACGGCGGCAACGGGGTCGGCCTGCTCGGCGGCATCCTGAGCGAGCCGGTCACCAAGCGCGTGTACCCGAACGGCGAACTGGCCGCCGGGATACTGGGCTACGTCAACGCCGAGGGCCGCGGCGCCGGCGGCGTGGAGTCCATGCTGGACACCGACCTGGCCGGCAAGGACGGCAAGATCAGGTTCGCCCAGTCCGGCGGGCGCCGGGTGCCCACCGCGGGCTCCCAGGGCACCCCGGCGGTGCCCGGCTCCGACATCGAGCTGACCATCGACCGGGACATCCAGTGGGCCGCCCAGCAGGCCATCACCGACCAGGTCCGGAAGTCCAAGGCCGACCGCGGCTACGTCGTCGTCCAGGACACCAGGACCGGCGAGGTCCTCGCCATGGCCAACGCCCCCGGCTTCGACCCCAACGACCTCTCCCAGGCCAACGCCACCGCCATGGGCAACGCGGCCCTCCAGGACGCCTACGAGCCCGGCTCCACCAGCAAGGTGATGTCCATGGCCGCCGTCCTGGAGGAGGGCGCCGCCACCGCCGGGACCCGGGTCACGGTCCCCAACCGGCTGCACCGCGGCGACCGCCTCTTCAGCGACGACATCGACCACATCACCTGGTACCTGACCCTCAACGGCGTCCTGGCCCGGTCCAGCAACATCGGCACCATCCTCGCCACCGGGCAGCTCGGCGAGAACCAGGCCGAGGCCAACCGGGTGCTCTACAACTACCTGCGCAAGTTCGGCGTGGGCAGCCCGACGGGGCTCCGCTTCCCCGGCGAGACCCCCGGCATCCTCGCCAAGCCGGAGGACTGGTCGACCTCGCAGCAGTACACGATCCCCTTCGGCCAGGGCCTCTCGCTCAGCGCCATGCAGGCCACCTCCGTCTACCAGGCCATCGCCAACGGAGGCGTACGCATCGAGCCGACCCTGGTGCGCGGCACCAAGGGACCCGACGGGCGCTTCACCCCCGCACCTGCCCCCAAGGAGAGCCGGGTGGTCAGCGAGAAGACCGCCAAGACCCTCGCGCAGATGCTGGAGTCCGTCGTCGACGACGAGGACGGCACCGGCAGCAAGGCGGCCATCCCCGGCTACCGCGTCGCCGGCAAGACCGGCACCGCCAACCGGGTCGACCCCGAGCTCGGCGTCTACAAGGGCTACACCGCCTCCTTCGCCGGCTTCGCCCCCGCCGACGAGCCCCGGATCGCCGTCTACTGCGCCATCCAGAACCCCACCAAGGGCAGCTACTTCGGCGGCCAGATCTGCGGACCGATCTACAAGAAGGTCATGGAGTTCGCCCTCAAGACCCTCCATGTCGCCCCGACCGGCAGCGAGCCCGCCCGTCTGCCCACGACGTTCAAACCGACCCCGTGACACACCGGGAGCACCAGTGACCACCATCACCCCCCGTTCCGGGAACCGGAAATCGAACTCCGGCGACGCCGTGGCCTCATTTAGCCCCTCGGCCGGTGCGCCCGGTACGCTCACCGCCGTGCCACACGCTGATCAGTACCGAACCACCCCGCCCCGCCCGGAGCGGCTCCGCCCGACACCCCTGGGCGAGCTCGCCGCACGGCTGGGCACCGGGACCGCCGAAGGGACCGCCGACACCGGCGCCACGGAGGTCACGGGCATCACGCACGACTCCCGGGCGGTGCGTCCGGGCGACGTGTACGCGGCCCTGCCCGGCGCCCGGATGCACGGGGCCGACTTCGTCGCCCAGGCCGCCGGACTCGGCGCCGCCGCGATCCTGACCGACCCGGCCGGCGCCGACCGCGCCGCCGCGACCGGCCTGCCGGTCCTGGTCGCCGAGGACCCGCGCGGACGCATGGGCGAGCTCGCCGCCGAGATCTACGGGCGCCCCGGCGCGGACCTGCTGCAGATCGGCATCACCGGCACCTCCGGCAAGACCACCACCGCCTACCTCGTCGAGGGCGGACTGCGCGGCGCGGGCCGCGCGACGGGCCTGGTCGGCACCGTCGAGATGCGCATCGGCGACGAGCGCATCAAGTCCGAGCGGACCACCCCCGAGGCCACCGACCTCCAGGCCCTCTTCGCGGTCATGCGCGAACGCGGGGTCGAGGCGGTCGCCATGGAGGTCTCCAGCCACGCCCTCGTGCTCGGCCGGGTCGACGGCTGCGTCTTCGACGTCGCCGTCTTCAACAACCTGAGCCCGGAGCACATGGAGTTCCACTCCGACATGGAGGACTACTTCCAGGCCAAGGCGCGCCTGTTCACCCCCGAGCGCAGCAGACGCGGCGTGGTGAACCTGGACGACGCCTACGGCCGCCGGCTCGTGAAGGAGTCGGGCGTCCCGGTCGTCTCCTTCTCCGCCACCGGCGACCCGGACGCCGACTGGCGCGCCGTGGACGTCGTCACCGGCCCCGCAGACTCCACCTTCACCGTCCTCGGCCCGGACGGACAGCGGATCTCGGCCACCGCGCCGCTGCCCGGCCCCTTCAACGTCGCGAACACCCTCGCCGCGATCGCCACCCTCGCCGCCGCCGGGCTCGACCCGCAGACCGCCGCCGACGGCGTCGCCGCCGTCCCCGGCGTCCCGGGCCGCCTGGAGCGGATCGACGCCGGCCAGCCGTACCTCGCGGTCGTCGACTACGCGCACAAGACGGACGCCGTCGAATCGGTGCTCCGCTCGCTGCGCGAGGTGACCCGCGGCAGGCTGCACGTCGTCATCGGCTGCGGCGGCGACCGCGACACCACCAAGCGCGGCCCGATGGGCGCCGCGGCGGCCCGGCTCGCCGACACCGCCGTGCTCACCTCCGACAACCCGCGCTCCGAGGACCCGCTCGCGATCCTCACCGCGATGCTCGCGGGTGCCGCCGAGGTCCCCGCCGCCGAGCGCGGCGAGGTCCTGGTGAACGCCGACCGGGCCGCCGCCATCGCGGCGGCCGTCGCCCGGGCCCGGCCCGGCGACACCGTCCTGGTCGCGGGCAAGGGCCACGAGCAGGGCCAGGAGGCCGCCGGAGTGGTCCGCCCCTTCGACGACCGCCAGGTGCTGCGCGAGGCCGTCCTGGCCCGCGGCGCCCGACCGGCCGTCGGCGACGAGCAGGACGCACCGCAGGCACAGGACACGCAGGACGCACCGCAGGCACAGGACACGCAGGACGCACACCGTCACGAGAACAGTCAGGGATGAAGCAGTGATCGCCCTCTCCCTCGCCGAGATCGCCGAAATCGTCGGCGGGCAGCCGCACGACATACCGGATCCGGCCCTCCAGGTCACCGGCCCCGTCGTCATCGACTCCCGCGAGGTGAAGCCCGGCAGCCTCTTCGCCGCCTTCGCCGGTGAGCACGTCGACGGCCACGCCTACGCGGAGCGCGCCGTCCAGGCGGGTGCGGCGGCGGTGCTCGCCGCCCGCCCCGTCGGCGTGCCCTCGATCGTCGTGGCCGACGTGCAGGCCGCGCTCGGGGCGCTGGCCCGGTCGGTCGTCGACCGCCTCGGCACCGATGTCGTCGCGCTCACCGGCTCGGCCGGCAAGACCTCCACCAAGGACCTGATCGCCCAGGTCCTGGAGCGTCACGCGCCGACCGTGTGGACGCCCGGCTCCCTCAACAACGAGATCGGCCTGCCGCTGACCGCGCTGCGGGCCGACGCCGCCACCCGGCACCTCGTCCTGGAGATGGGGGCGCGCGGAATCGGCCACATCCGCTACCTCACCGGCCTCACCCCGCCGCGGATCGGCCTGGTCCTCAATGTGGGCACCGCGCACATCGGCGAGTTCGGCGGCCGCGAGCAGATCGCCGTGGCCAAGGGCGAGCTGGTCGAGTCGCTGCCGGCCGCGGCCGACGGCGGCGTGGCCGTCCTCAACGCCGACGACCCCCTCGTACGGGCCATGGCGAGCCGCACCACGGCGCGCGTCGTCCTCTTCGGCGAGGCCGAGGACGCGGCCGTACGCGCCGAGAATGTCCGGCTCACAGAGAACGGACAGCCCTCTTTCAGGCTTCACACACCCACCGGGTGCAGCGACGTGACCTTGCGCCTGTACGGTGAGCACCACGTGTCGAACGCGCTCGCCGCGGCCGCCGTCGCCCATGAGGTCGGCATGCCCGTCGAGGAGATCGCCACCGCGCTCTCCGAGGCAGGCACCCTGTCCCGCTGGCGCATGGAGGTCACCGAGCGTCCGGACGGCGTGACGATCGTCAACGACGCCTACAACGCGAACCCCGAGTCCATGCGAGCCGCCCTGCGCGCGCTCGCGGCCATGGGCAGGCCCGCACAGGCCAGGGGCTCCCGTACGTGGGCGGTGCTCGGCAAGATGGCCGAGCTCGGGGACGAGTCGCTCGCCGAGCACGACGCGGTCGGACGGCTCGCCGTCCGGCTCAACGTCAGCAAGCTCGTGGCGGTCGGGGACAGGGAAGCGTCCTGGCTGCAACTGGGCGCCTATAACGAGGGTTCGTGGGGTGAGGAGTCGGTGCACGTGTCCGACGCGCAGGCGGCGGTCGACCTGTTGCGCAGTGAGCTGCGACCGGGGGACATCGTCCTGGTGAAGGCGTCCAGGTCGGTGGGTCTGGAGCGGGTCGCCCTGGCACTGCTCGACACGGCCGAGGGCGAGGTCGCCGGCCGATGAGGCAGATCCTCTTCGCGGGGGCCATCGGCCTCTTCCTGACCCTGATCGGCACCCCGCTGCTCATCAAGCTGCTCGCCCGCAAGGGATACGGGCAGTTCATCCGCGACGACGGCCCGCGCGGCCACGCCGGGAAGAAGGGCACGCCCACCATGGGCGGCATCTCCTTCATCCTGGCCACCCTCATCGCGTACGCCCTGACCAAGGTCATCACCGGCGAGGACCCGACGTACTCGGGCGTCCTGGTGCTGTTCCTGATGGCCGGAATGGGTCTGGTCGGCTTCCTCGACGACTACATCAAGATCGTCAAGCAGCGTTCGCTGGGCCTGCGGGCCAAGGCGAAGATGGCCGGCCAGCTCATCGTCGGCATCGCCTTCGCCGTGCTCTCGCTGCAGTTCGCGGACCTGCGCGGCAACACCCCGGCCTCCGAGCGGCTCTCCTTCATCACGGACTTCGGCTGGTCCATCGGCCCGGTGCTGTTCGTGGTCTGGGCGCTCTTCATGATCCTGGCCATGTCCAACGGCGTGAACCTGACGGACGGTCTGGACGGCCTGGCCACCGGCGCGTCGGTGATGGTCTTCGGCGCGTACACCTTCATCGGGCTCTGGCAGTTCCAGGAGTCCTGCGCCAACGCGATGACGCTGACCAACCCGAACGCCTGCTTCGAGGTCCGCGATCCGCTCGACCTCGCGGTCGTCGCCGCGGCACTGATGGGCGCCTGCTTCGGCTTCCTGTGGTGGAACACCTCGCCCGCCAAGATCTTCATGGGCGACACCGGCTCGCTGGCCCTCGGCGGCGCGCTGGCCGGTCTCGCCATCTGCTCCCGTACGGAGCTGCTGCTGGCCCTCCTCGGCGGCCTCTTCGTGATGATCACGATGTCCGTGGTCATCCAGGTCGGCTCGTTCAAGATGACCGGCAAGCGCGTCTTCCGGATGGCACCGCTCCAACACCACTTCGAACTCAAGGGGTGGTCGGAAGTCCTGGTCGTCGTCCGGTTCTGGATCATCCAGGGCATGTGCGTGATCGTGGGCCTGGGCCTCTTCTACGCGGGATGGGCAGCAGAGAAGTGAGCGAGCCGGACTGGCAGGGCAAGCACGTCACCGTCGCCGGGCTCGGCGTGAGCGGCATCCCCGCCGCCCGCGCCCTGCACGGCCTGGGCGCGGTCGTCACGGTCGTCAACGACGGCGACGACGAGCGCTCCCGGGCGCAGGCCGCGGAGCTGGAGGCGGAGGGCGTCACCGTCCGCCTCGGCGACGGGGCGACCCTGCCGCCCGGCACCGAACTGATCGTCACCGCCCCGGGCTGGCAGCCCGACAAGCCGCTGTTCCTGGCCGCCGCCGAGGCGGGCGTGGAGATCTGGGGCGACGTCGAGCTGGCCTGGCGGCTGCGCGGCCCCGGCGCGGCACCGTGGCTCGCGGTCACCGGCACCAACGGCAAGACCACGACCGTGCGGATGCTCGCCTCCATCCTGGAGGCGGCCGGCCTGCGGACCGCGGCCGTCGGCAACATCGGCGTCTCCCTCCTCGACGCCGTCCTCGGCGACGAGGAGTACGACGTGCTCGCCGTGGAGCTCTCCAGCTACCAGCTGCACTGGGCGCCCTCGCTGCGCGCCCACTCGGGCGCCGTGCTCAACCTGGCGCCCGACCACCTCGACTGGCACGGCTCCATGGAGGCGTACGCCGCCGACAAGGGCCGGATCTACGAGGGCAACCAGGTCGCCTGCGTCTACAACGTGGCCGACAAGGCGACCGAGGACCTGGTGCGCGAGGCCGACGTCGAGGAGGGCTGCCGGGCGATCGGCTTCACCCTCGGCACCCCCGGCCCCTCGCAGCTCGGCATCGTCGAGGACATCCTGGTCGACCGGGCCTTCGTCGAGAACCGGCAGAAGAACGCCCAGGAGCTGGCGCAGGTCGCGGACATCCGGCCGCCGGCCCCGCACAACATCGCCAACGCCCTCGCCGCGGCCGCCCTGGCCCGCGCCTTCGGCGTCGAGCCGCAGGCCGTACGGGACGGGCTGCGGGCCTTCCGGCCCGACCCGCACCGCATCGAACTGGTCGAGGAGATCGAGGGCGTGGTCTACGTCGACGACTCCAAGGCGACCAACACCCACGCCGCCGAAGCCTCGTTGGCGTCCTACGACCCGATCGTCTGGATCGCCGGCGGCCTGGCCAAGGGCGCCGCGTTCGACGAGCTGGTCCGCAACGCGGCGCAGCGGCTGCGCGGGGTGGTGCTGATCGGCCGGGACCGCGCGCTGATCCGCGAAGCGCTGGCCCGACACGCCCCCGAGGTCCCGGTGGTGGACCTCGACCGGACCGACACTGGGGCGATGTCCGCGGCGGTCCAGGAGGCGGCCTCGCTCGCCCGGCCGGGGGACACGGTCCTGCTGGCCCCGGCCTGTGCCTCGATGGACATGTTCACCAACTACAACAAGCGCGGCGAGGCCTTCGCGGACGCCGTCCGCAGTCTCGCGGCGACCGGGCGCGCCTGACCTGACCAGCAAGGAGGTCCGGCCGGGCCGGGCACGACTGGAGGGGACGGCGATCATGCCGAGCCGAACCGCAGGGACACGCGACCCGTCCGCCGTACGCGGCGCGGGGCGCGCCCCGGCGGCGCCGAGGAAGCGACGCCGGGGCGGGCTTCGCGGGATCCACGAGCGGGCCCGCAGGACCTGGGACCGGCCGCTCACCGCGTACTACGTCATCGTCGGCGCCGGGCTGCTCATCACCGCGCTGGGCCTGGTGATGGTCTACTCGGCCTCGATGATCACGGCGCTGCGCTACGACCTGGTGCCCTCGTACTTCTTCCGCAAGCAGTTCTTCGCGGCGCTGCTCGGGGCGGGGCTGCTGCTCGTGGCCTCCCGGATGCCGGTGAAGCTGCACCGGGCGCTGGCCTACCCGATCCTGGTCGGGGCGATCTTCCTGATGGTGCTCGTCCAGGTGCCCGGGATAGGGGTGGCGGTCGGCGGCAACCAGAACTGGATCTCACTGGGCGGACCGTTCATGCTCCAGCCCAGCGAGTTCGGCAAGCTGGCGTTGATCCTGTGGGGGGCCGACCTGCTCGCCCGCAAGCAGGACATGAAGTTGCTCACCCAGTGGAAGCACATGCTGGTCCCGCTGGTTCCCGGAACGTTTCTGCTGCTCGGGCTCATCATGCTGGGCGGTGACATGGGCACGGCGATCATTCTCTCGGCGATCCTCTTCGGACTGCTGTGGACCGCCGGCGCCCCCACCCGGCTCTTCGTCGGCGTGCTCTCGGTGGCCGGAGCCATCGGGTTCCTGCTGATCAAGACCAGTGACAACCGGCTGAAGCGCTTCGCCTGCATCGGTGCCACCGATCCCGGCGGGGAGGGCGCCCCGTGCCTCCAGGCCGCGCACGGGATCTACGCGCTGGCCTCGGGCGGATGGTTCGGTTCCGGTCTCGGGGCAAGTGTGGAAAAATGGGGCCAACTCCCGGAAGCGCACACCGACTTCATCTTCGCCGTCACCGGTGAGGAACTGGGTCTGGCGGGGACGCTGTCGGTGCTGGCCCTCTTCGCGGCCCTAGGCTATGCGGGTATCCGCGTGGCCGGACGCACGGAGGACCCCTTCGTGAGGTTTGCCGCGGGAGGCGTGACCACCTGGATCACGGCGCAGGCCGTGGTCAACATCGGTGCGGTGCTCGGCCTGCTGCCGATCGCCGGAGTCCCGCTCCCGCTGTTCTCCTACGGAGGGTCCGCCCTGCTGCCGACCATGTTCGCCGTCGGGCTCCTGATCGCCTTCGCGCGACAGGAACCCGCCGCGAAAGCGGCCCTGGCCATGCGCCGCCCCGGCTGGGGCAAGCGGGCCGGGGGGAGATGGAAGTCGATGCGACGGCGCGTCAAGAAGCGTCCGTCCGGAGAGCGGTGAATTTCGGTGCATGTCGTCCTCGCCGGCGGAGGTACAGCCGGCCACATCGAGCCCGCGCTCGCACTCGCGGACGCCCTGCGCAGGCAGGACCCCTCCGTGGGGATCACGGCGCTGGGCACGGAGAAGGGCCTGGAGACCCGGCTGGTCCCCGAACGGGGCTACGAGCTGGCGCTCATCCCCGCCGTGCCGCTGCCCCGCAAGCCCACCCCTGAGCTGATCACCGTCCCCGGACGGCTGCGCGGCACCATCAAGGCGGCCGAGCAGGTCCTGGAGCGCACCAAGGCGGACTGCGTGGTCGGCTTCGGCGGCTACGTGGCGCTGCCCGGCTATCTGGCCGCCAAGCGGCTCGGTGTGCCGATCGTGGTCCACGAGGCCAACGCCCGGCCCGGCCTGGCCAACAAGATCGGCTCGCGCTACGCGGCCGGGGTCGGCGTGGCCACCCCGGACTCCAAGCTGCGCAACGCCCGTTACATCGGCATCCCGCTGCGGCACACCATCGCGACCCTCGACCGGGCCCGGGTCCGCCCCGAGGCGCGCGCCGCCTTCGGGCTCGACCCGAACCTGCCGACCCTGCTGGTCTCCGGCGGCTCCCAGGGCGCCCGGCGGCTCAACGAGGTCGTCCAGCAGATCGCGCCGGTGCTCCAGCGCTCCGGCATCCAGATCCTGCACGCGGTCGGCCCGAAGAACGAGCTGCCGCGTGTCGACAACATGCCCGGAATGCCGCCGTACGTGCCGGTACCGTACGTGGACCGGATGGACCTCGCGTACGCCGCCGCCGACATGATGCTCTGCCGCGCGGGCGCGATGACCGTCGCCGAGCTCTCCGCCGTCGGACTGCCGGCCGCCTACGTCCCGCTGCCCATCGGCAACGGCGAACAGCGGCTGAACGCCCAGCCGGTGGTCAAGGCCGGCGGTGGACTCCTCGTCGACGACGCGGAGCTGTCGCCGCAGTGGGTCCAGGGCAACGTCCTGCCCGTACTGGCCGATCCGCACCGGCTGTACGAGATGTCCCGCGCCGCCTCCGAGTTCGGCCGCCGGGACGCCGACGACCTCCTCGTCGGCATGGTGTACGAGGCGATCGCCGCCCGCCGTCAGGCGTAGCGGCGGCGGAAAGGGAGACGCCCTGTGGCAGCCGGACCCGCGACCGACCGGAAGAGCCCGAGCGGCAGGTCCAAGGGCTCGCCCGGGGCCTCGCCCCGACCGGGCGCCCGGAGGTTCCGGGTGCCCGGCCCACGGGTCCTCCTGGTCTCCTTCGGGGCCCTCGTCCTCGTGGGCGGCGGCGTCTGGGCGCTCTACGGCTCGAACTGGTTCCGCGTGGAGCGGGTGGGCGTCTCCGGTACGGAGGTGCTCACCCCGGACGAGGTGGAGCGCGTCGCGGCCGTTCCCGTCGGCGCGCCGATGGTCTCGGTCGACACCGACTCCATCGAGGCGCGGCTGCGCGAACGGCTGCCCCGGATCGACACCGTGGACGTCGTGCGGTCCTGGCCGCACGGAATCGGTCTGAAAGTGACGGAACGGAAGCCCGTCCTTCTGATGGAAAAGGGCGGAAAGTTCACCGAAGTGGACGCCGGTGGTGTGCGGTTCGCCACCGTGTCCAAGGCGCCCGCCGGCGTCCCCCGACTGGTCCTCGACGTGGCCGCCTCGCCGAGCCTGCGCCGCTTCGACGAGGACCGGCTCCTCGGCGAGGCGGTAGGCGTGACGGGCGAACTCCCGGAGAAAATCGCCCGGGACGCCCGTGTCGTCCGGATCACGTCGTACGACTCCATCACCCTGGAGCTCGGCAGGGGACGCACGGTCTTCTGGGGCAGTGGTGAGGACGGGGCCGTCAAGGCCCGGGTCCTCACCGCGCTGATGAAGGCCACTCCCAAAGCGGGACACTTCGATGTAAGTGCCCCCACGGCGCCCGCTTCATCGGGAAGTTGACGCTCATCAGCCCTGGCCAGCACCCTGGTTGGCCAGCGCTACGGGTGATCACATAGGGTGAAAAGAAAAACGGGAGGTTCGGCGTGTTCGTTGAACGTGCGCCACTTGTCGACTTAGTGTCCTGTTCGGAAGAGTCCAGCGAACAGAGACACTGGTAACCCTAAACTTCAACGTTAGGGTTTGGGTCGGCGTTTCGGACCGTCCCAATCGGCATCCGTCGTCGCGGCGCGCTAACCACCGCGAAGCGGCGACACGTAACTCGAGGCGAGAGGCCTTCGACGTGGCAGCACCGCAGAACTACCTCGCAGTCATCAAGGTCATCGGTGTCGGCGGCGGTGGTGTCAATGCCATCAACCGAATGATCGAGGTCGGTCTCAAGGGCGTCGAGTTCATCGCCATCAACACCGACGCACAGGCGTTGTTGATGAGCGACGCCGACGTCAAGCTGGACGTCGGCCGTGAACTGACCCGCGGCCTCGGGGCCGGGGCCAACCCGGCCGTCGGCCGCAAGGCGGCAGAGGACCACCGTGAGGAGATCGAGGAGGTCCTCAAGGGGGCCGACATGGTCTTCGTGACCGCCGGAGAAGGCGGCGGCACCGGCACCGGCGGCGCACCCGTCGTCGCCAACATCGCGCGCTCGCTCGGCGCCCTGACGATCGGTGTGGTCACCCGCCCGTTCACGTTCGAGGGACGCCGGCGTGCCAACCAGGCGGAGGACGGCATCGCCGAGCTCCGCGAAGAGGTCGACACCCTCATCGTCATCCCGAACGACCGACTGCTGTCGATCTCGGACCGTCAGGTCTCCGTGCTCGACGCCTTCAAGTCGGCCGACCAGGTGCTGCTGAGCGGTGTCCAGGGCATCACCGACCTCATCACCACCCCGGGTCTGATCAACCTCGACTTCGCCGACGTCAAGTCGGTCATGTCCGAGGCGGGTTCCGCCCTCATGGGCATCGGCTCCGCCCGCGGCGACGACCGCGCCGTGGCCGCCGCCGAGATGGCGATCTCCTCGCCGCTCCTGGAGGCCTCCATCGACGGGGCCCGTGGTGTGCTGCTCTCCATCTCCGGTGGCAGCGACCTCGGTCTCTTCGAGATCAACGAGGCCGCCCAGCTGGTGAGCGAGGCCGCCCACCCCGAGGCGAACATCATCTTCGGCGCCGTCATCGACGACGCCCTCGGCGACGAGGTGCGGGTCACCGTCATCGCCGCCGGCTTCGACGGCGGCCAGCCGCCGGCCCGCCGGGACAACATCATCGGTTCGTCCTCCGCCAAGCGCGAGGAGCCGGCCCCGGCCCCCCGCATCGCCGAGACCTCCCGCCCGCTGGGCGGTCTGGGCACGGTGGCCCCGCGCGAGGAGCCGGTGGCCCCGGTCGAGCCGATGCCGGCCGTCAGCGAGACCCCGCTGCCGCCCCTCACCTCGCCGGTGGTCCCGCCGGCCCGCCCGTACCCGGACAGCCAGGCCGAAGAGCTGGATGTCCCGGACTTCTTGAAGTGATAGGGCAGCGTCACGACACGAGCGGCGCCCACTTCGCCTTCACCGACCGGTGGGGCGGGGTGAGCGCCGTTCCGTACGAGGAGCTCAACCTCGGCGGAGCCGTCGGCGACGATCCCGCGGCCGTCCTCGCGAACCGGGAACGGGCCGCGACCGGGCTGGGTCTCGACCCGGCCCGGGTGGTCTGGATGAACCAGGTCCACGGCGCCGACGTCGCCGTGGTGGACGGCCCCTGGGGGGCGGACCCCGTCCCCTCGGTCGACGCGCTCGTCACCGACCGGCCCGGACTCGCCCTCGCGGTGCTCACCGCGGACTGCGTGCCGGTCCTCCTCGCCGACCCCGTCGCCGGGGTCGTCGCCGCCGCCCACGCCGGGCGGCCCGGGATGGTCGCCGGGGTCGTCCCGGCCACCGTGGCCCGGATGACCGCACTCGGGGCCCGCCCCGAGCGGATCGTCGCCCGCACCGGCCCCGCCGTCTGCGGGCGTTGCTACGAGGTGCCCGAGGCGATGCGCGCCGAGGTCGCCGCCGTCGAACCGGCCGCACACGCCGAGACCTCCTGGGGAACCCCCGCCGTCGACGTCACCGCGGGCGTGCTCGCCCAGCTCGCCCGACTGGGCGTCACCGACGTGCTGGCGAGCGGGGTCTGCACCCTGGAGTCCCGGGACCACTACTCGTACCGCCGCGACCGGACCACCGGGCGACTCGCGGGATATGTCTGGCTGAACCGGGAAGAGACATGACGGACCGAACGGCGGAACTCGCAGCGAATCTGGCCCGGGTGGAGGAGCGCATCGCCGCCGCCTGCGCCGCCGCCGGCCGGGCGCGGGAGGAGGTGACCCTCATCGTGGTCACCAAGACCTACCCCGCGAGCGACGTGCGGATCCTGCACGGACTCGGGGTGCGTCATGTCGCCGAGAACCGCGACCAGGACGCCGCCCCCAAGGCCGCGGCCTGTGCGGACCTCGACCTGAACTGGCACTTCGTGGGCCAGCTTCAGACCAACAAGGTCCGTTCCGTGGTGGGTTATGCCGATGTGGTGCAGTCCGTCGACCGCTTGAAGCTGGTCTCCTCCCTCTCCGCCGCGGCGGAGAAGGCGGAGCGCGAACTCGGCTGTCTCCTCCAGGTCGCGCTCGACGCCGAGTCCGGCGCCCGGGGCGACCGGGGCGGGGTGGCCCCCGACGGGATCGAGGAGTTGGCCGCCGCGGTGGACGCTGCGCCCGGACTGCGGCTCGACGGACTGATGACCGTCGCCCCGCTCTCCGGCCCGTTCGCGGGAGGGCAACGGGCCGCCTTCGACCGGCTGATGGATTTGTCGACTGTCCTGCGCGCGACCCGTCCGGCTGCGAACATGGTGTCAGCAGGGATGAGTGCGGACCTCGAGGAGGCCGTGGCGGCCGGAGCGACACACGTGCGCATCGGTACGGCGGTACTCGGAGTCCGCCCGAAGCTCGGGTAACGTCGCGAAGCAGGTCGGACCACAGCAGAAAATATGGTCATTCCGCCAGGGAGGCGGGGGGACCTCGTGGATCGCGGGCACTTGGTGACACTGCGACATTCGGTAAGGGCGATCCACCACAGAGCGGAGGATGCAGAGCATGGCCGGCGCGATGCGCAAGATGGCGGTCTACCTCGGCCTCGTGGAGGACGATGGTTACGACGGCCGGGGCTTCGACCCCGACGACGACTTCGAACCCGAGCTGGAGCCCGAGCCCGAGCGTGACCGGCGCCATCACCAGCCCCCGCGCCAGGTGGAACGGGAGGAGCCGGTACGCGTGGTAGCGCCCCCCGCGCCCCGTGAGCCGGTGTCCCATTCTGTCCCGGTACCCGCCGAGAGCGGGCGTCCGGCCCGAATTGCCCCCGTGGCATCCATCACACCCGAACGCCCGAGCCTGGAGAAGAACGCGCCGGTGATCATGCCCAAGGTCGTGTCCGAGCGGGAGCCCTACCGCATCACCACGCTCCACCCGCGGACCTACAACGAGGCCCGTACCATCGGGGAACACTTCCGCGAGGGCACCCCGGTGATCATGAATCTCACGGAGATGGACGACACCGACGCGAAGCGACTTGTCGACTTTGCCGCCGGACTCGTCTTCGGGCTCCATGGCAGCATTGAGCGCGTGACGCAGAAGGTGTTCCTGTTGTCGCCTGCTAACGTCGATGTCACGGCGGAGGACAAGGCCCGTATCGCAGAGGGCGGATTCTTCAACCAGAGCTGAGAACACGAGACCGAGAACGACCCGGCCGCAAGGCCGGACAAGCGAGATCCAGGGGAGAGGGAAGCGCGGGATGGGCGTCGCACTACAGGTGGTCTACATCGCGCTGATGTGCTTCCTAGTCCTCCTGATCTTCCGGCTGGTCATGGACTACGTCTTCCAGTTCGCCCGTTCATGGCAACCCGGTAAGGCGATGGTGGTCGTTCTGGAGGCCACCTACACTGTCACCGATCCACCGCTCAAGCTTCTGCGGCGGCTCATCCCGCCGCTGCGTCTCGGGGGCGTGGCACTCGACCTGTCCTTCTTCGTTCTGATGATCATCGTCTACATCCTGATCTCCGTCGTGAGCAGCTTCGCGAGGTGATGGTGGAGGGAAATGTGGACGATACGGTCTTGCCGACTGCCGACGACTACGTAGAGGTGAAGAAGAGATGCCGCTGACCCCTGAGGACGTGCGGAACAAGCAGTTCACGACCGTCCGACTTCGAGAAGGCTATGACGAGGACGAGGTCGATGCCTTCCTCGACGAGGTCGAAGGCGAACTGACCCGTCTGCTCCGCGAGAACGAGGACCTGCGCGCCAAGCTGGCCGCCGCGACCCGTGCCGCCGCGCAGAACCAGCAGCAGCAGAGCATGCGCAAGCCCCCGGAGCAGCAGGACCGTCCCGTCGGTCCCGGCGCCCCCGTGCCCGCCGCCATATCCGGACCGCCGGCTCAGCAGCAGCCCCCGCAGATGGGCCCGCCGCAGCTGCCGTCCGGTGCCCCCGCGCTTCCCGCCGGCCCGATGCAGGGCGGCCCGATGCAGGGTGGCCCCATGCAGGGCGGTCCGATGCAGGGCGGCCCGATGGGCCCCGGTGGGATGCAGGGCGGCCCGATGGGTCCCGGCCCGATGCAGGGCGGTCCGATGCAGGGCGGCCCCATGGGTCACCCGCAGCAGCAGCAGATGCAGCCCATGCAGCCGGCCCAGGGCCCGGGCGGCGACAGCGCCGCGCGTGTCCTCTCGCTGGCCCAGCAGACCGCCGACCAGGCGATCGCGGAGGCCCGTTCCGAGGCCAACAAGATCGTCGGCGAGGCGCGTTCGCGCGCCGAGGGCCTGGAGCGGGACGCCCGCGCCAAGGCCGACGCCCTGGAGCGGGACGCGCAGGAGAAGCACCGCGTCGCGATGGGCTCCCTGGAGTCCGCCCGCGCGACCCTCGAGCGCAAGGTCGAGGACCTGCGGGGCTTCGAGCGTGAGTACCGGACCCGCCTGAAGTCGTACCTGGAGTCGCAGCTGCGTCAGCTGGAGACCCAGGCCGACGACTCGCTGGCCCCGGCGCGCACTCCCGCGACCGCGTCCCTGCCGCCGTCCCCCTCGATGGCCTCGGCGGGTGCCCCCGCCCCGTCCTTCGGCGGCAACGGCCCGATGGGCGGCGCCCCGTCGTACGGCGGTCAGCAGCAGATGTCCCCGGCGATGACCCAGCCGATGGCTCCGGTCCGTCCGCAGGCTCCGCAGCCGATGCAGCAGGCGCCGGCGCCGATGCGCGGTTTCCTGATCGACGAGGACGACAACTGACGGCGCCGCACGTCCGCGCGCTGAGCGCGTAGCCGTCGGCGGCAGTCGTAAGGGCCGGGCCCTGGGTATCCACCCAGGGCCCGGCCCTTTTGCGTGCGGCGGCGTGCGGCGGCGTTCGACCGGGGGGCACCGGCATCCCGGGCGGTACGCCGAAGGGCCCGGCACCGAGGTCGGTGCCGGGCCCTTCGCCGTGCGGGTTACGCCTTGCGGAGGCGGAAGGTGAGGGCCAGGCCCTCGTCCTCGAACGGGGTGCCGTACGAGTCGTCGGCGGCGCCCTCCGCGTGGTCCGTGGCCAGGACCTCGTCGGCGATCAGGCCGGCGTGGGCCGTCAGCGCCTCCACCGTCTCCGGGGAGGCGGAGGTCCAGCGCAGCGCGATCCGGTCCGCCACGTCCAGGCCGCTGTTCTTGCGGGCCTCCTGGATCAGGCGGATCGCGTCACGGGCCAGGCCCGCCTTGCGCAGCTCCGGGGTGATCTCCAGGTCGAGGGCGACCGTCGCACCGGAGTCGGAGGCCACCGACCAGCCCTCGCGCGGGGTCTCCGTGATGATGACCTCGTCCGGAGTGAGCGTCACCTCCTCGCCGTTGACGGTGACGACGGCCTCGCCGCCGCGCAGCGCCAGCGACAGGGCCGCCGCGTCGGCCGCGGCCACCGCCTTCGCCACGTCCTGGACGCCCTTGCCGAAACGCTTGCCGAGCGCCCGGAAGTTCGCCTTGGCGGTGGTGTCCACCAGGCTGCCGCCGACCTCCGAGAGGGAGGCGAGCGAGGAGACGTTCAGCTCCTCCGTGATCTGGGCCTGGAGCTCCGGCGACAGGGCCGCGAAGCCGTTCGCCGCGACCAGCGCGCGCGAGAGCGGCTGACGGGTCTTCACGCCCGACTCGGCGCGCGTCGCGCGGCCCAGCTCGACCAGGCGGCGGACCAGCAGCATCTGCTCGGACAGCACCTCGTCGACGAGCGCGGTGTCCGCCTCCGGCCAGGTGGCCAGGTGGACGGAGTCCGGGGCGTCCGGGGAGACCGGGACGACCAGGTCCTGCCAGACCCGCTCCGTGATGAAGGGGGTCAGCGGGGCCATCAGACGGGTGACCGTCTCGACCACCTCGTGCAGGGTGCGCAGCGCCGCCTTGTCGCCCTGCCAGAAGCGGCGGCGCGAGCGGCGCACGTACCAGTTGGACAGGTCGTCGACGAAGGCCGAGAGCAGCTTGCCGGCCCGCTGGGTGTCGTACGCCTCCATCGCCTCGGTGACCGAGACGACCAGTGTGTTCAGCTCGGAGAGCAGCCACTTGTCGAGGACCGTGCGGTCGGCCGGCGTCGGGTCGGCGGCCGAGGGGGCCCAGCCCGAGGTGCGGGCGTACAGGGCCTGGAAGGCGACCGTGTTCCAGTACGTCAGGAGCGTCTTGCGGACGACCTCCTGGATCGTGCCGTGGCCGACCCGGCGGGCCGCCCAGGGCGAGCCGCCGGCCGCCATGAACCAGCGCACCGCGTCGGCGCCGTGCTGGTCCATCAGCGGGATGGGCTGCAGGATGTTGCCGAGGTGCTTGGACATCTTGCGGCCGTCCTCGGCGAGGATGTGGCCCAGGCAGACCACGTTCTCGTACGAGGACTTGTCGAAGACCAGGGTGCCGACGGCCATCAGCGTGTAGAACCAGCCGCGGGTCTGGTCGATCGCCTCGGAGATGAACTGCGCCGGGTAGCGGCTCTCGAACAGCTCCTTGTTCTGGTACGGGTAGCCGTACTGCGCGAACGGCATCGAGCCCGAGTCGTACCAGGCGTCGATGACCTCCGGCACGCGGACGGCCTCGTGCGAGCAGCCCTCGGCGGGGCAGGTGAAGGTCACCGCGTCGATGTACGGGCGGTGCGGGTCGAGCTCCGACTGGTCGGTGCCGGTCAGCTCGGAGAGCTCCGCGCGCGAGCCCACGCAGGTCAGGTGGGAGTCCTCGCAGCGCCAGATCGGCAGCGGGGTGCCCCAGTAGCGGTTGCGGGAGAGCGCCCAGTCGATGTTGTTGTTCAGCCAGTCGCCGAAGCGCCCGTGCTTGACCGAGTCCGGGAACCAGTTCGTCTTCTCGTTCTCTTCGAGAAGGCGGTCCTTCACGGCGGTCGTACGGATGTACCAGGACGGCTGCGCGTAGTAGAGCAGGGCCGTGTGGCAGCGCCAGCAGTGCGGGTAGCTGTGCTCGTACGGGATGTGCCGGTAGAGCAGGCCGCGCGCGTCCAGGTCGGCGGTCAGCTGCTCGTCGGCCTTCTTGAAGAAGACGCCGCCGACCAGCGGCACGTCCTCCTCGAAGGTGCCGTCGGGGCGGACCGGGTTGACGACCGGCAGGCCGTAGGCGCGGCAGACCTTGAGGTCGTCCTCACCGAAGGCGGGGGACTGGTGGACCAGACCCGTGCCGTCCTCGGTCGTCACGTACTCGGCGTTGACCACGTAGTGGGCCTCGGCCGGGAACTCGATCAGCTCGAAGGGGCGCTGGTAGGTCCAGCGCTCCATCTCGGCGCCGGTGAAGGACTCGCCGGTGGTCACCCAGCCCTCGCCGAGGGCCTTGTCCAGGAGCGGCTCGGCGACGACCAGCCGCTCGTCGCCGTCGGTGGCGACCACGTAGGTCACCTCGGGGTGGGCGGCGACGGCCGTGTTGGACACCAGGGTCCACGGGGTCGTCGTCCAGACCAGCAGGGCGGCCTTGCCGGCCAGCGGGCCGGAGGTCAGCGGGAAGCGCACGAAGACCGAGGGGTCGACGACCGTCTCGTAGCCCTGGGCCAGCTCGTGGTCGGAGAGGCCCGTGCCGCAGCGGGGGCACCAGGGGGCGACGCGGTGGTCCTGGACCAGCAGGTCCTTGTCGAAGATCTGCTTCAGCGACCACCAGACCGACTCGATGTACGAGGGGTCCATGGTGCGGTACGCGTCGTCGAGGTCGACCCAGTAGCCCATCCGGGTGGTGAGCTCGGCGAAGGCGTCGGTGTGGCGGGTCACGGACTCGCGGCACTTGGCGTTGAACTCGGCGATGCCGTACGCCTCGATGTCCTTCTTGCCGGCGAAGCCGAGCTCCTTCTCGACGGCGAGCTCGACCGGCAGGCCGTGGCAGTCCCAGCCGGCCTTGCGGGCCACGTGGTAGCCGCGCATGGTGCGGAAGCGGGGGAACACGTCCTTGAAGACGCGGGCCTCGATGTGGTGGGCGCCGGGCATGCCGTTGGCGGTGGGCGGGCCCTCGTAGAACACCCACTCGGGGCGTCCCTCGGACTGCTCCAGGGTCTTGGCGAAGATCTTGTTGTCCTGCCAGAAGTCGAGCACCGCGTGCTCGAGCGCGGGCAGGTCGACCTGGGCGGGCACCTGGCGGTATTGCGGCGGCGTCATGCTTGCGAGCTCCTCCGGCGGACTGTTTCGCTTCCGTCCGGAGGGACGAGAGCAGTGCTCCCGCGGTACCACCCTCCTTGGCCCCGGGCGGCCGCTGCCGTCCTGAGCCCCCTCATTGGGGTCGCGACGCCGGGTCTACTCGCCGCGGTCGTCCGCGGCTTTCTTCCGGCAGCTCCGGGGTGATGCTTCACATCGGGCTCGCCCCCGGGCTCTCACCGTCCCCGGGTCGCTCATGGCTGCGTACGACGCTACTCGTCCCCATCCAAGCCTTTCGCTGAGCTCAGTGTACGGGGCCGGGGTGGGCCCGGCCGACCGGATTTCCGGTGTTTCCCGGTGACCCGAATGGGCACACCGGCCCGTGCGGAGTCGGACTTCGGCCAAGTGGGGGAGGACCGGGACGGATAACCCGCCGGGGAGCTGGGCACAACGGAGGCAGGCTCGTCCCGCAGGGCGCCGGGGCGGGCGCGCAGGGCGGCGTGCCCCGTTGCCGCGGGCTCTGGGCCGATTTATCGTCCCAGCACGATTCGCGAGCAAGATCACTAAATGTGAAGGGGCCGCGACATGGTGGCGAAGAAGACCGCCGCGAAGAAGACGACGGCAGCGAAGAAGACGCCGGCCGTCAAGAAGTCCGCGCCCGCGAAGAAGTCCGCGTCCGCGAGCGGGGCGCCCGCCGGGAAGGCCGCCGCGAAGAAGGCGGCGTCCGCGACGGCGGCGTCGGCCGACCCCGCGGCCCCCGCGAAGAAGGCGGCACCCGCGAAGAGGACCGCCGCGGCGAAGAAGACCCCCGCGGCGAAGAAGACCCCCGCCAAGACGGCGAAGACCGCGAAGACGGCGAAGACGGCGAAGGCCGCGACCGAGAAGACAGGAGCCAGGACGGTGGCAGCGAAGAAGACCGCGGGTGGCGTCAGGACCGCCGAGAACGAGGCCGCGGTGCCTCACTCCCGGCCGGGCGAGCTCGCCGTGCGTCCCGGGGAGGAACCGTGGACCCCCGACGAGGTCGCGGAGGCCCGCAGCGGCCTCCAGGCGGAGGTGCTGCGGCTGCGGAGCGAGCTGGTGCACTCGCAGGAGGAGCTGACCGGGCTGATGCGCGACTCGGGCGACGGGGCGGGCGACGACCAGGCCGACACCGGGACCAAGAACATCACGCGCGAGCACGAGCTCTCGCTCGCGGCCAACGCGCGCGAGATGCTGGAGCAGAGCGAGCACGCCCTGGAGCGGCTCGACGCCGGCACGTACGGCCTGTGCGAGGTCTGCGGCAAGCCCATCGGGAAGGCCAGGATGCAGGCGTTCCCCCGGGCCACGCTGTGCGTGGAGGACAAGCAGAAGCAGGAGCGCCGCGGCTGACGCGGCCCGAGGAGTGTGCCGTACCCTCGTGCACATGGCAGAGGCGGAGAGCGTCATCGGTACGCCGGATTCAGGTACGCCGGATTCAGCAGGGGCCGACGAGACGGCCGTCCCCGAGGAGCGGCCCAAGGGGAGGCGACGGATCGTCGCCCTCCTCGTGGTGGCCGTCCTCGCCTACCTCGTGGACCTCGGCAGCAAGATGCTGGTGGTCGAGAAGCTGGAGGGGCACGCGCCGATCAAGGTCATCGGCGACCTGCTGCGCTTCGAGGCCATCCGCAACCCCGGTGCCGCCTTCGGCATGGGCGAGGCGTTCACGATCATCTTCACCGGGATCGCGACCGTCGTGATCGTCGTGATCATCCGGCTCGCCCGCAAGCTCTACAGCCTGCCCTGGGCGATCGCCCTGGGCCTGCTGCTCGGCGGCGCGCTGGGCAACCTCACGGACCGGATCTTCCGCTCCCCGGGCGTCTTCGAGGGGGCGGTCGTCGACTTCATCGCGCCCGCCCACTTCGCCGTCTTCAACCTCGCCGACTCGGCGATCGTCTGCGGCGGCATCCTGATCGTGATCCTGTCCTTCCGGGGCCTGGACCCGGACGGAACGGTCCACAAGGACTGAGCCGGACCCCCCGCCCGTCCCGTGCGGAAGACAGAGTGTCTTCCGCACAAGGCATACTCGACGGGTGAGCACGAGTCCCGAGATCCGCACCCTGCCCGTTCCCGATGGCCTGGAGGGCGAGCGCGTCGACGCCGCCATCGCCCGTATGTTCGGGTTCTCCCGTACGAAGGCGGCCGAGCTGGCCGCCGCAGGCAAGGTCCAGGTCGACGGTGCCGTCGTCGGCAAGTCCGAGCGGGTCAGCGGCGGCGCGTGGCTCGAGGTCGAGATGCCGGGCGCGGCCGCCCCGGTGCAGATCGTGGCCGAGCCCGTCGAGGGCATGGAGATCGTCCACGACGACGACGACATCGTCGTGATCATGAAGCCGGTCGGCGTCGCCGCCCACCCCAGCCCCGGCTGGACCGGCACCACCGTGATCGGCGGCCTCGCCGCCGCCGGCTACCGGATCTCCACCTCCGGCGCCGCCGAGCGCCAGGGCATCGTGCACCGCCTCGACGTCGGCACCTCCGGTCTGATGGTGGTGGCGAAGTCGGAGTACGCGTACACCTCGCTGAAGCGCCAGTTCAAGGAGCGCGTGGTCGACAAGCGCTACCACGCCCTGGTCCAGGGCCACCCGGACCCGCTGAGCGGCACCGTCGACGCTCCCATCGGCCGGCACCCGCACCACGACTACAAGTGGGCCGTGACCGCCGACGGCAAGGCCTCCGTGACCCACTACGACCTGATCGAGGCCTACCGCGCGGCCTCGCTGCTCGACATCAAGCTGGAGACGGGCCGCACCCACCAGATCCGGGTGCACATGTCCACGCTGCGCCACCCCTGCGTCGGCGACCTCACCTACGGCGCCGACCCGACGATGGCCAAGCGCCTCGGCCTGACCCGCCAGTGGCTGCACGCGGTGCGGCTCGGCTTCGAGCACCCCGGCGACGGGCAGTGGGTCGAGTTCGCGAGCACCTACCCGGCGGACCTCCAGACCGCGCTCGACCGGATCGCGGCGGAGAGCCGGTGACCGGCTCCGCGTACGCCGTCCGCGAGGCCGTGGACGGCGCCGACCTCGACGCGTGCTTCGCGGTGCGCCGCGAGGTCTTCGTGGTGGAGCAGGGCGTTCCGCAGGAGCTCGAGTACGACACGTACGACGAGACCGCCGTGCACGTGCTCGCCGTCGGCGAGGACGGGGTGCCGCTGGGCACCGGGCGGCTGCTGTTCGGGGCGGACGCGACCGGCAGGACCGGCGCCGACGCCTCGGTGGGCTCCCTCGGACGGCTCGCGGTCGGCAAGGCCGCCCGCGGTCTCGGGGTGGGCGCGGCGCTGGTGCGGGCCATCGAGGACGCCGCCCGCGCGCGCGGCCTCGCCGCCGTCGACCTGCACGCGCAGACGCAGGCGCTCGGCTTCTACGAGCGGCTGGGCTACGAGGCGTACGGCCCGGAGTTCCCCGACGCGGGGATGCCGCACCGGGCGATGCGAAGGGCCCTGTAAGCGAGCACCGTCGCGACGGTGGGGCCGGCCGCCGGTCGACCGACCCGGGTTCTCGCCGCACAGTGAACCCTTGGGTGGGGGCAATCGCGGTCAAACCGGGCGTACGTGACAGGGTGGGGCCGTGGATCAATTGGCCCTGCTGTTCCTGCTGCTCCTCGGCGCCGTACTGACCGTGCCCCTCGGCGACCGGCTCGGGCTGCCCGCGCCGGTCCTGATGACCCTCATCGGGATCGCGCTGGCCTTCGCACCCTTCGTGCCCAATGTCGACATCCCGCCCGAGTACATCCTTCCGCTGGTGCTGCCGCCCCTGCTGTACGCCTCCGTGCAGCGCACCTCCTGGCGTCAGTTCGCGGCCAACAGGCGCCCGATCTTCCTGCTCGCGGTGGCCCTGGTCTTCGTCACCACGGCCGCCGTCGGCGCGGTCGCGGACGCGCTCGTGCCGGGCATCCCGCTGGCCGCCGCGCTGGCGCTCGGCGCGCTGGTGGCCCCGCCGGACCCGGTCGCCGCGACCGCCGTCGCCGGGTCGCTGGGGCTGCCCCGGCGGCTGGTGTCGATCCTGGAGGGCGAGGGGCTCTTCAACGACGTCACGGCGATCGTGCTCTACAACGTGGCCATCACCGCCGTGGTCAGCGGCTCCTTCTCGTGGCCCAGGGCGCTCGGCGAACTGGTCCTGTCGGCCGTCGTCGCGGTCGCCGTCGGGCTCGCGCTCGGCTGGACCGCCAACAAGCTGATGGGCCTGCTCGGCGACTCCACGCTCCAGACCGGGCTCACCCTCCTGGTGCCCTTCGTCTCCTACGTGCTCGCCGAGGAGCTGCACGGCTCCGGCGTCCTCGCCGTGCTGGTCACCGCGCTCTTCCTGGCCGAGTACGCGACCGACGCCGACGACGTGATGGGCCGGCTCGCCGGGCAGACCTTCTGGGAGGTCATCGACACCCTGGTCACGGGCATCGCCTTCGGTCTCATCGGCCTGGAGCTGGTGAACGTCTTCGGGGTGGTGGACGACCACGGCGGACAGGTGCTCCGGTGGGGCGCCGCCGTCGTGGGCGTGGTCGTCGTGGTCCGGCTGCTGTGGCTGCTGCCGGCGACCTGGCTGGCGAAGCGGCTGCACACCGGCCGGGACTACGCCGAGGAGATCCCGATGAGCTGGCGGGAGACCGTCGTCATGTGGTGGGCGGGGATGCGCGGGGTGGCCTCGGTGGCGCTGGCGCTCGCCATCCCGCTGCGCACCGACGACGGGTCGCCCTTCCCCGGCCGCGACGAGATCGTCTTCATCGCCTTCTGCGTGATCATCGCCACCCTCGTGGTCCAGGGGCTCACCCTGCCCTGGCTGGTCAAGCGGCTCGGCGTGAAGGCCGACGCGGACGCGGAGCGGGCCTTCGAGCGGGAGCTCGCCCTCCGCGCCGCGAAGGCGGCCAAGCGCCGGCTGAAGGAGATCGAGGAGGTCGAGGAGCTGCCCGAGGAGGTCGCCGAGCGGCTGCAGCGCGGGGCCTTCGACATCGGGGCGCGGATCAGCCCGGACCTGGTCGACGACGAGCGGCGGGCCGCGTTCACGGAGCGGGTGGACCGGGTGAAGAAGGTCCAGCGGATCCACCGGGAGCTGATGTCGGCGGCCCGCCACGAGGTGCTCTCGGCCCGCAGCGAGCCCGGCGCGGACCCGGAGGTGGTGGACCGGGTGCTCCGCGAGCTGGACGTGCGCAGCATGCGCTAGGTCGGGCCGCGCGGATGGGAGGATGGCGGCATGGACATCATGCTTTTCCACTCGGTCTACGGGATGCGCCCCGCGGTGGAGGCCGCGGCCGAGCGGCTGCGGGCCGCCGGGCACCAGGTCTGGACGCCGGACCTCTTCGAGGGCCGCACCGTCGGCACGGTCGAGGAGGGCATGGAGCTCAGGGACGGGATCGGGAAGGACGAGCTGCTGCGGCGCGCGGTCCTGGCGGCGGCGCCGTACTCGGAGCGCGGGCTCGTCTACATGGGCCTGTCCTTCGGGGCCTCGGTGGCGCAGACGCTGGCGCTGGGCGACGAGAAGGCGCGCGGGCTGCTGCTGTTCCACGGCACCTCGGACATCGCCGAGTCGGCGTCGGTGGACGACCTGCCGGTGCAGCTGCACGTGGCCGAGCCCGACCCGTTCGAGACGGACGACTGGCTGTCGTCCTGGTACCTGCAGATGCGCAAGGCGGGGGCGGACGTGGAGGTCTACCGCTACCGGGGCGCCGGGCACCTGTACACCGACCCGGAGCTGCCGGACTGGGACGAGGAGGCGGCGGAGCGGACCTGGTCGGTCGCGCTGGCGTTCCTGGACAGCCTGTAGGCCCGTACGGCCGACGGGGTGTGGCCCCCGGGGAGAGTCTCCCCGGGGGCCACACCTGTGTGCGCGGACGGTGCGTCAGGCGCGGTACGCGGTCCAGGAGTCGTTCATCCGGGTCACCTGGCCCGAGGTGAACTGGGTCATGCAGGAGTCGTACGTGTAGTCCATGAAGTTGTGGATCGGGTCCACGCCGGGCTTCGAGGTGCAGGTGTCACGGCCGGTCGGGCACTCGAAGGCGGCGCTCTTCTCGGCCGGGGTGTCGCTGACGTAGTCGCCGTTGCCCGTGCAGCCGCCCTGGAAGGTGTGGTAGAGCCCCATCCAGTGGCCGACCTCGTGGGTGGCGGTGTCGCCCTCGTTGTAGTTGGCCGCGGAGCCGCCCGGGAGCGAGGCGTCGAGGATGACGACGCCGTCCATCTTCGGGCTGGCCTTGTAGGAGGACGGGAAGGTCGCCCAGCCGAGCAGGCCGCCGCCGAGGTTGGCGGTGTAGACGTTCAGCGCGTTGGCGCCGCCCTTGCGCAGGGTGTTCTTCATGTCCTTCTCGGCCTGGGTGCCGTCGGAGACGTTGTACCAGGTGGCGTTGTCCGTGTAGTCCGTGCCGGCCAGGCTGAACTGGAAGTTGGAGTTCACGTTGCCGGTGCCCTGGCCGCTGTAGGCGGCGTTCAGGACGGCCATCTGGTTGTTGATGGCGGTGGCGCTGAGCTTGCCCGTCGTACCGCTGTGGATGACGTGGAAGTAGACGGGGATCGTCGTCGCGGCGGCGGCGTTCGCCCCGGCGGCCAGGGAGGCGCGGCCGGAGACGCGGGCCTCGCTGACCTTCTTCTTGAGGTCCGCGTCCATGGCCTTGGCCTGGGCGGCGGTGATCTCGTTGGGCTCGGCCTCGGTGGCGTGGCCCTTGGCCTTGCGGGCACCGGACAGCGCGGCGGAGCCGTCCGCGCACTTCTCGGCGGAGGCCAGCGGGGAGGTGGCCGGGGCCGCGGCGGGGGCGGAGAGGGGGGCCAGAGCCAGAGTTCCGGCCATCACGGCCGTGCCCAGCATGCGACGTGACATACGCGGCGATATACGGACAAGAGCGCGCACACTGACTCCTCGTGGGGGGTGATGGAGAGGTCGTTCCTCGCCACTGGCCGGGAGATTACGCGTCCATGTCAGACGTCGTTGAGGAGTGATCAAGCCCAATCATTCGTGGGGCAAATCGGGGCACGGGGAAGAAAAACTTCTGCCGCACCCGGAGTTTGAGACGTGAACGTCACAGAATAGACGCCGAAGGCGGGTGGTGTGTCCGGTTTCGATCTCCCGAACTCGCCACCCGCCGTAGCCATGTGATCTTCCGTTAACAGAGCGGATCATGGCTGAAAAGCATCGCCCCGGAGCTTCGGGGCGCCCCTGCGTACGCCTCAGCGCACCGGCTGGTACACGCGCTCGACGCGCTGCGTTCCGCTGAGCGTGCGGTACGAACGGGCCCAGGACGCCGTCGCCCGCGCGTCCGCCCGGTCGGAGACCGTGTAGTAGTCCATCTGCGAGCGCTCGGCCGTCACGTCGAGCACGCCGTAGCCGTGGTGGTCCATGTCCACCCACTTCACGTGCCGGTTGGCCGCCTTGACCGCGCCCGCCGCCACCACCGAGAGCGTGCCCGGCGCCACGTGCAGCAGGTCGTCCAGGTTGTCCGAGGTCACAGAGGTCACCACGAACTCCGTCGCGGCCGAGGCCGACAGCGGGTACGTCGCCGCCGTCACCGGAACGTCGTTCGCCCAGGCCATGTGGATGTCACCGGTGAGGAAGACCGTGTTCCGGATGCCCCGGTCCGTCAGGTGCCGCAGCAGCTCCTTGCGGTCGTCCGTGTAGCCGTCCCACTGGTCGACGTTGACGGCGAGGCCCTCCTTGGGCAGCCCGAGCAGCCCGGCCAGCGGTTCCAGCAGATGGGCCGGCAGCGCGCCGAAGGCCACCGGCGAGATCATCACCGAGGTGCCGACCAGCTGCCAGGCCGCGTCCGAGGCGGAGAGCCCCGACTTCAGCCAGTCCAGCTGCGCCCGGCCGGTGATGGACCGCTCCGGGTCGTCCACCTTGCCGTTGCCCACGCCCGCCTGCTCGGAGCGGAAGGAGCGCAGGTCGAGCAGGTGCAGATCGGCCAGCTTGCCGAAGCGCAGCCGCCGGAAGACCGTGCCCTCGGTCGAGGTGCGCACCGGCATCCACTCGAAGTAGGCCCGCTTGGCCGCCGCCACCCGGTCCGCCCACGCGCCCTCGGCGCCCGGCGTGTGGTTCTCGGCCCCGCCCGACCAGGCGTCGTTGGCGAACTCGTGGTCGTCCCAGATCGCGACGATCGGGTGCGCCGCGTGCAGCGCCTGGAGGTCGGCGTCCGTCTTGTACTTCCCGTGCCGGGTGCGGTAGTCGGCGAGCGAGACGATCTCGTGCGCCGGCTCGTGCCGCCGGACGGTGTACTTCGCCGCCGGGTAGGCGCCGGTGGCGTACTCGTAGATGTAGTCGCCGAGGTGGAGGATCGCGTCCAGGTCGGCGCGGGCCGCGAGATGCCGGTACGGGGAGAAGTAGCCGGCCTCCCAGTTGGCGCAGGAGACCACGCCGAAGCGGACGCCGGGTCCGGCCGCGTCGGCGGCGGGGGCGGTGCGGGTGCGGCCGGCCGGGGAGACGGCCCCGTCGGCGGTGAAGCGGAACCAGTAGGAGGTGGCCGGGCGCAGGCCGCGGACGTCCGCCTTCACGGTGTGGTCGGAGGCCGCGGTGGCCAGGGCCGTGCCCTGGGCGACGGTCCGGGCGAAGGCGCGGTCCTCGGCGAGCTCCCAGGCGACGGTGACGTCGGGGCCCGTGCCGGAGCCGGGTACGGCGTCGGGGGTGGGGGTGACGCGCGTCCAGAGCAGGACGCCGTCGGGCAGCGGGTCGCCCGAGGCGACACCGTGCAGGAACGCGGGCGCGGCCGGGTCGGCGAGCGCGGGCGAGGCGGCGGCCACCAGCGCCGGGGTCACGACGGCCGTCACGGCGGCGGCCTTCACGACGGTGCGGCGAGTGGGGGCGGATATGAGGTGAGGACTGGTCACGGGCCGTCAGATTACCGGCCGGTACGGCTCAGGGGCAGAGCTGTGCGCAAAGTTCGCCGACTCTTCGGCGGGACGTCGCCGAAGCGCCGGGAGCCACCCGCCGGGAGCCCCCTCCGAGCCACCCCGAATCCGAGCCGCCCCGGACGCGCCGCGGCCCCCGGTCCGCCGCGGAGTGCGGCGGGCCGGGGGCCGAAGAAGCGGTCCCGGGGCTCAGGGAGTCCGGGGGAGGGGCGGAGGGGTCAGCCCTTCATGACCTTGGCGAGCGACGCGTTGAACTGGTCCACCGTCAGCGGCGGGTTGTCGCTGCCCTCGGCGGTCAGGGTCTTGCCGTCCATCTTCAGCGTCGGCGTGCCCGTGACCCCGCTCTTGTCGAAGGCCTTCGACATCTTCATCGCCCAGGCGTCGAAGGTGCCGTCCTCGACGTTCTTCTTGAACTCGGCGTTGCCCTTCAGGGCCGGCACCGAGTCCGCGACCTCCAGGAGGTAGGAGTCCTTGGCGAACTTGTCCTGGCTCTCCTCCGGGTGGAACTTGGTCGAGTACAGCGCCTCCTTGTACTTCAGGAAGGCGTCGGGGCTCACGTTCAGGGCCGCGCCCAGCGCCGACAGGGCGTTCTTCGAGCCCTCGCCCTGGTCGGCGTTGTCGATGAAGGTGGCGCCCACGTACTTGATCTTGTACTTGCCGTCGGCGACGTCCTTCGCCACGGTCGCGCCCACGCCCTGCTCGAAGGTCGCGCAGACCGGGCAGCGGGAGTCCTCGTACAGCTCCAGCGTCTTCTTGGCCTCCGGCTTGCCGACGACGACCGTCGTGCCGTCGGTGCCCTCGGTGTTCTTCGGGGCCGTGACGTTCTTCGCGTCCGCGGCCGCCTCCCAGACGGACGGCTTGTTGGACTGGACGATGGCGAAGCTGATGCCGCCGACCACGGCGAGCGCGGCGACCGCCGACACCGCGACGACGACCTGGCGGCGCGTCTTGTCCTTCTTGGCCTGGCGCTCGCGCTCCTCGCGCAGCCGCTCGCGGGCGGCTGCCTTGTTGGCCTGGGTGTTGCGCTTGCTCATGATCGTGATCTCCGTGACGTGAAGCAGGAAGGGAAAAGGGCGAACGGACCGCGTGCTTGCTCAGACGAGGGCGAGCGCCGGCGCACAGACGCGCCGGAAGCCCGCGGAGCACGGCGGTCCACGCCGTCCCACGGAGTGCACGAGCAGCCGGGCCCGCGACCGGCGGGGCCGGTCCACGGGACGCCCGGCGCGCCGCGGGGCCGTCCCCACGACGCGGAAGAAGGCCGCCACCAGGAGCAGCGGCCGGAAGGCGAGGGCCACGGCCGCCGCGAGCAGCCGGGCGAGCGCCCGCTCCCCGCCGCGCAGCCAGGCGGCGGCCGTGAGCCCGACCACCACATGGGCGGCGAGCAGCAGCCAGGGCAGCGACGGATCGGGCGAGCTCAGCAGCGCCGCCGCCGTGCCGCTCCCCGGGACCGCCACACCCGGCAGCGGGGCGCCGAGGGCGCCGCCGCACAGCGCGTCCACGTCGAAGCCCACCGCGCGCAGCGAGCCGGCGACCGGGCCGCCGGCGGGGCCGTAACAGGCGACCTGCCCGCTGGTGAACAGGGTGTCGGCGGCCAGCTCCAGCGGGACGAGCAGCCCGGCGATCGGGCCGAAGCCGCGCTCCCGCCCGGCCAGCGCGTAGGCGACGGCGAAGACGCCCGCGGCGACCGGGACGACCGTCGCCAGGGGCAGCGGCACCCCGGACAGCAGCACATGCGAGGCCACGGACAGCGCCACGACCAGGGTCGTGAAGAGCGCCGCCCGGAGGGCTCTCAGCTGAATGCTTGCCATGTCCATCGCCGTGGAAGTGTGTCATGCCGGGCCGTAAGGCGTCCCTAAGGCCGAGCTGTGAGACCGCCCGGCCGCCCCACCCGCCGCTACAGCCCCGGGATGCGCCCGTTGCGGAAGAGGTCCACGAAGATCTGGTGGTCGGCCCGCGCCCGCGCGCCGTAGGAGTGCGCGAAGTCCACCAGGAGCTCGGCGAAGCCCTCCTCGTCGGCCGCGATGGCCGCGTCGATCGCCCGCTCCGTGGAGAACGGCACCAGCGACTGCCCGCTGGAGTCGTCCGCCGCCGCGTGCATGGCCGCCGTGGCCCGCCCGAGGTCGGCGACGGTCGCCGCGATCTCCTCCGGGTCGTCGATGTCCGACCAGTCCAGGTCCACCGCGTACGGCGACACCTCGGCGACCAGCTGCCCGGCGCCGTCCAGCTCCGTCCAGCCGAGCCAGGGGTCCGCGTGCGCCTGGAGCGCCCGCTGCGAGATCACGGTGCGGTGGCCCTCGTGCCGGAAGTACCCCCGTACCGCCGCGTCCGTCACATGGCGCGACACCGCCGGCGTCTGCGCCTGCTTCATGTAGATGACGACGTCGTTCTCCAGGGCGTCGCTGTTGCCCTCCAGGAGGATGTTGTACGAGGGGAGGCCGGCCGAGCCGATGCCGATGCCGCGGCGCCCGACGACGTCCTTCACCCGGTACGAGTCCGGGCGGGCCAGGCTCGACTCCGGCAGGGTCTCCAGGTAGCCGTCGAAGGCGGCGAGGACCTTGTAGCGGGTGGCCGCGTCCAGCTCGATCGCACCGCCGCCGGAGGCGAAGCGGCGCTCGAACTCGCGGATCTCCGTCATCGAGTCCAGCAGGCCGAAGCGCGTCATGCCGCGCGCGTCGCGCAGGGCGTCGAGCAGCGCGCCGCCCGCCGTGTCCAGCGTGAAGGGCGGGATCTCGTCGTGCTTGGCGCCGGTCGCGAGCGCGTGGATCCGCTCCCGGTAGGCGGCGGCGTAGATCCGCACCAGCTCGGTGATCTGCTCGTCGCCGAGCGCCTTGGTGTAGCCCAGCAGCGCCAGGGAGGCGGCCAGCCGCTTGAGGTCCCAGGTGAAGGGGCCGACGTACGCCTCGTCGAAGTCGTTGACGTTGAAGATCAGACGCCCGGTGGCGTCCATGTACGTGCCGAAGTTCTCGGCGTGCAGATCGCCGTGGATCCACACCCGCCCGGTCCGCTCGTCCAGGTACGGGCCGCCGTGCGCCTCCCGCTCCAGGTCCTGGTAGAAGAGGCAGGCCGTGCCCCGGTAGAAGGCGAAGGCGGAGCCGGCCATCTTGCGGAACTTGACCTTGAAGGCGGCGGGGTCGGCGGCGAGCAGCTCACCGAAGGCGGTGTCGAAGACGGCGAGGATCTGCTCACCGCGCTCGGCGGCGGTGGGCTGGGGGACCGACATCGAGGGTGCCTCCTGGCTACGGGGACGCGGCGCGCGGGCGCCGCGGAGGTGACTCAAAATTGTGCATGACAAATGGGACAGCTGTTCTCTGTGCCCAACGCCCGACGCTACTCCCGAGTGCCCGCCCGTTGTCGGTCGGGCGACGTAGACTTCCACGCTGTCCCCCCAGGAATTCATCGGAGGCATCCCCCGTGACCAAGCCGCCCTTCACGCACCTCCACGTCCACACCCAGTACTCCCTGCTGGACGGTGCCGCGCGGCTGAAGGACATGTTCAACGCGTGCAACGAGATGGGCATGACCCATATCGCCATGTCCGACCACGGCAACCTGCACGGGGCCTATGACTTCTTCCACACCGCCAAGAAGGCCGGTGTGACGCCGATCATCGGCATCGAGGCCTACGTCGCCCCGGAGTCCCGGCGCAACAAGCGGAAGATCCAGTGGGGCCAGCCGCACCAGAAGCGGGACGACGTCTCCGGTTCCGGCGGTTACACCCACAAGACCATCTGGGCGGCGAACGCCACCGGACTGCACAACCTGTTCCGGCTCTCCTCCGACGCGTACGCCGAGGGCTGGCTGCAGAAGTGGCCCCGGATGGACAAGGACACCATCTCCCAGTGGTCGGAGGGCCTGATCGCCTCCACCGGCTGCCCCTCCGGCGAGCTCCAGACCAGGCTGCGTCTCGGCCAGTTCGACGAGGCCCTGAAGTCCGCCTCCGAGTACCAGGACATCTTCGGCAAGGACCGCTACTTCCTGGAGCTGATGGACCACGGCATCGAGATCGAGCGCCGGGTCCGCGACGGGCTCCTGGAGATCGGCAAGAAGCTCGACATCCCGCCGCTGGTCACCAACGACTCGCACTACACCTACGCGCACGAGGCCACCGCCCACGACGCCCTGCTGTGCATCCAGACCGGCAAGAACCTCTCGGACCCGGACCGCTTCAAGTTCGACGGCACCGGCTACTACCTGAAGTCCACCGACGAGATGTACGCCGTCGACCTCTCGGACGCCTGGCAGGAGGGCTGCGCCAACACGCGGCTGGTCGCCGAGCAGGTCGACGTCGCCGGCATGTTCGAGGCCAAGAACCTCATGCCGAAGTTCGACATCCCGGACGGCTACACCGAGGTCACCTGGTTCCGCGCGGAGACCATGAAGGGCATGCACCGGCGCTTCCCCGGCGGCATCCCCGACGACCGCATGAAGCAGGTCGAGTACGAGATGGACACCATCATCTCGATGGGCTTCCCCGGCTACTTCCTCGTCGTCGCCGACTTCATCATGTGGGCCAAGGCCCAGGGCATCGCGGTCGGCCCCGGCCGAGGCTCCGCGGCCGGCTCGATCGTCGCGTACGCCATGGGCATCACCGACCTCGACCCCATCCCGCACGGACTGATCTTCGAGCGCTTCCTCAACCCCGAGCGCATCTCGATGCCCGATGTCGACATCGACTTCGACGAGCGTCGGCGCGTCGAGGTGATCCGGTACGTGACCGAGAAGTACGGCGCCGACAAGGTCGCCATGATCGGCACCTACGGCAAGATCAAGGCCAAGAACGCGATCAAGGACTCGGCCCGCGTCCTCGGCTACCCGTACGCCATGGGCGACCGGCTCACCAAGGCCATGCCCGCCGACGTCCTCGGCAAGGGCATCGACCTCGACGGCATCACCAACCCCAGCCACCCGCGCTACGGCGAGGCCGGCGAGATCCGGGGGATGTACGAGAACGAGCCGGACGTCAAGAAGGTCATCGACACCGCCAAGGGCGTCGAGGGCCTCGTCCGCCAGATGGGCGTCCACGCCGCCGGCGTGATCATGTCCAGCGAGCCCATCGTCGACCACGCCCCGATCTGGGTGCGGCACACCGACGGCGTCACCATCACGCAGTGGGACTACCCGCAGTGCGAGTCGCTCGGCCTGCTGAAGATGGACTTCCTCGGCCTGCGCAACCTCACGATCATGGACGACGCCGTCAAGATGGTGAAGGCCAACAAGGGGATCGAGCTCGACCTCCTGGCCCTGCCGCTCGACGACGCCAAGACCTTCGAACTGCTCCAGCGCGGCGACACCCTCGGCGTCTTCCAGTTCGACGGCGGGCCCATGCGCTCCCTGCTGCGCCTGATGAAGCCCGACAACTTCGAAGACATCTCCGCCGTGTCCGCGCTCTACCGCCCGGGCCCGATGGGCATGAACTCGCACACGAACTACGCCCTGCGCAAGAACAAGCAGCAGGACATCACCCCGATCCACCCCGAGCTGGAGAAGCCGCTCGAAGAGGTGCTCGCGGTCACCTACGGCCTGATCGTCTACCAGGAGCAGGTGCAGAAGGCCGCCCAGATCATCGCCGGCTACTCGCTCGGCGAGGCCGACATCCTCCGCCGCGTCATGGGCAAGAAGAAGCCCGACGAGCTGGCCAAGAACTTCACCATCTTCCAGGCCGGCGCCCAGAAGAACGGCTACAGCGACGCGGCCATCCAGAGCCTCTGGGACGTGCTGGTCCCCTTCGCCGGCTACGCCTTCAACAAGGCGCACTCCGCCGCGTACGGACTGGTCTCCTACTGGACCGCCTACCTCAAGGCGAACTACCCCGCCGAGTACATGGCGGGCCTGCTCACCTCGGTCAAGGACGACAAGGACAAGTCCGCCGTCTACCTGAACGAGTGCCGTCGCATGGGCATCAAGGTGCTCCCGCCGAACGTCAACGAGTCCGAGTCGAACTTCGCCGCCCAGGGCGACGACGTGATCCTCTTCGGCCTCACCGCCGTCCGCAACGTCGGCTCCAACGTCGTCGAGTCGATCATCAAGACCCGCAAGTCCAAGGGGAAGTACTCCTCCTTCCCCGACTTCCTCGACAAGGTCGAGGCCGTGGTCTGCAACAAGCGGACCATCGAGTCGCTGATCAAGGCCGGCGCCTTCGACACCATGGGCCACACCCGCAAGGGCCTGGTCGCCCAGCACGAGCCCATGATCGACACCGTGGTCGCGGTCAAGCGCAAGGAGGCCGAGGGCCAGTTCGACCTCTTCGGCGGCATGGGCGAGGAGGACAGCGACGAGCCCGGCTTCGGCCTCGACGTCGAGTTCTCCGACGTCGAGTGGGAGAAGGCGTACCTGCTCGCCCAGGAGCGCGAGATGCTCGGCCTGTACGTCTCCGACCACCCGCTCTTCGGCCTCGAACACGTCCTGTCCGACAAGACCGACGCCGGCATCTCCCAGCTCACCGGCGGCGAGCACTCGGACGGCGCGGTCGTCACCATCGGCGGCATCATCTCCGGCCTCCAGCGGAAGATGACCAAGCAGGGCAACGCCTGGGCCATCGCCACCGTCGAGGACCTGGCCGGCTCCATCGAGTGCATGTTCTTCCCGGCCACCTACCAGCTGGTCTCCACCCAGCTCGTCGAGGACACGGTCGTCTTCGTCAAGGGCCGGCTCGACAAGCGCGAGGACATCCCCCGTCTGGTCGCCATGGAGCTGATGGTCCCCGACCTCTCCAACGCCGGGACCAACGCGCCGGTGATCCTCACCATCCCCACGGTCAAGGTGACCCCGCCGATGGTCAGCCGGCTCGGCGAGATCCTCAAGCACCACCGGGGCAACACCGAGGTCCGCATCAAGCTCCAGGGGCCGCGCTCCACCACCGTGCTCCGGCTCGACCGGCACCGGGTGCAGCCCGACCCGGCGCTCTTCGGCGACCTGAAGGTGCTGCTCGGACCGTCCTGCCTGGCCGGCTAGGCGTCCGCCGCACACGCGCAAGGGGCGCGCCCGTCGTCACGGGCGCGCCCCTTTGCCGTGGATCCGTCAGTTGTGCCCGAAGCGCTTCTGACGGCCCTTGCGTGCCATGTCGCCAGGCGTGACCTGGGTGGCGCGCTGCTCGGCCTGGGATTCCATCGCGGACGCCTGCGCCTGCTGCTGGCCGCGTTCTGCCTGCGAGCCTCGCTGCTGACTGCGGTCCTGCTTTCGGTTCTTGGCCATGGGGATGATGCCTCCTCAAGGGGGTGTGGGGGCCAGGGCCGCTGTCAGACTCACACACGGTGGAAAGCGCCGCATTTTGGATCATTACGGACAGTAATCGAGGTCTCCGCGTGAGATCCGCCACGCCGATGATCCAGTTCCGGACCTCTCCGCGCGCGCGGTCGGGCAGACTCGGAGCAACCTGGAGCACTTCCGATCCCGAGGTTCCCGAAAGAGGGTGGAACACGTGGACCGCTGCGTCGTCCTGGTGGACGCCGGCTATCTGCTGGGCGCCGCCGCCAGCCTCCTCGCCGGGGAGCCGGCCCGCTCACGGATCACCGTCGACCACGCCGCGCTCATCCAGCAGCTGCGCGAACGCGCCGAGGCCGACACGGAGCTGCCGCTGCTGCGGATCTACTGGTTCGACGGCGCGCCCGACCGGGTGCCCCAGCCCGAGCACCGCAGGCTGCGGGTGATGCCCCGGGTCACCGTCCGGCTCGGCGCCCTCACCCGTACCGAGGGGCGCTGGGCGCAGAAGGGCGTGGACGCGGCCATGCACACCGAGCTCACCGAGCTCGCCAGGAACCGGGCCTGCTCCGACATCGTCCTCGTCACCGGCGACGGCGACCTGCTGCCCGGCCTCATGTCCGCCAAGGAACACGGGGTCGCCGTCCACCTGTGGGCCGTCCAGGCCGCCGACGGCGACTACAACCAGTCGGAGGACCTCGTCGCCGAGGCCGACGAGCGCCGGGTCCTCGACCGGGCCTGGATCACCCGGGCCGTCCGCGCCAAGGACCTCAGCGGACTGTGCGGCACGCCGCCGGTGCCCCGGCCCGAGATCGCCGCCATCCTCTCCGCCCCGCTGCCCGAGTCCGCGCTCGCCGCCTCCGCCGAACGGGCCGCCGCGGCCGGAGCGCCCCTCGACGGGCTCCGCGCCGACGGGGGCGCGCCCGCGGGTCCGGAGCCCGTCGAGGCCGAGGCCGTGAACGGCTCCGTCATCCCCGCGCCCGCCTCCGCCAAGACCGTCCCCACCCCCAAGGACCTCGCCGCGCTGCGCGGGCCGGCCGCCGCCCCCGCCTCGCCGCACCCGACGGGCGCCACCCTGCGCTGGTCCTCCGACAAGGGATGGATCGACCGGCCGGCCGCCCCGCTCGGCGAGCCCGCCGAGACCGCCTTCCTGCCCACCCTCGCCCAGCTCACCAGTGCCGAGCAGCGCTGGGCCGACCGCGAGGAGGACATCACCACCGTCGGCGGCGACCCCTACGAGGTCGGTCAGGTGTTCGCCCGCCGCTGGCTCGACCGGCTCCCCGAGCCGGGGCACGTCCAGAAGCTGGCCGTCATGTACCCGCGGATCCCGCACCGCATCGACGGCGAACTCCTCCGCTACGCGGCCCGCTTCGGCCTCCTCGCCCACAAGGACGACCAGATCGACGAGCACGACCGGTACGCGATCCGGGCGGGTTTCTGGCGCGAGATCGACGTCCACGCCGCCGGCCAACACGCCCCCGCGCCCGAGGAGAGCCGGGGGACCCCGTAGGCTCATCCCTCGTGAGTACGGTGTGCGTGGTGCGGGATCTGGTCAAGACGTACCCCGCCACGCGCGGCCGACGCGGAACACCCGCGACCCCCGAGGTGCGGGCCACCGACGGGATCAGCCTCGACGTGCGCGGCGGCGAGATCTTCGGCCTGCTCGGCCCCAACGGCGCCGGCAAGTCCACCCTCGTGCGCCAGCTGACCGGACTCATGCGCCCCGACTCCGGCACCGTCCGGATGCTCGGCCACGACCTGGTCCGCCACCCCGAGCGCGCCTCCCGGCTCCTCGCCCATCTCGGGCAGGAGTCCACCGCGCTCGACGAGCTCACCGTGGCCCTCGCCGCCGAGACCACCGGTCGGCTGCGCGGACTCGGCGCCCGGGAGGCCCGCGCCGAGCGCGACGCCGTCCTCGACGAGCTCGGCCTCGCGGAGATCGCCGGGCGCCCCCTGAAGAAGCTCTCCGGCGGACAGCGCCGGCTCGCCTGCGTCGCCGCCGCCCTCGTCGGCGAGCGGCCGGTCCTGGTCCTCGACGAGCCGACCACCGGCATGGACCCCGTCGCCCGCCGGGCCGTGTGGGCCGCCGTCGACCGGCGGCGCGCCGAACGCGGGGCCACCGTGCTGCTCGTCACCCACAACGTCATCGAGGCCGAGACCGTCCTCGACCGGGTCGCCGTCATCGACCGCGGCCGGGTCATCGCCTGCGACACCCCCGCCGGACTCAAGGAGCGGGTCGCGGGGGAGGTGCGGGTCGAGCTCGTCTGGCGCGAGCGGGCGCCCCTGGAGGTCCCCGAGGTCTCCGCGCTGCGCGGCTCCGCCCAGGAGTCGGGCCGCCGCTGGACGCTCCGGCTCGCCCCCGACGAGGCGCGCGCCGCGGTCGCCGCGGTGACCGGCGGGGCGGCCTTCGCGGCCCTCGACGACTTCACGCTGGCGACGCCGAGCCTGGAGGACGTCTACCTCGCGCTCGGCGGCGAGAACCGGGGACTGGTGAAGGCGTGACCCGACCGCACCGCCCGTCGCGCCCGCCGCGCCTGTCGTACCACCCGTCGCACCTGCCGTACCTGCCGCATTCCAGGAGCTGTACGAGTTGAGCACCCTGCCCGCGGAGGCCCTGCCCGCCGCCGCCCTCGGCGACCCGACCGGGGACGCGGAGGAGTACGCCCCCGCGCCCCTCGCCCCGCGCGCCCGGCTGCTGCCCGCGCTCGGCGCCGTGTACCGCGCGCAGCTGTCGCGCGCCCGGGTCTCCCGGATCCCGCTGCTCTTCGTGGCGACCTTCCAGTCGATCGGGATCATGGTCCTGATGCGGGGGGTCGTGGACGGCGGTACGGAGGCGCGGGCCGTGGTGGCCGGCTCCGCCGTCCTCGTCGTCGCCTTCGTCGCGCTCAACCTGCTCGCCCAGTACTTCGGGCAGCTGCGGGCCGGCGGCGGACTCGACCACTACGCGACGCTGCCCGTGCCGCCCGCCGCCGTGGTGCTGGGCGCGGCCGGGGCGTACGCCTCCTTCACCGTGCCCGGGACCGTCGTGACCGCCGTCGCCGGCTCCGTCCTGTTCGGGCTGCCGCTCGGGCACCTGTGGATCCTGGCCGCGGTCGTGCCGCTCTCCGGCGCCGCCCTCGCCGGGCTCGGCGCCGCCCTCGGACTGCTCGCGCCGCGCCAGGAACTGGCCACCCTGCTCGGACAGCTGGGCATGTCGGCGGCGCTGCTGCTCGGCGTCCTGCCGCCCGACCGGCTGCCCGGCCCGTTCGGCTGGGCGCGGGACCTGCTGCCCTCCACGTACGGGGTGGAGGCCCTGGCCCGTACCTTCGACGCGCACCCGGACTGGACGGCCGTCTGCCGCGACCTCGCCGTGTGCGGGGCGGTGGGCGTCCTCTCGCTGGCCGTCGCGACCTGGGCGTACCGTCGGGCGGCGGTCCGCTGAGGCGGCGCACAGGGACACCTGGCACGATGGCGTGGTGACCGCACCTCTGACTCCGCCGCACCAGCCGCCGCACGACTCCCAGTGGCCCGCGCCCTACCCCGCGCAGGACGCGCGGGACGGCGTCCCGAGCACCGGCACCGAGCTGCGGCAGGCCGCCGTGATCGCCGCCGTCTCCGGTGTGGCGGGGGCCCTGCTCGGACTGCTGTGGCTGTGGCTCGCGCCGCGGGTCACCCTGATCTCGGACGGCAAGGCGGTCTTCCTGCGCAACAGCGAGGGGGAGGCGGCGATCGGCATGGACGGAACGTTCGTCCTGATCGCCCTCGGCTTCGGCGCGGTCGCCGCGGCCCTCGTCTTCCTCGTCCACCGGCACGGCGGCATCGCCCTCGTCCTCGGGCTCGCCCTCGGCGGTGTCCTCGGCTCGCTCCTCGCCTGGGGCACCGGGGTCTGGCTCGGGCCCGACCGCGACGTCGTCGCGCACGCCAAGGCGGTCGGCCCCAACGTCGACTTCCAGGCGCCGCTGGAGCTCAACATGGCGGCCGCGGCGATGCTGGCCTGGCCCATCGCCGCGATGATCGTGCACCTCGCGCTGACCGCCCTCTTCGGCCCCCGCGACCCGGAGCCCGAGGACGAGGCCTGGCCCCCGCTGCCCAGCGCTTGAGCCGGACCGCTCCGCAGGGCTTGCGCCGGGACCGCTGCCCAGCGCTTGAGCCAGACCGCTCCGCAGGGCTTGAGCCGGGACCGCTGCCCAGCGCTTGAGCCGGACCGCTCCGCAGCGCTTGAGCCGGGACCGCTGCCCAGCGCTTGAGCCGGACCGCTCCGCAGCGCTTGAGCCGGGACTGCTGCCCAGCGCCGGTCGGGACCGGGCGCGCACCCGCGCCCGCTCCGGCGTCCGTCCCGCGCCCGACGGCCGTCGGCTCAGCCGCGGCCGATCGGGGCCAGCACCGCCCGCGTGAGGGCCGCCAGGTCCTGCGGGGCGAGCTCCACCTCCAGGCCCCTGCGGCCCGCCGAGACGCAGATCGTGAGGTGCTCCTCGGCCGAGCTGTCCAGGACCGTGCGCAGCTGCTTGCGCTGGCCCAGCGGCGAGATGCCGCCGCGGACGTAGCCGGTGGTGCGCTCGGCCGCGGCCGGGTCCGCCATCGCGGCCCGCTTGCCGCCCACCGCCGAGGCCAGCGCCTTCAGGTCCAGCTGGCCCGCCACCGGGACCACCGCGACCGTGAGCTCGCCGTCCACGTCGGCGACCAGGGTCTTGAAGACCCGGGCGGGGGAGACGCCCATGGCCTCCGCCGCCTCCTCGCCGTACGACGGGGCCGCCGGGTCGTGGTCGTAGGAGTGCAGGGTGTACGCGGTGCCCGCCGCCGTCAGCGCCACCGTCGCCGGGGTGCCGCCGGTGTTCTTCTTCTGCTTCTTCGCCACGGAGTCCTCTCCAGAGGTCAGTTCTGGCTGGTCGGCGCCCGGGTCAGGTCCACCGCCGGCAGCGACGGCAGATGGCGCAGGACCGCCGTCTCCGCGCGCAGCAGCGACAGCTCCTCGCGCAGCCGGGTCGCCGTGTCCGGCGCCTGCAGCAGCCGCTGCTTGGCCGGCGTGTCCAGGACCGCGGCCGCCGCCACCAGGTACGACACCACCGAGGGGTCGTCCGGCAGCTCACTGGTCGTCAGGGACCGCTCGCGCGCCCCGGCCAGCCGCTTCTGGTAGTTCCGGAAGGCGCGCAGCACGCCCTCGGCCAGGGTGCCGGCCTCGTCGCCCTGCTCCTCGGGGATCTCCTCCAGCTCGGCCGTCAGGAACGGGCCGCTGGCGTCGACCGAGAGCAGCTTCACCCGGGTCGTGCCGGTGGCCATCACCTCGAAGCCGCCGTCCGGGCGCTCCCGGATCTGGGCCGCGTCGGCGATGCAGCCGACCCGATGGAAGGCCTGGATCGGGTCCGGGCCGAAGCCGGCGGTGGGGCCCTTCTCGGGCAGCGCCGTCTGGTCCGGCAGGCCGGGCGCCGTCGGCGCGACCTCCCGGCCGTCCCGGATCGCCACGACCGCGAAGCGCCGCGGCTCGGAGTCGTCGGTCTTGAGCAGTTCGCGCATCATGGCGCGATAACGCTGCTCGAAGACGTTGAGCGGCAACACGAGGCCCGGGAACAGCACCGCGTTGAGCGGGAACAGGGGCAGGCGAGCGGTGGTCACAGCGGTCAAGCGTAATGGCCGTCCGGGCCGTCTCCACCGGCCCGGTCCCCCCGGTCCGCCGCCGGCACCCGATCGGGGTGCGCCGCGCGCAGCCGGGTACGGCGGGCCACCGCGTGGACGGCCGTCGTCCGGGCCTCCAGAAAGGCGCGCAGCGGGTCGTCGGCGAGCTGCGTCCACGGGAACGAGGTGGCCAGGGTCCCGATCCGCCCGAACTCCGTCAGGGCGTCGTGCCAACGGCCCCGCGCCACCAGGACGTGCACCAGCAGATTGCGCACCTCCGCCGGCCACGGGTCGCCCGCCGGGTACTCCGCCGACAGTTCCAGCGCCCGGTCGGCCGCAGCGTCGACCCGGTCGCCCACCACCCCGTGGCCCGGCCCGGCGAGCAGCTGCGCGAAGGCGGCCCGCACCGGCAGGGCCTGGACCAGCGAGCCGGGCCGCGCGTCCTCCGCGGCCTGCTCGGCGAAGTCGAAGCACTCGCGGTGCGAGCCGTACCACTGCGCCGACAGGTACTTGAGGGCGGCGACATGGCAGCCGTAGTGGTGCGGGGCGCGGCGCACGGCCTGCTCCCACAGCGCCTCGAAGTCGGTGTGCGGGGCGTGGGTGCCGCGCGCGTGGTCCAGGGCGAGCCGCCACGGCACCGGGTCGCTCGGCGCGGCCCCGGTCGCCGCGTCGATCAGCGGCCCGAGCTCGCGCAGCCGCTCGGCCCTGGCCGGCGACTCCCAGGCCCTGCGCACCGCGAGCTGCGCCTTGACGAGCAGGGCGTCCGGGTCGCGCGGGGCGGCGGAGAGCCAGTGCCGCAGCCACTCGTCCCGGCGGTACGCGAAGGTGCTCAGCCGGGTGACGTAGCGGTCGCGGTCCTCCCAGTCGGCGGCGTCCCGGGTGGTGGCGAGCAGCTTGGCGGCCGGCTCCGGGTCGGCCTGGGCGGCGGCGACCAGGGCCGGCGCCAGTCTCGCGTCCGGTACGTCGAGCAGCACGTCGTCGTCCGGCGGGAGCCCGGCGGTGAGGCGCGGGGCGTGCCGGACCATGCGGGCGGTGCCGATCAGGGCGCGGAGCAGTGACATGGTGCGAAACATTGAAAACCGCAGGTGAGGGCCGCGCCAGTGGGGGACTGTGAAGACTTGGTGGCGGCCGGAAGGTTGTTCTGGCGAGGGTCAAGACAGCGTAAAGAAAGGGGCGGGGTGGTGCTCGTCCGGCCCCCTGATCCTCACGATTCCCGCGCGACTACCCCCGTCTCAGCAGCCGCGAGGCCCCCGCCGCCACCGTCGTCGCCAGCACCCAGCCGAGCAGGATCAGCACCGTCGAGGCCCACTGCCAGAAGCCCTCCATGCGCCAGTAGCCGGCCTGGCCCAGGTCGATCACCGGGAGCAGCACGTCGAGGGAGTAGAGGGTGGCGCTCCACTTCGGCGCCTCGCCCGGTTTCAGCGCCACCGGGTCGTAGTGCGAGAAGGCGTAGGCCCCGGCCGCCCACAGCACCGCCATCCACAGCATGGCCCGCCCCGGGCGGTACCCGTAGGCCACCGCCAGGTCCTGGACGTACCCCCACAGCTTCCCGGCGACCGGCAGGGTCTCCCGGCGCCGCCGCTGCTTGGCGAGCAGCACCACCCGCGCGTCGGCGTCCTCGCCGCTGTTGCGCAGCACCGTGGCCAGCCGCTCGTACGGCTCTGGCGCGTACTCCGGGGTGGCCGCCGAGACCCACTCGAGGCGCCGGCTCAGCGGGAAGTGCCCGTACGGCACGAGGTTCTCGTAGACGAAGCCGCTGAGCGCCAGGCCGCCCGGGCCCGGCCAGCTGGTGGACAGGTCGATGAGCGTCACCACCTTCGCCCCGTTGAGCACCACCCGGCCCTCCTCGGGCCGCTCGCCGTTGAAGCGCAGCTCGGGCGTGACGATCCGGCGCAGCGACAGCTCCTCCCGCCGGGAGCCGTCCAGCAGGAAGCGGGCGTAGTGCAGGTCCACCGAGTCGCCGAAGCGCCCGTCGTCCAGCCGCACCCCGCCGTGGCACTCGACGGGCTTGCGCCGGGCGCCCTGCGACGGGGTCACCCCGTAGGGCGGGGTGGCCGTCGCGTCGCCCGAGGCGTCGTACACCCAGGCCGCGTTCAGGTAGAGCGTGCGCTCGACCGTCAGCTGCGGCGCGTTCAGCGCGCGGCGCTGCTGGGCGCCGCGCAGCACGCTGCCCCGCAGGCTCAGCGACACGCCGACCTTCGCCCCGCGCAGGCTCACCTCCCCGTACGTCTCGATCAGCTCGGCCTGGAGGTCCTGCGCGACCACCAGTCCGTCCGCGGTGATCGCCCGGCCGCGCCGGTCCGGCCACACCCGGATCTGGTTGATCAGCAGGTCCGTGCCGATCTGGGCGTCCGTCAGGCGGATGCCGCGCTCGACCCGGCAGCGCGGCAGGTGCAGGTCGCCCGCCGTGTGCAGGCGCGCCGCCTCCAGCCGGGGTATCGCGCACTCGACCAGCCGCAGCGTCCCGAATTTGGCCTCGGGCAGCACCACCTCGCCGTCGAAGCGACAGCCGTTCATCTCCACGTACGGCCCTATCGTGCCGCCCGCCAGGTTGAGCACCCCGGTGATCCGCGCCCCGCGCAGCTTGAGCGCCGCGACGCGCCCGGAGCGGGCCGGCGGTCCGTCGAGCAGCAGCAGCGCCACCACCTCGGCCCGTACGCTGCGCTCCGCGCCCCACACCACCTGCCGGTCGAACGGGTCGTCCCGCTCCGCGACCCCCTCCCTGAGATCACACGCCTTGCCGATCCGGAACGCCCTCCACATGAACCGCTCCGGGCCGGTCAGGCCCTCCGGCACTCCGTCGTCCACGCGCGGCTCGGTCACTGCCGCCCCCTCGCTTTCCACGACTCCGCTTCGCTTCCCCGGATTCGTACAGCCGTTCTTCCCGCTGAGTGACGGACTGAACGCTAACGGTCAGGAGTGGCGACAAGACGCCAGAGTGGCCCGTATCAGCCAGTGATACGGGCGTCCGGGGGCTGTGGGGCGTCTGCGAGAATTGACCCGTGATCTCTCGAATCGATCTGCGCGGCGCGTCCCTCCCCGAGGGTGCCGCCCTGCGCGACCTGCTGCCCCGTGCCGAGTTCGACGTGGAAGCCGCCCTGGAGAAGGTGCGGCCGATCTGCGAGGACGTCCGGCATCATGGCGCCGCAGCGGTGATCGACTACGGGGAGAAGTTCGACGGCGTCCGCGTCGAGAACCTGCGCGTGCCCGCCGAGGCCCTCACCCGCGCCCTCGACGAGCTCGACCCGGCCGTCCGTGCCGCCCTTGAGGAGTCCATCCGGCGCGCCCGCATGGTCCACCGCGCGCAGCGCCGCACCACCCACACCACCCAGGTCGTGCCCGGCGGCACCGTCACCGAGAAGTGGATCCCCGTCGAGCGCGTCGGCCTGTACGTGCCGGGCGGGCGTTCGGTGTATCCCTCATCCGTGGTGATGAACGTTGTGCCTGCGCAGGAAGCGGGCGTAACGTCGCTTGCCGTGGCCTCGCCGCCCCAGGCGCTTCCCCGCACCAGCGGGGATGATCCCGGCTTTGGCGGACTGCCTCACCCGACGATCCTGGCTGCCTGTGCCTTGCTTGGGGTGGACGAGGTCTACGCCGCCGGCGGCGCCCAGGCCATCGCCATGTTCGCGTACGGCACCTCCAGCGGCTCCGACACCTCCGACGCGCCCGGCTGCGCCCCCGTCAACCTGGTCACCGGCCCCGGCAACATCTACGTCGCCGCCGCCAAGCGCTTCCTCAAGGGCCGGATCGGCATCGACGCCGAGGCCGGTCCCACCGAGATCGCGATCCTCGCGGACTCCACCGCCGACCCGGTGCACGTCGCCGCCGACCTGATCAGCCAGGCCGAGCACGACCCGATGGCCGCCTCCGTGCTCGTCACCGCCTCCGAGGAGCTCGCCGAGGCCGTCGAGGCCGAGCTCAAGACCCAGGTCGCCGCCTCCAAGCACGTCGACGACCGGATCGTCCCGGCGCTGGCCGGCCGCCAGTCCGCGATCGTCCTGGTCGACGGCCTGGAGGAGGGCTTGCGGGTCGTCGACGCCTACGGCGCGGAGCACCTGGAGATCCAGACCGCCGACGCCGCCGCCGTCGCCGACCGGGTCCGCAACGCGGGCGCGATCTTCGTCGGCCCCTGGGCCCCGGTCTCCCTCGGCGACTACTGCGCCGGCTCCAACCACGTCCTGCCCACCGGCGGCTGCGCCTGCCACTCCTCGGGCCTGTCCGTGCAGTCCTTCCTGCGCGGCGTGCACATCGTGGACTACACGCGCGACGCGCTCGCCGAGGTCGCCCACCACGTGGTGACCCTCGCCGAGGCCGAGGACCTGCCCGCGCACGGCGCCGCCGTCAAGGCGCGCTTCGGATGGAAGGTGCCGGAGAGCAAGTGACCACGTACGACACGGTCGGCATCGACGACCTCCCCATCCGCGACGAGCTCAGGGGCAAGTCGCCCTACGGCGCGCCCCAGCTCGACGTGCCCGTCCAGCTGAACACCAACGAGAACCCGTACCCGCTGCCCGAGCCCCTGGTGGCCCGGATCGCGGAGCGGGTCGCCGAGGCCGCCCGCGGCCTCAACCGCTACCCCGACCGGGACGCGGTCGAGCTGCGCACCGAGCTCGCCCGCTACCTCACCCGTACCGCGAAGCACCCGGTGTCCCTCGGCAACGTGTGGGCCGCCAACGGCTCCAACGAGGTGCTCCAGCAGCTGCTGCAGACCTTCGGCGGGCCCGGCCGCACCGCGATCGGCTTCGAGCCCTCGTACTCGATGCACGCCCTGATCGCCCGCGGCACCGGCACCCACTGGATCTCCGGCCCCCGCAACGAGGACTTCACCATCGACCTCGCGGCGGCCGAGCGGGCCATCGCGGAGAACGCGCCGGACGTCGTCTTCGTCACCTCGCCCAACAACCCCACCGGCACGGCGGTCGACGCCGGGACCGTCCTCGCGCTGTACGAGGCCGCCCAGGCCGCCAAGCCCTCGCTGGTGGTCGTCGACGAGGCGTACGTCGAGTTCAGCCACCGCGACTCGCTGCTGCCCCTCATCGAGGGCCGCCCGAACCTGGTGGTCTCCCGGACCATGTCCAAGGCGTTCGGCGCCGCCGGACTGCGCCTGGGCTACCTCGCCGCCCACCCCGCCGTGGTCGACGCCGTCCAGCTGGTGCGCCTGCCGTACCACCTGTCGGCCGTCACCCAGGCCACCGCGCTGGCCGCCCTGGAGCACACCGACACCCTCCTCGGGTACGTCGAGCAGCTCAAGGCCGAGCGCGACCGCCTCGTCACCGAGCTGCGGGCGATCGGCTACGAGGTCACCGATTCCGACGCCAACTTCGTCCAGTTCGGCCGCTTCGACGGAGCGGAGGGCTCCCACGCGGCCTGGCAGAAGATCCTCGACCGGGGCGTCCTGGTCCGGGACAACGGCGTACCGGGCTGGCTGCGGGTCACCGCGGGCACCCCCGAAGAGAACGACGCGTTCCTCGACGCGGTTCGTGAGTTGAAGAAGGAGCAGGACGCATGAGCCGGGTAGGCCGCGTTGAGCGCACCACCAAGGAGACCTCCGTCGTCGTCGAGATCGACCTCGACGGCACCGGAAAGGTCGATGTGTCGACCGGGGTCGGGTTCTACGACCACATGCTCGACCAGCTCGGCCGGCACGGTCTGTTCGACCTGACCGTGAAGACCGACGGCGACCTCCACATCGACTCGCACCACACGATCGAGGACACCGCCCTCGCCCTCGGCGCCGCCTTCAAGCAGGCGCTCGGCGACAAGGTCGGCATCTACCGCTTCGGCAACTGCACCGTCCCGCTGGACGAGTCGCTCGCCCAGGTCACCGTCGACCTCTCCGGCCGCCCCTACCTGGTGCACACCGAGCCCGAGAACATGGCGCCGATGATCGGCTCCTACGACACGACGATGACCCGGCACATCCTGGAGTCCTTCGTCGCCCAGGCGCAGATCGCCCTGCACGTCCACGTGCCGTACGGGCGCAACGCCCACCACATCGTCGAGTGCCAGTTCAAGGCGCTCGCCCGCGCCCTGCGCTACGCCTCCGAGCGCGACGTCCGCGCCGCCGGGATCCTCCCCTCCACGAAGGGCGCGCTGTAACCGTGAACGGCCTCTCCACCATCCTGATCGTCGTCGGGCTCTTCCTGCTCGGCGGCATCTACTCCTTCGCCAAGCAGAAGATGCCCAAGGGCCTCATCGTGCTGCTCTCCTTCGGCGCGTTCATGTGTCTGGCGGCCGGTGTGCTGCGGCTGGACGTGTGGTCATGAGCGGCGGCCCCAAGAAGGTCGTCGTCTTCGACTACGGCTTCGGCAACGTCCGCTCCGCCGAGCGTGCCCTCGCCCGGGTCGGCGCCGACGTCGAGATCACCCGCGACTACGAGCGCGCCATGAACGCCGACGGCCTGCTGGTCCCCGGTGTCGGCGCCTTCTCCGCCTGCATGGAGGGCCTCAAGGAGGCCCGCGGCGAGTGGATCATCGGGCGCCGGCTCTCCGGCGGCCGCCCGGTCATGGGCATCTGCGTCGGCATGCAGATCCTCTTCGCCCGCGGCATCGAGCACGGCGTGGAGACCGAGGGCCTCGACGAGTGGCCCGGTTCGGTCGAGCCGCTGGAGGCGCCGGTCGTGCCCCACATGGGCTGGAACACGGTCGACGCGCCCGCGGACAGCGAGCTGTTCGCCGGCCTCGACGCCGACACCCGCTACTACTTCGTGCACTCCTACGGGGTGCGCAGGTGGGAGCTGGAGGTCGGCAACCCGCACATCCGTGCCCCCAAGGTGACCTGGTCCACCCACGGCGAGCCGTTCGTCTCCGCGGTGGAGAACGGGGCCCTGTGGGCGACCCAGTTCCACCCCGAGAAGTCCGGCGACGCCGGCGCCCAGCTCCTCACCAACTGGATCGGAATCCTGTGACCAGCGCGCTCGAACTCCTCCCCGCCGTCGACGTCCGCGACGGCCAGGCCGTCCGCCTCGTGCACGGCGAGTCCGGCACGGAGACCTCCTACGGCTCCCCCCTGGAGGCCGCCCTCGCGTGGCAGCGCTCCGGCGCCGAGTGGCTGCACCTGGTCGACCTGGACGCCGCCTTCGGCACCGGCGACAACCGGCAGCTGGTCCGCGAGGTCACCGAGGCCATGGACATCAAGGTCGAGCTCTCCGGCGGCATCCGCGACGACGCCACGCTCGCCGCCGCCCTCGCCACCGGCTGCACCCGCGTCAACCTGGGCACCGCCGCCCTGGAGACGCCCGAGTGGGTCGCCAAGGTCATCGCCGAGCACGGCGACAAGATCGCCGTCGGCCTGGACGTGCGCGGCACGACCCTGCGCGGCCGCGGCTGGACCCGCGACGGCGGCGACCTGTACGAGACGCTGGCCCGCCTCGACTCCGAGGGCTGCGCCCGGTACGTCGTCACCGACATCGCCAAGGACGGCACCCTCCAGGGCCCCAACCTGGAGCTCCTGAAGAACGTCTGCGCGGCCACCGACAAGCCCGTCGTCGCCTCCGGCGGCGTCTCCTCCCTGGACGACCTGCGGGCCCTGTCCGGCCTGGTGTCGCTGGGCGTCGAGGGCGCGATCGTCGGCAAGGCGCTGTACGCGAAGGCGTTCACCCTGGAGGAGGCCCTCAAGGCGGTGGCGGCCGTATGAGCGACTCCGTGCGCAAGGTCGTGACCGGCGCCCCCTGGGAGGAGCAGTTCGGCTACTCCCGCGCGGTGGAGCTGCCGAACGGGACCGTCCTGGTCGCCGGCTGCACCTCCGTGGTGGGCGGCGCGATCGCCGACGGCGGCCCGTACGAGCAGACCGTCAACTCCTTCGACGTGGCCTTCGCCGCCCTGAAGCAGCTGGGTCTGGGCGCCGAGCACGTCGTCCGCACCCGCATGTACATCACCCACGCGCGGGACGTGGACGAGGTCGGCCGGGCCCACAAGGAGCTCTTCGACGCCGTCCGCCCCGCCGCGTCCATGATCATCGTCTCCGGCTTCGTCGACCCCCGTCTGGTCGTCGAGGTCGAGGTCGAGGCGTACCGCCCGGCGGCCACCGAGGGAGGCGCCGCATGAGTCTCGCCGTACGCGTGATCCCCTGCCTGGACGTGGACAACGGCCGGGTCGTCAAGGGCGTCAACTTCCAGAACCTGCGGGACGCGGGCGACCCCGTCGAGATGGCCAAGCTGTACGACGCCGAGGGCGCCGACGAGCTCACCTTCCTCGACATCACCGCCTCCTCGGGCAACCGGGAGACCACCTACGACGTGGTGCGCCGCACCGCCGAGCAGGTCTTCATCCCGCTGACCGTCGGCGGCGGGGTCCGCTCCGCCGGGGACGTCGACAAGCTGCTGCGGGCCGGCGCGGACAAGGTGGGCGTGAACACGGCCGCCATCGCCCGCCCCGAGCTGATCCGTGAGATCGCCGAGCGCTTCGGCCGTCAGGTCCTCGTCCTGTCGGTCGACGCCCGCCGCACCGCGACGGGCTCCTTCGAGGTCACCACGCACGGTGGCCGGCAGGGCACCGGCATCGACGCGGTCGAGTGGGCGCACCGGGCCGCCGAGCTGGGCGCGGGCGAGATCCTGCTCAACTCGATGGACGCGGACGGCACGAAGGACGGCTACGACACCGAGATGATCGCGGCCGTGCGCAAGCACGTGACCGTGCCGGTGATCGCCTCCGGCGGCGCCGGCAAGCTGTCCGACTTCCCGCCGGCCATCGAGGCGGGCGCGGACGCGGTGCTCGCGGCCTCGGTCTTCCACTTCGGTGATCTGCGGATCGGCGAGGTCAAGCAGGCGCTGAAGGAGGCGGGCCGACAGGTCCGCTGATCGCAGGCTGTGCGGAGAGGCCCCCGGGATCCCGGGGGCCTCTCCCTTTGGTGGATGTGCAGGATTATTTGCGCAACATCCATTGCGCAAGGTTTCCTGTCTATCTAGAGTTCCTGACATGACCTCGTCGGAGAACCGCCGGATCACCGATCTCGGCACCCTCAAAGCCATCTCCCACCCGCTGCGGATGCGCCTCTACCGCGCCCTCTTCGTCGCCCGCACCGCCACCGCCTCGCAACTCGCCGACCAGGTCGACGAGGCCGTCTCCCTCGTCAGCTACCACCTGCGCAAGCTGGCCGACCACGGCCTCATCGAGGAGGCCGAGAATCAGTCCGCCGACGGCCGCGAACGCTGGTGGCAGCCCAGCTCCTACGGGTTCAGCGTCCACGAGCAGGACCTCCGGGACGCGCCCGAACTCGCCGCCGCGAGCACCGCGTTCGGCCGCACGATCAACGCGCAGCGCACCGAGATGCACAGCCGCTTCCTCGACGAGCGGCACACCTGGCCCGAGGCATGGCGGGCCGCCGCCATGAGCTCCGAGTGGCTGCCCCGGCTCACCGCCGCCGAACTCGCCGGGCTCGGCGCCGAACTCGACGAGGTCGTCAGGAAGTACGACGAGCGGGCCCGCGCCGCCGAGGCCGCGGGCGACACCGAGGGACGCGAGAACGTCGCCGTCCACCTCTTCGGCTTCCCGTACCGGGGCTGACCCGATGACCACCGCCGCGGCCCCGGCCGCCGCCCCCGCGCGCCCCGCCCACCGCGACCCGAACGTCCTGCGCTGGACCGGCGCCTACACCGCCTCCACCCTCGGCGACAGCGTCTACCACCTGGCCCTGTCCTGGACCGTCGTCAGCACCGGCACCCCCGCCCAGGCCGGACTCGTCATGGCCGTCAGCGCCGTGCCCCGGGCCCTGCTCATGCTCGGCGGGGGAGTGGTCGCCGACCGCCTCGGCCCGCGCCGCGTCGTCATCGGCTCCGACGCCGTCCGCTGCCTCGTCGTCCTCGGCCTCGCCGCGACCCTCTTCCTCACCTCGCCCGGCCTGTGGGCGCTCGCCGCCGTCGCCCTCGTCTTCGGCACCGTCGACGCCCTGTTCCTGCCCGCGGTCGGCGCCCTGCCGCCACGGATCGCCCCGCCCGACCAGCTGGCCCGCATCCAGGGCCTGCGCGGCCTCGCGTACCGCAGCGGCGCCGTCCTCGGCGCCCCGCTCGGCGGCCTCGCGGTCGCCGTCGGCGGCCCGGCCACCGCCTTCGGGGCCGCCGGAGCGCTCTTCGCCCTCTCGATCCCCCTGCTGAGCACGCTGCGCCTCCGCCCGCTCCCCGCCCGCGACCCGGCCCGCGACGGCACCGCCCTGAGCGACCTCGCCGACGGGCTGCGCTACCTGCGCGGGCACCGCGTCCTCGGCCCGCTGATGGTCATCGTGCTCCTCAGCGACCTCGGCTTCGCCGGCCCCCTCAACGTCGGCCTCGCCGTCCTCGCCGAGCAGCGCGACTGGGGCGCCTCCGGCATCGGCTGGATCCTCGCCGGCTTCGGCACCGGAGCGGGCTCCGCCGCGCTGCTCCTGACGGTACGGGGGCACGTGCCCCGCGCCGGGGCCGTCAGCGGCTGGACGATGACCCTGGGCGCCGTCGCGATCGGCGCCCTCGCCTACGCGCCGGTCCTGCCCGTCGCGGTCGCCGTCGCCCTCGCCATCGGCCTGCTCGCCGGCCTCTCCGGCGCGCTGTGCAACGCCCTCGTCCAGACCCACTGCGAGCCCGCCTACCTGGGTCGCGTCACCGCCGTGGCGGGCCTCTGCTCCCTCGGCCTCGCCCCGCTCGGCTACCCGCTCACCGGCGCGGCGATCGGCCTGTGGGGCCTCGGCCCGGTGTACGTCGTCAGCGCGGCCGTCTGCGCCGTCTCGGGGATCTACGGCCTCGTCGTCCCGGCGGTCCGCAGGGCCGAACTCCCGCGCTAGGGCCCAACTGCCGAGCTAGGGCCGGTCGTCGCGGGGCGGACGGGAGGGCGGCGACGGGCCTTGGGGTCCGGCGTCACAGGTGTCACGGCGTCACGGGTGTCACGGCGTCACGGGTGTCACGACGTCACGCCGGGCTCGTCGCCGGTTCCCCCACCAGGGCGCGGGTGAAGGCGTCGGGGTTGTCGAACATGATGTTGTGTCCGGCGTCGGGGACGGTCACCACGTCCACGCCCGCGGCCCTGAGCCGGTCGGCTCCCGCGAGTTCGCCGCTGAGCCGGCCCTGGAGGTAGACGCGCTCGACGCGGGTGTTGCGGAGCAGCAGTTCCCGCAGGGCCGGATCGGTGCCCCGTACGAGGTGTGCGGCGGTGCGGTGCAGGGCCAGGGGGTCGGCGAGGCGCATCGTCGCCGCCCAGGTGGGGCCGACGCGCTCGAGGACGCGGGCGAAGCCGCCGCCCCGCACGAACTCGTCCTCGGTGTGCGCGGCGATGAGGCTGCTGCCCGCCTGGGGCGGCGGGAAGGGGTCGAGGTTGGCCTCGGTGACGACCAGGCGGGAGACGAGGTCGCTCCTGCGGTCGGCGAGGACGATGGCGACCGATCCGCCCATGCTGTGGCCCGAGATCACGCCGCCGCGCACCCCGGCCGCGTCGAGCGCCGTGGCGAGCGCGTCCGCGTAGTCCTCCAGGGCGTAGCCGAAGTCGGCGGGCCGGTCGCTGATGCCGTGGCCCGGCAGGTCCACGAAGAGGATCCGGCGGCCCGTGAACTCGGGGCGGGCCGCGAGGTGGGCGTGGTAGACGGTCGAGGCGGCGCCCAGACCGTGCACGAACACCGTCGCCGGCCCCTCGCCGGGCGTCTCGGTCCACCGGATCACACTGCCCCGCGCGTCGAATCGGGCCTCACGCACTGTCCACTCCCCACCGCGGCCCGCACGGGCCGCCGACTCGGGCGACTGTACATCGGTAACGTAGTACTACGCCATCGATGTACACCGCTGATGGGCGAGAATGCGGGCATGCTGGAACTGTCCCTGCTCGGATTCCTCTACGAAGCACCCCTGCACGGCTACGAGCTGCGCAAGCGCATCACCGCCCTCACCGGCCACGTCCGCCCGGTCGGCGAGTCCACGCTGTATCCGGCGATCAAACGCCTGGAGAAGGCCGGGCTCCTCACGCGTGAGACCCGGCAAGGCCCCGCCGCCGCACCCCGCCAGGTGCTCAGCCTCACCGCCGACGGCAAGCGGGAGCTGCGCCGGAGGCTCGCCGGGCCCGAGGACACACAGATCACCGACGAGAACCGCTGGTTCGTGCTGCTGACCTTCCTGCGCCACCTGGACGACCCGGCCGCCCAGGCCGAGGTGCTGCGGCGCAGGCTGGCCTTCCTGCGGGAGCCGGCCAGCTTCTTCTACGACGGCGACCGCCCGCTGCGCGCCGAGGAGCTGGACGACCCCTTCCGGCGCGGCGTCCTGACCGTGGCCCGCGCCACCTCCCAGGCGGAGCTGACCTGGCTCACGGCGACCCTCGCCGAACTGGAGCGGGCTTCCTCCTGACCGGGCGCGCCGGAGGAAGGAGGGGGAGGGAGACAGGAGGGGGAGGAGGGAGGCGGGGGACTCGGGTCCGGCGGCCTCAGATTCCCAGCTGCTTCGCCTCGTGCAGCCGGTCCACCGCCTCCTGGTCGCCCTCCAGGGCCACCTTCGCCACGTCCTGGCGGCCGAACAGGAACATCGTCAGCTCGCCCGGCTCGCCGGAGACCGTCACCACCGGGGTGCCCTTGTGCGCCACCGCCGTCTGTCCGTTCGGGCGGCGCAGCACCAGCCCGACCGGGGCCTTGCGGCCCAGCAGCCGGGCGGACTTCTCCAGGCGCGACCACAGCGCGTCGGAGAAGACCGGGTCGAGTTCGCGCGCCGACCACTCCGGCTGCGCCCGGCGCACGTCCTCGGCGTGGACGTAGAACTCCACCACGTTCGCGCCCTCGTCCACCTGCTTGATCGTGAACGGCGAGAGCCGTGGCGGGCCCGTACGGATGAGCTGGACCAGCTCCTCGTACGGCTTCTCGGCGAACTCCGCCTGCACCCGCTCCAGCCGGGCCTTCAGCGCCGGCACCACCGAACCGGCCGCCGCGTCCGGGCGGCGCTCGCGCACCACCACATGGGCCGCCAGGTCCCGGGTCCGCCACCCCTCGCAGAGCGTGGGGGCGTCCGGACCGGCCGCCTCCAACAGGTCGGCGAGCAGAAGGCGTTCACGCTTGGCATGGGTCGACATGTCCGCCAGGGTACGGCGGCGCCCACCGGTCCGCCCAGTGGACGCACCGCCGGACATCCCCGCCCGGCGCGGCAGAATGGCGGCATGAGCAGCACGCCCCGCACCCCCAGCGACCTCGACCCGGCCATCGCCGCCCGCCTCAAGCGGAGCGAGGACGGCCTGATCCCCGCCATCGCCCAGCAGTACGACACCGGCGAGGTGCTCATGCTCGGCTGGATGGACGACGAGGCCCTGCACCGCACCCTCACCACCGGCCGTTGCACCTACTGGTCCCGCAGCCGCCGGGAGTACTGGGTCAAGGGCGACACCTCCGGCCACGTCCAGCACGTCCGGTCCGTCGCGCTCGACTGCGACGCCGACACCCTGCTGGTCACGGTCGACCAGGTCGGCGCCGCCTGCCACACCGGGGCCCGGACCTGCTTCGACGCCGACGTCCTCCTCGCGGCCGAGTAGGGTCTGGCGCCATGGATCTCGAGCACTTCCGCAAGCTGGCGGCCGACCGCCGCGTCATCCCCGTCAGCCGCAGGCTCCTCGCGGACGGCGACACCCCGGTCGGGCTCTACCGCAAGCTGGCCGCCGAACGCCCCGGCACCTTCCTCCTCGAATCCGCGGAGAACGGACGCAGCTGGTCCCGCTACTCCTTCATCGGGGTCCGCAGCGACGCGACCCTCACCGTCGAGGACGGCCAGGCCCACTGGCTCGGCACCCCGCCGGTCGGCGTCCCCGTCGACGGCGACCCGCTCGCCGCCCTCAAGGCGACCGTCGAGACCCTGCACACTCCACGAGACCTCGCGGGCGGCATGCCCCCGTTCACCGGCGGCATGGTCGGCTACCTCGGCTACGACATCGTGCGCCGCCTGGAGCGCATCGGCGAGCACGGCGGCGACGACCTCCGGCTGCCCGAGCTCACCATGCTGCTCACCAGCGACCTCGCCGTCCTCGACCACTGGGACGGCACGGTCCTGCTGATCGCCAACGCGATCAACCACAACGACCTGGAGACCGGCGTCGACGAGGCGTACGCGGACGCCGTCGCCCGCCTCGACGCGATGGAGGCCGACCTGGCCCGCCCGGTCGCCACCGTCCCCGCCGCCCTGCCCGCCTCCGAACTCCCCGAGTTCTCCGCCCTGTGGGGCGGCCCGGCCTACCAGGACGCCGTCGAGGACATCAAGGAGCGCATCCGGGCCGGCGAGGCGTTCCAGGTGGTGCCCTCGCAGCGCTTCGAGACCCCGTGCGCCGCCTCCGCCCTGGACGTGTACCGGGTCCTGCGGGCCACCAACCCCTCCCCGTACATGTACCTCTTCCGCTTCGAGAACGGCTTCGACGTCGTCGGCTCCTCGCCCGAGGCGCTGGTCAAGGTCGAGGACGGGCGGGCGATGGTCCACCCCATCGCCGGCACCCGGCACCGCGGGGCCACCCCGCAGGAGGACCACGACCTCGCCGAGGAACTCCTCGCCGACCCCAAGGAGCGCGCCGAGCACCTCATGCTCGTCGACCTCGGACGCAACGACCTCGGCCGGGTCTGCGAGCCGGGCTCCGTCGAGGTCGTCGACTTCATGTCGATCGAGCGGTACTCGCACGTCATGCACATCGTCTCCACCGTGACCGGCCGGGTCGCCGAGGGGAGGACCGCCTTCGACGTGCTCACCGCCTGTTTCCCGGCCGGCACCCTCTCCGGCGCGCCCAAGCCCCGCGCGATGCAGATCATCGAGGAGCTCGAACCCACCCGCCGCGGCCTGTACGGCGGATGTGTCGGGTATCTCGATTTCGCCGGGGACTCCGACACGGCCATCGCCATCCGCACCGCGCTGCTGCGCGACGGCACCGCGTACGTGCAGGCGGGCGCCGGTGTCGTCGCCGACTCCGACCCGGTCGCCGAGGACAACGAGTGCCGCAACAAGGCGGCGGCGGTGCTCCGCGCCGTCCACACGGCCAACCGGATGACCACGACCGGATGAACGCACGGGGAGCCGGTAGGGGATAGTGGGGTACGTGAGTGCCGTACCCGTACCCCAGCCCCGAGCCGCCCGCACGGGCGGCGCCGCCTCCTCCTCCGGAGCCCGTCGCAGTCTGGCCGCGGCCCTCCTGCTCGGCGCCCTCGGAGCCACCGTCGTGCTGCTCTCCGCGGGCCAGATCTGGGCCGAGGGCACCGCGGCCGTCGGCGGCGGCGCGGTTCCCGTGCACGCCGACGGCGGCTCCGTCACCGGCGTGCCGACCGCGCTCGCGATCGTCGGCCTCGCCGCGCTCGTCGCCGTCTTCGCCGTCCGCCGCACCGGCCGCACCCTGGTCGCCGCCCTGCTCGCCCTCAGCGGCGCGGGCGCGGCCCTCGCCGCCGTCCTCGGCGCCTCCGACAGCGCCGCCCTGGACGCCGAGGCGGCCCGCATCAGCGGCAACACCGCCGCCGTCGTCGACGGACTCAGCCACACCGTCTGGCCGTACGTGACCGCCGCCGGCGCCGTCCTCATCCTGGCCGCCGGACTCTTCGCCCTGCGCTACGGCAAGGCCTGGCCCGCGATGGGCGGCCGCTACGAGCGCTCCGGCGCCCCGCGCGCGACGCGCCGTCCCGCGACGGCCGATCCGGACCGGCCCGAGGACCTGTGGAAGGCCCTCGACCGCGGCGAGGACCCCACCCACGGCGACTGACGGCCGGACCCCGAGCGCGACGCGTGATCGTTCGGGCACCCCGATTCATCTCCGCGCCCCCATGTGCGGAAGAATGAGGCGTCACCACCGAGCAACATCAACGAGGAGCAACTCATGGCGGGCAGCGCCCACGGACACACCCCGGCCGCCTGGACCGGTGTCATCATCTCCTTCATCGGCTTCTGCATCGCCGGAGTCTTCATGGTGGCCGCCAACGTGCCCGGTTTCTGGGGCGGCATCGGCGTCATCGTCCTCGGCGGCATCGTCGGCGGCGTGATGAAGGTCGCGGGCCTCGGCATGCCGAAGCAGTCGGCCGCCGTCGTCGCCGCCCGTGAGGCCGCCACCGAGAGCATCAAGGCGCGCGCCTGACGCCCCGGGCTCACTCCGATGGCGCAGTCCCGCGACGCGGGGCTGCGCCATCGCGCGTCCCGGGCGAGAATCACCGGGTGGACGCGAAGCCGACGGCGGCAGCCGAGACCGAACCCGTACGGGCCCCCTGGGCGCCGCCCGGCCCGTACCCCCTCCCCGTGCCGCCCAAGCCCCTCGCCCGGCGGCTGCTCGCCCCGCTCGGCTCGCTCGCCGGGGTCGCCGCGGCCTTCGCGTACGTGGGGACGGTCGACCCCAACGAACCCGGCCACTACCCGGTCTGCCCGCTGCTCCGCTTCGCCGGGATCTACTGCCCCGGCTGCGGCGGTCTGCGCAGCGCCCACGCCTTCGTCCACGGCGACCTCGGCGCCGCCCTCGGCGCGAACGCCCTGGCCGTCGTCGGCTACGGCGTCTTCGCGGTCGTCATGACCGTCTGGCTGGTTCGCGCAGTCAAGGGGACCCCGATGCGCCTGGCGGTCTCCCCGGTCCTCTGGTGGGGCGTCGGGGCCGTTCTGGCCGTTTTCACCCTGGTGCGGAACCTTCCGTTCGGCTCCGCGCTGGCCCCCTGAAGTCCCAGCAGGTGGGACGCGTCGCGAACCGATGCGGGTCAGGGGCCCACCTGCGGATACCATCGACTTGGCTGAACACTGTTCCCCGGCGTTCATCAACACCGTCACCGTCCCGGAAGGGGGCCTCTCGCGTGAGTGTGCTCGACGAGATCATCGAAGGCGTGCGCGCCGACCTCGCAGAGCGGCAGGCGCGGGTCTCCCTCGATGAGCTGAAGGACCGCGCCGCCAAGGCGCCGCAGGCCAAGGACGGCGTCGCCGCACTGCGCGGGGACAGCGTCAAGGTGATCTGCGAGGTCAAGCGCTCCAGCCCGTCCAAGGGCGCCCTCGCCGCCATCGCCGACCCGGCCGCGCTCGCCGCGGACTACGAGGCCGGCGGCGCCGCCGTCATCTCCGTCCTCACCGAGCAGCGCCGCTTCGGCGGCTCCCTCGCCGACCTGGAGGCCGTCCGCGCCCGGGTCGACATCCCCGTGCTGCGCAAGGACTTCATCGTCACCGCGTACCAGCTGTGGGAAGCGCGGGCGTACGGGGCGGACCTCGCGCTCCTCATCGTCGCCGCCCTGGAGCAGGAGGCCCTGGTCTCCCTCATCGAGCGCGCCGAGTCCATCGGCCTGACCCCGCTGGTCGAGGTCCACGACGAGGACGAGGTCGAGCGGGCCGTCGAGGCCGGCGCCCGGATCATCGGCGTCAACGCGCGCAACCTGAAGACCCTCCAGGTCGACCGCTCCACCTTCGAGCGCGTCGGGCCCGAGATCCCGGACCACATCGTCAAGATCGCCGAGTCCGGCGTCCGCGGCCCGCACGACCTGATCGCCTACGCCAACGCCGGGGCCGACGCGGTCCTGGTCGGCGAGTCGCTGGTCACCGGCCGCGACCCGAAGGCCGCCGTCGCCGACCTCGTCGCCGCCGGCGCCCACCCGGCCCTGCGCCACGGCCGGAGCTGACCTCCGCCATGACCGTCCGACGCGCCACGCCGACCCCGCCAGAGGTCCCGTCGGCGCGCCGTACCCTCCTCCGCACCGCCGCCGCGCCCGCCCACGCCCCGCTGGCCCGGGGCTGTCGGCCGCGCGGCTGCCGCGCACCCGCCCGCCGTGTCCACGGCCGCCGGGTCCGGTACGTGATCGGCGACGAGCCCGGCCAGGTCAACGGCATGCGATGGCGCCCGCGCCCCGCGCGCACCCTCACCCACACCACCCACACGTAGTCCCGCCCACGCCCCGGGCCCCGCCTTCCGCCACCCGCACCCGCAACGGGGCGGCCGTCCCACACCCGTGGGCGACCAGCCACCCCGAGCCAGTGCGGGCAGCCGACCAGCCCCGAGTGCTCGCCTCGTCCACCCCCGTGTGGGCAATCGTCCCGCAGGGCGGGACGGGTGGGCACACGGGACGGCGCCCATTGCGGGCGCCTCCGCTCCTAGTGCCTCGGCCCGCACCACCAGGGCGCCGCACCGGGGGCGGGGCTACAGGCGCGGAAGCCTAGGCCCGGCAAGGGGCGCCGTTCCGTTGTGCCCACCCGTTCCGCCCCAGCGGAACGATTGCCCACAACGGGGGGCGCAGGCCCGAAAGGGTGGGCGTCGCCCCGGCGGGGCGATGGCCCACAACGGGGGCCGGAGGCCCAGGCCGGGCGGTGACGCTCGTGGGGGAGGTGTCGTGTGGGGTCGCGCGCATACCGTGACCATCATCAGCACGCGTCCCAGGAGCAACCGCATGTCCAGCGAGTTCTTCATTCCAGACCCGGAGGGTCAGATCCCCTCCCCCGAGGGCTACTTCGGCGCCTACGGCGGCAAGTTCATCCCGGAGGCCCTCGTCGCCGCCGTCGACGAGGTCGCGGTCGAGTACGACAAGGCCAAGGCCGACCCCGAGTTCGCCCGCGAGCTCAACGACCTGATGGTCAACTACACCGGCCGCCCCAGCGCCCTCACGGAGGTCCCGCGCTTCGCCGAGCACGCCGGCGGCGCCCGCGTCTTCCTCAAGCGCGAGGACCTCAACCACACCGGCTCGCACAAGATCAACAACGTGCTCGGCCAGGCCCTGCTCACCAAGCGCATGGGCAAGACCCGCGTCATCGCGGAGACCGGCGCCGGCCAGCACGGCGTCGCCACGGCCACCGCCTGCGCCCTGTTCGGCCTCGACTGCACCATCTACATGGGCGAGATCGACACCCAGCGCCAGGCCCTCAACGTGGCCCGCATGCGCATCCTCGGCGCCGAGGTCATCGCGGTGAAGTCCGGCAGCCGCACCCTCAAGGACGCCATCAACGAGGCGTTCCGCGACTGGGTCGCCAACGTCGACGACACCCACTACCTCTTCGGCACCGTCGCCGGCCCGCACCCCTTCCCGGCCATGGTCCGCGACTTCCACCGCGTCATCGGCGTCGAGGCCCGCCGCCAGATCCTGGAGCGCGCCGGCCGCCTGCCCGACGCGGCCGTCGCCTGCGTCGGCGGCGGCTCCAACGCCATCGGCCTCTTCCACGCGTTCCTCCCGGACGCCTCCGTCCGCCTGATCGGCTGCGAGCCGGCCGGCCACGGCGTCGAGACCGGCGAGCACGCGGCCACCCTGACCGCGGGCGAGCCCGGCATCCTGCACGGCTCCCGCTCGTACGTCCTCCAGGACGACGAGGGCCAGATCACCGAGCCGTACTCGATCTCCGCCGGACTCGACTACCCCGGCATCGGCCCCGAGCACGCCTACCTCAAGGACAGCGGCCGGGGCGAGTACCGCGCCGTCACCGACGACGCCGCCATGCAGGCCCTGCGCCTGCTCTCCCGTACCGAGGGCATCATCCCGGCCATCGAGTCGGCGCATGCCCTCGCCGGGGCGCTGGAGATCGGCAAGGAGCTCGGCAAGGACGCCCTGCTCCTCGTCAACCTCTCCGGGCGCGGCGACAAGGACATGGACACCGCGGCCCGCTACTTCGGGCTGTACGACAACGGAGCCGAGGGGGGCGCCAAGTGACCGGGAACACGCAGCTGCTCAGCGACACCCTGGCCGAGGCCAAGGCCGAGAACCGGGCCGCGCTCATCGCCTACCTCCCGGCCGGGTTCCCGACCGTGGACGGCGGCATCGCCGCCATCAAGGCCGTCTTCGACGGCGGCGCCGACATCGTCGAGGTCGGCCTGCCGCACAGCGACCCGGTCCTCGACGGTCCGGTCATCCAGACCGCCGACGACATCGCCCTGCGCGGCGGCGTCAAGATCGCCGACGTCATGCGCACGGTCCGGGAGGCCCACGAGGCCACCGGCAAGCCGGTCCTCGTCATGACCTACTGGAACCCCATCGACCGCTACGGCGTCGAGCGCTTCACCGAGGAGCTCGCCGCGGCCGGCGGCGCGGGCTGCATCCTGCCCGACCTGCCGGTCCAGGAGTCCGCGCTCTGGCGCGAGCACGCCGACAAGCACGGTCTCGCGACCGTCTTCGTCGTCGCGCCCAGCAGCAAGGACGAGCGGCTCGCCACGATCACCGCGGCCGGCTCCGGCTTCGTCTACGCGGCCTCCCTCATGGGTGTCACCGGCACCCGCGAGTCGGTCGGCGCGCAGGCGTCCGACCTGGTCCGCCGCACCCGGGCCACCTCCGGCCTGCCCGTCTGCGTCGGACTCGGCGTGTCGAACGCGCGCCAGGCGAAGGAGGTCGCCGCCTTCGCCGACGGCGTCATCGTCGGCTCCGCCTTCGTGCAGCGGATCCTCGACGCCGACGGCGACGAGCGCGCCGGACTCGACGCCGTAAGGGAACTGGCGGCCGAACTCGCCGAAGGCGTGCGCCGCACCCCGTAACCCATACGGGTGGATTCCGGACCGGGGAGGCACGGTGGTGCCTCCCCGGTTCGTTGCTGTGGGCGTGAGCGAGAAGAACAATGGCGGTACCCAGAGCGCGCGGGAGCGCCTCCAGCAGCAGCGGCAGCGCGACAAGGCCCGCGAGAAGCAGCGGCGCGTCCTCATCGTGTCGGCCGCGGTCGTCGGCGTCCTCGGCCTGGCCGCGGTCGTCGGAGTGATCGCCGCCAACAGCGGCGGCAAGGACAGCTCCGACAAGGCCGGCCCCGTGGTCGCCCCCACCGGAGCCATCGGCGGCGACAAGCCCGCCATCCCCCAGGGCAGGCCGGACGCCCCGTCCACGCTCGCGATCTGGGAGGACTTCCGCTGCCCGGCCTGCGCGCAGTTCGAGAACTTCTTCCGGGACACCGTCCACGAGCTGGAGGCGTCCGGCGCCGTCAAGGCCGAGTACCACCTCGCCACCCTCATCGACGGGAACATGGGCGGCAGCGGCTCCCTGCGCGCCGCCAACGCGGCGGCCTGCGCCCAGGACGCCGGGAAGTTCACGCAGTACCACGACGTGCTCTACATCAACCAGCCGCAGGAGACCGACGACGCCTACGCGAAGAACGACAAGCTCATCGAGCTCGCCGCGAAGGTCCCCGGTCTCGACACCCCCGCCTTCCGCAGCTGCGTCCAGGACGGCACGCACGACGCCTGGGTGAAGAAGTCGAACGACGCCTTCAAGGCCAGCGAGTTCACCGGTACGCCGTCCGTCCTGCTCAACGGGGAGTCGATCTTCCCGCAGAAGGGGAACGAGCAGATCTCCGCGGAGAACCTGAAGAAGTGGGTCGCCGAGGCCAACAAGGGCAAGAAGGCCGGCACGGCCTCCCCGGCCGCCGGATCCGCCGCCCGCTGACCTCGTCCGTCACGGTAGTTACGGAGAAGTTGCCGGGCAGGCTGCCGCAGGGCCCGCCCGGCAAGGTAGCGTCGGACCTGCCATGGACCTTGCCTACATTCCCAGCCCGTCGACCGGCGTGATCCACCTCGGACCGATCCCGCTGCGCGGCTATGCCTTCTGCATCATCATCGGTGTCTTCGTCGCCGTCTGGCTCGGCAACAAGCGCTGGATCGCCCGGGGCGGCACCGCCGGCACCGTCGCCGACATCGCCGTCTGGGCCGTGCCCTTCGGCCTCGTCGGCGGCCGGCTCTACCACGTGATCACCGACTACCAGCTGTACTTCAGCGAGGGTGAGAACTGGGTAGACGCCTTCAAGATCTGGGAGGGCGGCCTCGGTATCTGGGGCGCCATCGCCCTCGGTGCCGTCGGCGCCTGGATCGGCTGCCGCCGCCGCGGCATCCCGCTCCCGGCGTACGCGGACGCGATCGCGCCCGGCATCGCCCTCGCCCAGGCCATCGGCCGCTGGGGCAACTGGTTCAACCAGGAGCTCTACGGCAAGCCGACCGACCTGCCCTGGGCGCTGAAGATCACCGCGGGCCCCAACCGCGAGGCCGGCCTCTACCACCCGACCTTCCTCTACGAGTCGCTGTGGTGCGTCGGTGTCGCGCTCCTGGTCATCTGGGCGGACCGCCGCTTCAAGCTGGGCCACGGCCGCGCCTTCGCGCTGTACGTCGCGGCGTACTGCGCGGGCCGCGTGTGGACCGAGTACCTGCGCGTCGACGAGGCCCACCACATCCTCGGCCTGCGGCTGAACGTGTGGACGGCGATCATCGTCTTCGTCCTCGCGGTCGTCTACATCGTCATCTCGGCGAGGATCCGCCCGGGCCGCGAGGAGATCGTGGAGCCGAAGGCGAACAAGCCCGAGAAGGGCGAGAAGACCGAGAAGGACGAGAAGTCCGACGACGTCGCGGGTGAGAAGGCGGACGGCGACGACAAGGCCGCCGACGGCGACCCCGGCCCGGACGACGCGCCGGCGAAGGCGGCGAAGGACGAGCCTTCGGACGCCCCGGCCGAGGACGCCGCCGCCAAGGACGGCGCGGACAACGGCGCCGGCGCGGGCGGGCGCTGACCCGGCCCACTGACCCGGCCCACCGATGCGGCCGACCGACACGGCGAAGGGCCGTCGGGACCATCCGGTCCCGACGGCCCTTCCGCGTCCCCGGCGCCCCGCCCCTCAGGCCGTACGGGCCGCGAGGGTGAGGACGCGGCGGGCGCCCTCGACCACCGCCGCGTCCACGAAGCGCCCGTCGGGGAGGGCGAGCGCCCCCTCCTCGGCCTCCGCCGCCTTCACGACCTCCTCGGCCGCGGCGACCTCGCCGGGCGTGGGGAGGTAGGCCCGGGCGATGACGGGGAGCTGGCGGGGGTGGATCGCGGCCCTGCCGAGGAAGCCCATGGCGCGGCCCCGCGCGCAGCTCGCGGCGAGCGCGTTCAGGTCGCGGACGTCCGGATGCACCGACTGGATGGGGGGCGGCAGCGCGGCGGCGCGGGCGGCGACCACGACGCGGCCGCGCGACCAGTCGAGGCCGCTGTCCTCCCGTACGCCCAGATCGACGCGCAGGTCCGCCTCGCCGAGGGCGATGCCGTGGACCGACGGGTGGGCGGCGGCGATGGCGTACGCGTGCTCCACGGCCAGCGCGTTCTCCAGGAGCGGGTACAGCGGGAGGCCCTGGGCGAGCTCGACGATCCGCCCGATGTCAGTGGGGTGTGTCACCTTGGGAACACGGAGAGCGACGATGCCGGGGAGGGGTGCCAGTGCGGGAATGTCACGGGGGGCGTGGACACGGACGTGGATCGGTACGGGGTGGGGTTCGGCGAGCAGTTCGGCGGTGGCGGCCAGGGCGTAGGCCCTGCGGTCCGGGGCCACCGCGTCCTCCAGGTCGACGATGACGACGTCGGCCCCGGAGTCGAGGGCCTTGCGGACCACGGTCGGGCGGTCGCCGGGGGCGTAGAGCCAGGTGAGGGGGACGGGCGGGGCGGCGAGACCAGGGGGCCCGGCGGGGCCCGTCATACGGCGCCCTCCTCGCGCAGGGCGGCGATCTCGGCGTCGGTGAGGCCCAGCTCGGTGAGGAGCTCGGTGGTGTCGGCGCCGTGGTGGCGGCCGGCCCAGCGGATTCCGCCGGGGGTCTCGGAGAGCCGGAAGAGGACGTTCTGCATGCGGAGCGGGCCGAGCTCGGGGTCCGGGACCTCGGTGACGGTGCCGAGCGCCTGGAACTGGGGGTCGGCGAGCACGTCCCGGACGTCGTAGACCGGGGCGATGGCGGCCTCCGCCTTCTCGAACGCGGCCATCGCCTCGTCGCGGGTGTGGCGGGCGATCCAGGAGCCGACGGCCTCGTCGAGGAGCTCGGTGTGCGCGGCCCGCCCGGCGCCGTCCGCGAACCAGGGCTCTTCGACCAGCTCCGGGCGGCCGACCAGCCGGAGCACGCGTTCGGCGATCGACTGGGCGGAGGTGGAGACGGCGACCCAGGAGCCGTCGGCGGTCCGATAGGTGTTGCGCGGGGCGTTGTTGCGGGAGCGGTTGCCGGTGCGGGGCTGGACGTAACCGAGCTGGTCGTACCAGAGGGGGTGGGGTCCGATGACGGAGAGCATCGGTTCGATGATGGCCATGTCGACGACCTGGCCGCGGCCGGTGGTGGTCCTGGCGGTGAGCGCCGTCATCACCGCGTACGCGGTGGCGAGGGCGGCGATCGAGTCGGCGAGGCCGAAGGGCGGCAGGGTCGGCGGGCCGTCGGGTTCGCCGGTGATCGCGGCGAAGCCGCTCATGGCCTCGGCGAGGGTCCCGAAGCCGGGCCGGTGCGCGTACGGGCCGAACTGGCCGAAGCCGGTGACCCGGGCGAGCACCAGGCGCGGATTGGCGGCGGACAGCTCCTCCCAGCCGAGGTCCCAGCGTTCCAGGGTGCCGGGGCGGAAGTTCTCCACGATCACGTCGGCGTCGGCGGCGAGCCGCAGCAGGGTGTCACGGCCGCCGGGGGTGGACAGGTCGAGGGTCATCGTCCGCTTGTTGCGGCCGAGGACCTTCCACCACAGACCGACCCCGTCCTTCGCCGGGCCGTGGCCGCGCGAGGGGTCGGGCCGGCGGGGGTGCTCGATCTTGACCACGTCGGCGCCGAAGTCGCCGAGCATCATCGCGGCGAGCGGGCCGGCGAAGAGGGTGGCGAGGTCGAGGACGCGCAGCCCGCGCAGCGGAGGGGCGGGGACGGTGGAGGCGGGCGGGTCGGTGGCGGTCATGCGCGGTCGGCCTCCGGTGCGCCGGCCGCCGCCTCGATCTCGGAGCGGTACGGCATCGAGGTGGACGCGCCGGGGCGCTGGACGGAGAGCGCGGCGGCGGCCGAGGCCCACGCGAGCGCCTCCGGTGCGGGCCGCCCCTCGGTGAGGGCGACGGCCAGCGCGCCGACGAAGGTGTCGCCCGCCGCGGTGGTGTCCACGGCCCGGACGCGGGGCGCGGGCACGGTGACCGGCTCGGCGCCGCGCGCGGCGTACAGGCAGCCGGTGGCGCCGAGGGTGATCACCACCTCCGGGACGAAGCGCAGCAGGGCCTGCGCGGCGGCGTGCGGCTCGGTGTGACCGGTGAGGGCGGCGGCCTCGTGCTCGTTGGGCACCAACAGGTCCGTGGCGGCGAGGAGTTCGGCGGGCAGGGCTCGGGCGGGGGCGGGCGTGAGGACGGTGCGCACCCCGAGGCCGCGGGCGGTGCGGGCGCCCTCGACGACGACCGGGAGGGGGAGTTCGAGCTGGAGGAGCAGGGCGTCGGCGGTGCCGATCAGGGCCTCGTCGCCGTGGCTGAGGGAGGTGACGGTGCCGTTGGCGCCGGGGACGACGACGATCGCGTTGCCGCCCTCGTCGTCGACGACGATGTGCGCGGTGCCTGAGGGGCCCTCGACGGTGCGCAGCAGGTCGGTGTCGACGCCGCTGTGGTCGAGCGCGGACCGGAGCCGGGTGCCGAAGTCGTCGGCGCCGACCGCGCCGATCATCGACACCTCGGCACCGGCGCGGGCGGCGGCTACGGCCTGGTTGGCGCCCTTGCCGCCGGGGATGGTGCGGAACTCGCGGCCGGTCACGGTCTCGCCGCGGGCGGGGGCCCTGGGCACATAGGCCACGAGGTCCATGTTCGTGCTGCCGAGCACGACGATGCTGGTCATGGGCGTACGGCCTCCGAATGGGTCAGTGCGGCCAGGGCGTCGAAGCCGATGCCGTCGAAGGACGGCACCGAGGTGGAGAGGCGGTTGTCCAAAGGGGAGGTCCAGTGTGCGGGGAGCCGGTCCGGGCGGCCCGCGAGCAGACCGGCGACGGAGCCGGCCGTGGCGCCGTTCGAGTCGGTGTCCCAGCCGCCGGAGACGGCCGCGCAGACGGAGCGCGTGAAGTCGCCGTCGGCGTGGGTGAGGGCGGCGGCGAGCAGCGCGGCGTTCGGGACGGCATGCACCCAGTGATACCCGCCGTACCGGGCGTGGAGCCGGTCCACGACCGCGTCGAAGGCGTGGGGCGTCCGGGCGCCGCGTGCGGCGGTGACGCCGTACCGGACCGCCTCGGCCAGCCGTGACTCCGGCGGTACGACGGCCAGTCCGGAGGCCAGCGCCTCGTGCACGTCGGCGGTGCCGGTGGCGGCGGTCGCGAGGGTGGCGGCGACGAACAGGGCGCCGTACACGCCGTTGCCGGTGTGGGTGAGCACCGCGTCCCGGTGGGCCTGGCGGGCGGCGGCGGCCGGGTCCCCGGGGTGGGTCCAGCCGTGGACGTCGGCGCGGATCTGGGCGCCGATCCACTCCCGGAACGGGTTGCGGCGGGAGGCGGTGAGCGGGGGTTCGACGCCGTCGAGCAGATTGCGGTAGGCGATCCGCTCGGCCGTGAACGTACGGCCGGCCGGCAGCTCGTCGAGCCAGAGCCGGGCGACGTCGGCGGTGCCGAAGTCCCGGCCGTGACGGCGGAGCAGGAGCAGGGCCAGGAGCGGGTAGTTCAGGTCGTCGTCCTCGGGCATCCCGGCGATGTTCTCGGCGAGCGAGGTGGCGGCGGAGCGCCGGTTCCAGGGATGCGCGGCGAGCAGCGCGGCGGGCACGCCACGGGCGGTGAACCAGCCGGCGAGCGGCCAGTTGCCGGCGGCGCGGGCGAGCGCCCGGATCCCGTCCAGCGGCACCTTCTCCACGGGCTTGCCGAGCAGACACCCGACGGCCCGACCGAGCCAGGCGGCGTGCAGCCGGGGAAGGAGGGCGCCGTCGGCCGCGCGGGACGGCGGCGCCGGGCGGGGCCCCTCGGCGGACCGGCCCGCGCCGGCGCCCGGTCGGTCCGGTCGGTCGGGCTGGTGGGGTCCGTGCGGTTGGTCCGGTCGGTCCGGCCGGTGGGGTCCATGCGGCCAGTCCGGCCGGTGGGCTCCGTGCGGCGAGTCCGGCCGGTGGGGTTCGTGCGGTCCGTCCGGCCAGTCGGGGCAGGCCGCCATGATGGCGGCGAGGGTGGTCGGTTCGCGGGTGGCCAGGGGGGAGGGGAGCGCGGCCAGGGCGTCCAGGATCTCCTCGGCCAGGGGGCGGAGTTCCGGGCGGGGGAGCGGGGACGCCCCGGCGGCCGGCGGGGCCGGGGGGCCGCCGGCCGCGTACCAGCGGGCGGCGAGTCCGGCGGCGTCGCGCCCGTCCTCCGCGGCCTGCCGCAGCTCGTGTCCGACCAGGTCCTCGGGCTGCACCCAGGTCAGCCGCAGCGGGGCGACGGCCTCCGGGGCCGGGCCGCCGGGCGTCCGGGTCCCGGCCGGTGCCCCGGCTTCGGCGGTCGTCATCGGGCCCGGCCCGTCAGGGCCGCGTAGGCCGACTCGTGGGCGCGGCGGCGGGCGGTGTCGCGGCCGTGGATCTCGCGGGAGACCGCGGCGAGGGCGGTCGCCGGGGCGTGCAGGTCGAGACGGCTGGCCTCCGCGACCCGCTTCGCCCACTCCGCGGGGATCACCGACTCGCCGCCCAGCGCGCCGCTGATCGCGCCCGCCATCGTGGCGATCGAGTCGCAGTCCCGGCCGTAGTTGACCGCGCCCAGGACCGTACGCCGGTAGTCGCCCGCGCCGACGAGCAGCATGCCGAGGGCGACGGGCAGTTCCTCGATCGCGTGGACGCGGGAGGGGCGGCGGGCGTCGAGGGAGGGCGCGCGGTAGTCCGGGCCGACGGAGTCGTACGGGGCGACGGCGCGGCGCAGCGGATCCAGCGCGGACTCGAAGTCCCGGTGCTCCTCGGCGACTTCGGTGACGGCCTGGATCGCGGCGCGGGTGCCGTCCTTGGCGAGCGCCAGCGTCGCGTCGACGACCGAGCGCGGGGTGGCGCCCGGGACGCAGGCCGCGGCGACCGCCGCGGCGAGGACGCCGGCCGCCTCCCGGCCGTACGAGGACTGGTGGGCGCCCGCCAGGTCGAGCGCCTCGGCGTAGGCGCCCGCCGGGTTCGCCGCGTTCACCAGGCCGACCGGGGCCATGTACATCGCCGCGCCGCAGTTGACGATGTTGCCGGTGCCGGCCTCGCGCGGGTCGGCGTGGGCGTAGTGGAGCCGGGTCACGATCCACTTCTCGGCGAGGAACACCCGCTTGAGGGGGAGGGCCTCCGCCTCCAGTTCGGGGATCCACACGGGGCGGCCCATGAGTTCGGGGACCAGGTGCTCGGCGACCGCGTACGCGTCGAGGTGGTCGCGGACCCGCTCGTACACCCTGATCAGGGCGTGCGTCATCAAGGTGTCGTCGGTGACGTGCCCGTCGCCCTTGTGGTACGGCGCGAGGGGCCGCGCCGTGCGCCAGTCCTCGCCGTTCCACGGGCCGACGATGCCGGTGACGCGACCGCCGTGGCGTTCCAGGATCTGGGCGGGCGTGTAGCCCTCGACGGGGCCGCCGAGGGCGTCGCCGACGGCGGCACCGATGAGGCTGCCGGTGATCCGGTCATCCAGAGTGGGTGTCATGTCGGAATTGTCCACCCGGGTCGGCCGGTTCCGTGGCTCCGAGGAGACCGGCGAGTTCCACCAGGTCGGTGCCCGCGAGCCGGGGCAGCGCGCAGCCCGCGAGCGTCCGGCAGGCCGCCCGCCAGGTTCCCGGGACCGAACCGCCGCCGCCCAGCGCGCCGGTGAGCGCGCCCACGAGCGCGGGTGCCGAGTCGGCGACCCGCGACAGACAGGCCGCGGCCGGTACGGCGACGGCGATCTCGCCGCGCGCGGCGACGGTCAGCGCGAGGGCGACCGGCACCGTCTCGGCGGCGGCGATGCCGTAGCTGTACACGTGGTCGACGATCCGGTGCTCCAGGAGCGGCACGAGCTCGAACGCGGAGGCGGCGGCGCGGGCCAGCTCGACGGCGTACCGGCCGTTGCGCCCGATCTCGGTGGCCGGCGGCAGCTGCGCCAGGGCCGCCGCCACGGCCTCGTCGGGCGAGGCCCCGCCGATGGCCGCCGCCGTGGCCGCGGCCATCGCCCGGGCGCCGTGCACGCCGTCGCCGTCCTGCGTGTACCGGGCGTCGAACTCGGCGAGTTCGGCGGCGGCGGCCGGGTCGCCGGGGTGCACCAGGGCCAGTACGGCGGCCCGTACGCAGGCCGCGTCGTCGAAGTAGTGCGGGTTGTCGTGGCCGGTGGCGGGCGGCCGGAGACCGGCGGCGAGGTTGCCGAGACCGGCCCGGACGGAGATCCGGGCGCGGAGGGGGAGGACGGCCGACTCGACCTCGGGGGCGCGGGCCGCGGCGGCGGCGACCTGACTGGCGAGCGCGTTCCAGGCCATGTCGACGGCGGCCCGCAGCCGGCGCTCGGGGGGCAGTGCGTGGAAGAGCGGGCCCGCGGAGGCGAGCAGGGCCTCGGCGGTGAACACCGCCCACTCGGCGTCGTCCGAGGGCCCGAGGCGGAGGGGCTCCGGGGGCTGGTTGAGGGCGATGGGGACGGGGAGGGTGGTCGTCGCGTTCTGTTCGGCGAAGGTGTCGAGTTCGCGGGTGAGACGGCGGGTCCACTCGGGCATGCGGGCGGCCCGGTGCCGGGCGGCGGGCCAGCCTGCGGCGTCGCCTGCGGCGAGGCCCAGGAGGAGGCCTTCGATCGTGTCGCGGGTCGCCCTTGGGTGGGCGGGGGGTTTGGGGGTGCCGGTGCCTAGGACCGGCGCGCGTTGAGTGCGGGGGGCGGTGTCCGCGGTGGTGGGCTGTGCCCACCCGTTCCGCCCTGCGGAACGATTGCCCACAGGGCTCATGCGTTCTCCTCCGGCTCCGGTGTCAGCAGGTCCGCGATGTCCAGCACGTGGTAGCCCCGCATCGACGGCAGGCAGCTGCCGGTGACCGGGGTGATGGCGGTGGACCACTCCTCCGGGATGGCGGCGAGGCCGCCCGACGCGCCGGCCAGGGCGCCCGCCACGGCCGCCGTCGTGTCGGCGTCGCGGCCCATGTTGACGGCGGTCAGGACCGCCGTGCGGAAGTCGCCGCGGGCGGCGGCGAAGGCGCCGAAGGCGAGGGCGACGGCCTCGGGGGCCAGGTCCGTCCAGGGGTAGCCGCCGATGACGACCGCCGAGCGGACCGTGCGTTCGCGGGTCAGCGGGTCGGGCTGGACGCGCTGGGCCGCGACCACCGCGCGGCGCATCGAGCGGGCCGTCCAGGAGTCCATCGGGACGACCGACAGGGCCGCCGCGATCACCGAGGTGACCGAGGCGCCGGCCATCGCCGCCGCGACGCCCGCGGCGACCGCCTGGCCGCCGTAGATGCCCTCGCCCTCGTGGCTGACGCTCCCGTCGATGGCGACCAGCCGGGCCGCCTCGGCGGGGCGGCCCGCCGCGAAGACCCCGAAGGGCGCCGCCCGCATGGCGAGACCGTCGCTCCAGGCGTGCCGGTGCTGGGCGGAGATGGGGGCGGCCAGGCCCCGGCGCAGGTTCTCCAGGGTGCCGCGCTCGGAGAAGCCGGCGCCGCGGAACGGGCCCTCGTCGAGGTCGGCGATCCAGTGGTGCCAGGCCCGTTCGACGTGGGCGACGGTCAGCGCCGAGCCGTGCCGGGCGAGCAGCAGGCCGGAGAAGATGGCGTACTCGGTGTCGTCCGTGCCCGCCGGACGGTCCGTCAGGAAGCCCTCGATCCGGCCCCACCGGCGCCGGATCTCCGAGGGGCGCAGATTCTCGGCGGGCGCGCCGAGCGCGTCGCCCACCGCGAGTCCGAGCAGGGCGCCCCTCGCGCGCTCCCGGATGTCACACACCGTCTCGCCGATCATCTTCGCTCCCCTTTCGCGCTCGCCCGAATGCCTGCCACGCGAGGGGGTCCGATCCTCCAAGGAAACGTTTCTGTCACCCGGGTGACAGCAGGTCAGGCAGGCTTGCCTCAGTAATGCGAGCCTTAGTAAGTACGGCCTGCCTTGCTGGCGGGCCCCTTACATCGGGCGTATTTTCGATGCTGTCGAAGGGGGCGGGCGTGCCGAACCCGCTGGAAAGACAGGGGAGAAGCATGTCCATCATCGAAGCCGTCGCACCGCTCCACGAGGCCCACCGCGACAACCACACCCACCGTGACGTCAACGGCGGCTGGCTGCGCCCGGCGGTCTTCGGCGCGATGGACGGACTCGTCTCCAACCTCGCCCTCATGACCGGTGTCGTCGGCGGCGCCGTCTCCACGCAGACCGTCGTGATCACCGGCCTCGCCGGTCTCGCGGCCGGCGCCTTCTCCATGGCCGCCGGCGAGTACACCTCGGTCGCCTCGCAGCGCGAGCTGGTCCAGGCCGAGCTGGACGTGGAGCGCCGCCAGCTGCGCAAGCACCCGGTCGACGAGATGGAGGAGCTGGCCGCGCTCTACGTCTCCCGTGGCGTCGAGCCCGCGCTCGCCCGCGAGGTCGCCATGCAGCTGTCCCGGGACCCGGAGCAGGCGCTGGAGATCCACGCCCGCGAGGAGCTGGGCATCGACCCCGACGACCTGCCGTCGCCGATGGTCGCCGCGGTGTCGTCGTTCGGCTCGTTCGCGCTCGGCGCGCTGCTGCCCGTGCTGCCGTTCCTGCTCGGCGCGACCACGCTGTGGCCGGCCCTGCTGCTCGCGCTCCTCGGGCTCTTCGCCTGCGGCGCCCTGGTCGCCCGGGTGACCGCCCGCAGCTGGTGGTTCAGCGGCCTGCGCCAGCTCGTCCTCGGCGGTGCCGCCGCCGCCCTCACGTACGGCCTCGGCATGCTCTTCGGCGCCGCCCTGTAAGGCGGGCCCCGCGCGGCCCCGGGCGCCCCGCCCGCCTCCCCGCGCGGCCCCGCCCGCCCCGCCCGCGTCGCGAAGGCCCCCGGTCCCTGGACCGGGGGCCTTCCGCATGTCCGAAGACACGACGGACGGCCCCTGTCTCTGTGACGTATATCCCGGAGCGGATCCACCGCCGCGGTGAGACACTATGCGCAGCGCCACATAACTAGCCGGTTACCCGGCGGTTTCGAAAGCCTGACCACCGGGCATGAGGCGTAAGCGCCGCGGGCAATGAGGCCCGCTCTGTGACGGGTCGCGGAAGACCCCGGAGACAGCCCCCCGGACCTCTCGATCCGTCCCCCCATGGGAGCCATGGGAGCCCTTCAGTTCCCGTGTCCCACAGCTGGATCATTGCCACCGCTCACACGCGCGGTGTCCGCATGCTGGAATGAGCTATCCACTTTCCGAGAAGCCAGCCATCATGTAACCTGCACGAAATTTCGCGGAGGGCCAACGTCGTCCCTCGGCTGTTGCATATGCCACGACGACGACGGGAGAGCCGATGCGTTCCGACGCCTGGTCGCCCATGGACGGTCGCCCCGCCCCGCAGGGGATGTACGACCCCCGTAACGAACACGATGCCTGTGGTGTCGGGTTCGTGGCCACCCTCACCGGTGTAGCCAGCCATGCGCTGGTCGAGCAGGCGCTGACCGTACTGCGCAACCTCGAGCACCGCGGCGCCACCGGCTCCGAGCCCGACTCCGGGGACGGCGCCGGAATCCTCCTCCAGGTCCCCGACGCGTTCCTGCGCGAGGTGGCCGGATGCGAGCTTCCCGAGGCCGGCGCGTACGCCGTCGGCATCGCCTTCCTCCCCGCCGACGGCTCCGCACAGGCCGTCTCGCGGATCGAGACGATCGCGTCCGAGGAAGGGCTGAACGTCCTCGGCTGGCGCGAGGTCCCCGTCGCCCCCGAGCTGCTCGGCGCCTCCGCCCGCTCCACCATGCCGGTCTTCCGCCAGCTCTTCGTGGCCGACGGCACCAGCACGGGCATCGCGCTCGACCGCAAGGCCTTCGTGCTGCGCAAGCGCGCCGAGCGCGAGGCCGGGACCTACTTCCCGTCGCTCTCCGCCCGCACGATCGTCTACAAGGGCATGCTGACCACCGGCCAGCTGGAGCCCTTCTTCCCGGACCTGTCGGACCGCCGCTGCGCCACCGCCGTGGCCCTGGTCCACTCCCGGTTCTCCACCAACACGTTCCCGAGCTGGCCGCTCGCCCACCCGTACCGCTTCGTCGCGCACAACGGCGAGATCAACACGGTCAAGGGCAACCGCAACTGGATGACCGCCCGCGAGGCCCAGCTGGCCGGCGACGTCTTCGGCACCGGAGCCGACGGCCGCGGCATCGAGCGGATCTTCCCGGTCTGTACGCCGGACGCCTCCGACTCCGCCTCCTTCGACGAGGTCCTGGAGCTGCTCCACCTCGGCGGCCGCTCCCTCCCGCACGCGGTCCTGATGATGGTCCCCGAGGCGTGGGAGAACCACGACTCCATGGACCCGGCCCGGCGCGCCTTCTACCAGTACCACTCCACCCTGATGGAGCCCTGGGACGGCCCGGCCTGCGTCACCTTCACCGACGGCGTCCAGGTCGGCGCGGTCCTCGACCGCAACGGTCTGCGCCCCGGCCGCTACTGGGTCACCGACGAGGGCCTCGTCGTCCTCTCCTCCGAGGTCGGCGTCCTCGACATCGACCCCGCCAAGGTCGTCCGCAAGGGCCGCCTGCAGCCCGGCAAGATGTTCCTCGTCGACACCGCCGAGCACCGCATCATCGAGGACGACGAGATCAAGGCCGGCCTCGCCACCGCGCAGCCCTACGCGGACTGGCTGGAGACCGGCGAGATCGAGCTCTCCGACCTCCCCGAGCGCGAGCACATCGTGCACACCCACGCCTCGGTCACCCGCCGCCAGCAGACCTTCGGCTACACCGAGGAAGAGCTCCGCGTCATCCTCGCCCCGATGGCCCGCAGCGCCGCCGAGCCGATCGGCTCCATGGGCACCGACTCGCCCATCGCCGCCCTGTCGGCGCGCCCCCGGCTGCTCTTCGACTACTTCACCCAGCTGTTCGCGCAGGTCACCAACCCGCCGCTGGACGCCATCCGCGAGGAGCTCGTCACCTCGCTGCGCTCCTCGCTCGGCCCCGGCAGCAACCTGCTCGACCCGACCGCCGCGTCCTGCCGCAGCGTCACGCTGCCCTTCCCGGTGATCGACAACGACGAGCTGGCCAAGCTCATCCACATCAACGCCGACGGCGACATGCCCGGCATGAAGGCCGCGACGCTCTCCGGCCTCTACCGGGTCTCCGGCGGCGGCGACGCCCTGGCCGCCCGCATCGAGGAGATCTGCGCCGAGGCCGACACGGCGATCGAGGGCGGCGCCCGCCTGATCGTCCTGTCCGACCGGCACTCCGACGCCGAGCACGCGCCGATCCCGTCGCTGCTGCTCACCGCGGCCGTCCACCACCACCTCATCCGCACCAAGCAGCGCACCGAGGTGGGCCTGCTGGTCGAGGCCGGCGACGTCCGCGAGGTCCACCACGTGGCCCTCCTCATCGGCTACGGCGCCGCCGCCGTCAACCCGTACCTGGCCATGGAGTCCGTCGAGGACCTGGTCCGGGCCGGCACCTTCATCGAGGGCCTGGAGGCCGAGCAGGCCATCCGCAACCTGATCTACGCGCTGGGCAAGGGCGTCCTCAAGGTCATGTCCAAGATGGGCATCTCCACCGTCGCCTCCTACCGCGGCGCGCAGGTCTTCGAGGCCGTCGGTCTCGACACCGCCTTCGTCGAGCAGTACTTCAACGGCACCGCCACCAAGATCGGCGGCGCCGGTCTCGACGTCGTCGCCAAGGAGGTCGCCGCCCGCCACGCCAAGGCGTACCCCGCCACCGGCATCCCCTCGGCGCACCGCGCCCTGGACATCGGCGGCGAGTACCAGTGGCGCCGCGAGGGCGAGCCGCACCTGTTCGACCCGGAGACCGTCTTCCGCCTGCAGCACGCCACGCGCTCCAAGCGGTACGACATCTTCAAGCAGTACACGGGCCGGGTGAACGAGCAGTCCGAGCGCCTCATGACGCTCCGCGGCCTGTTCGGCTTCGGCACCGACCGCCCGTCGGTCCCCCTCGACGAGGTCGAGCCGGTCTCCGAGATCGTCAAGCGCTTCTCCACCGGCGCCATGTCGTACGGCTCCATCTCGCGCGAGGCCCACGAGACCCTCGCCATCGCCATGAACCAGCTGGGCGGCAAGTCCAACACCGGTGAGGGCGGCGAGGACCCGGACCGCCTCTACGACCCCGAGCGCCGCTCCGCGATCAAGCAGGTCGCCTCCGGCCGCTTCGGCGTCACCAGCGAGTACCTGGTCAACGCGGACGACATCCAGATCAAGATGGCCCAGGGCGCCAAGCCCGGCGAGGGCGGCCAGCTGCCCGGCCACAAGGTCTACCCGTGGGTCGCCAAGACCCGGCACTCCACCCCGGGCGTCGGCCTGATCTCCCCGCCGCCGCACCACGACATCTACTCCATCGAGGATCTGGCCCAGCTGATCCACGACCTCAAGAACGCCAACCCGGTGGCCCGCATCCACGTGAAGCTGGTCTCCGAGGTCGGCGTCGGCACGGTCGCGGCCGGTGTGTCCAAGGCCCACGCGGACGTCGTGCTGATCTCCGGCCACGACGGCGGCACCGGCGCCTCCCCGCTGACCTCGCTGAAGCACGCGGGCGGCCCCTGGGAGCTCGGCCTCGCCGAGACCCAGCAGACCCTGCTGCTCAACGGCCTGCGCGACCGGATCGTCGTCCAGACCGACGGCCAGCTCAAGACCGGCCGCGACGTGGTCATCGCCGCGCTCCTCGGCGCCGAGGAGTTCGGCTTCGCCACCGCGCCGCTCGTGGTCTCCGGCTGCGTCATGATGCGCGTCTGCCACCTGGACACCTGCCCGGTCGGCATCGCCACCCAGAACCCGGTGCTCCGCGACCGCTTCGCCGGCCGCCCCGAGTTCGTCGTCAACTTCTTCGAGTTCATCGCCGAAGAGGTCCGCGAGCTCCTCGCCGAGCTGGGCTTCCGCACCCTGGAGGAGGCCGTCGGTCACGCCGAGCTCCTCGACACCAGCCGCGCGGTCTCCCACTGGAAGGCGCAGGGCCTGGACCTGGAGCCGCTGTTCTTCGTGCCCGAGCTGGCCGAGGGCGCGGTCCGCCACGCCCTGATCGAGCAGGACCACGGTCTGGAGAAGGCCCTCGACAACGAGCTGATCGAGCTCGCCGCCGAGGCCCTGAACGCCGAGTCCGCCGAGACCGCCCAGCCGGTCCGCGCCCAGGTCGCGATCCGCAACATCAACCGGACCGTCGGCACCATGCTCGGCCACCGGGTGACGAAGAAGTTCGGTGGCGCGGGCCTGCCCACCGACACCATCGACATCACCTTCACCGGATCCGCCGGCCAGTCCTTCGGCGCCTTCCTGCCGGCCGGCGTCACCCTCCGCCTGGAGGGCGACGCCAACGACTACGTCGGCAAGGGCCTCTCCGGCGGCCGGGTCGTGGTCCGCCCGGACCGCGGCGCCGACCACCTGGCCGAGTACTCCACCATCGCGGGCAACACCATCGCGTACGGCGCGACCGGCGGCGAGCTGTTCCTGCGCGGCCGCACCGGCGAGCGCTTCTGCGTCCGCAACTCCGGCGCGCTGGTCGTCTCGGAGGGCGTGGGCGACCACGGCTGCGAGTACATGACCGGCGGCACGGCGGTCGTCCTCGGCGAGACCGGGCGCAACTTCGCGGCCGGCATGTCCGGTGGCGTCGCCTACGTGATCGACCTCGACCGGGACAACGTCAACTCCGGCAACCTGGGAGCCGTCGAGGCCCCCTCGGACGCCGACAAGGCGTGGCTGCACGACGTCGTGCGCCGCCACGCCGAGGAGACGGGCTCGACCGTCGCCGAGCGTCTGCTGGCCGACTGGACCGTGAACGCGGACCGGTTCAGCAAGATCATCCCCACCACGTACAAGGCAGTGCTCGCCGCCAAGGACGCCGCTGAGCTCGCCGGTCTCTCCGAGGCCGAGACCACCGAGAAGATGATGGAGGCGGCGACCCATGGCTGACCCCAAGGGCTTCCTGACCACCGGGCGCGAGGTCGCCAAGACCCGGCCGGTGGGCGAGCGAGTCAAGGACTGGAACGAGGTCTACGTCCCCGGTTCCCTGCTGCCGATCATCAGCAAGCAGGCCGGCCGCTGCATGGACTGCGGCATCCCGTTCTGCCACAACGGCTGCCCGCTGGGGAACCTCATCCCCGAGTGGAACGACTACGCCTACCGCGAGGACTGGTCGGCGGCGTCGGAGCGGCTGCACGCCACCAACAACTTCCCGGAGTTCACCGGCCGCCTGTGCCCGGCTCCGTGCGAGGCCGCGTGCGTGCTCGGCATCAACCAGCCGGCCGTGACCATCAAGAACGTCGAGGTCTCCATCATCGACAAGGCGTGGGACGGCGGCGACGTCCGGCCGCAGGCCCCCGAGCGCCTGTCCGGCAAGACCGTCGCGGTCATCGGCTCCGGCCCGGCGGGTCTCGCCGCCGCCCAGCAGCTGACCCGGGCCGGCCACACCGTGGTCGTGTACGAGCGGGCCGACCGCATCGGCGGACTGCTGCGCTACGGCATCCCCGAGTTCAAGATGGAGAAGCGGCACATCAACCGCCGCATCGAGCAGATGCGCGCGGAGGGCACCAAGTTCCGCACCGGCATCGAGATCGGCCGCGACCTGACCGCGACGGACCTGCGCAAGCGGTTCGACGCGGTGGTCGTCGCCGCCGGCGCCACCACCGCCCGCGACCTGCCCGTCCCGGGCCGGGAGCTCAAGGGCGTGTACCAGGCGATGGAGTACCTGCCGCTCGCCAACAAGGTCGTCGAGGGCGACTTCGTCTCCTCGCCGATCTCCGCCGAGGGCAAGCACGTGGTCGTCATCGGCGGCGGCGACACCGGCGCGGACTGCGTCGGCACGGCACACCGGCAGGGCGCGGCCTCCGTGACCCAGCTGGAGATCATGCCCAGGCCGGGCGAGGACCGGAACCCGGGCCAGCCCTGGCCGACCTTCCCCATGCTCTACAAGGTCACCTCGGCCCACGAGGAGGGCGGCGAGCGGGTCTACTCCGTCTCCACCACCCACTTCGAGGGCGACGAGGACGGCAACGTCCGCTTCCTGCACCTGGTCGAGGTCGCGTTCGTCGACGGCAAGCTGACCCAGAAGCCCGGCACCGAGCGGAAGATCCCCGCCGAGCTGGTCACCCTGGCCATGGGCTTCACCGGCACGGACGTGGAGAACGGCCTGGTCGGCCAGTTTGGTCTGGACCTCGACGAGCGGGGTAACATCGCCCGTGACGCGGACTTCGCCACCAACGTCGATGGCGTGTTCGTCGCCGGCGACGCCGGCCGTGGCCAGTCGCTGATCGTCTGGGCCATCGCCGAGGGCCGCTCGGCCGCCCGCGGCGTGGACCGCCACCTGACGGGCGCCAGCTCCCTGCCGGCCCCCATCCGTCCGACGGACCGTTCCCTGACGGTCTGATCGACCGGACCCCCTGAGAACGTCCCGTACAACGACGTACGGAACTGAGCGCGGCGCCCCCCGAATGTCCCCGACCGGACGACTGGGTAGGGCGCCGCGGCGCGTCCGGAAACCCTCAGGCGCCCAGCCGCCGCAGCCAGTCCGCCGCCCCGTCCAGTGCCGCGTCCGCCTCCGGCAGCACGCCCGCGCCGCCGAGGAAGCCGTGGAACATCCCCGTGTGGACGCGGACCTGCGCCGGGACGCCCGCCGCGGAGAGACGGCGGGCGTAGGCGAGGCCCTCGTCGCGCAGCGGGTCGCAGTCGGCGAGGACCAGCAGGGCCGGCGGGAGCCCGGTGACGTCGGGCGCCAGACCGGGCGAGGCGAGCGCCGGATCGCCGCCGGGGCCCACGTACTGCTCCCAGTACCAGCGCATGTGGGCCGTGGTGTGGAAGAAGCCCTCCGCGTACGTCTCCGCCGACGCCCCCGCCAGCCGGTGGTCCAGGACCGGATAGACCAGGAGCTGCCCGGCGAGCCCGGGCCCGCCGAGGTCGCGGGCGCGCAGGGCGACGGCCGCGGCGAGGTTGCCGCCGCTGGAGTCGCCGGCCAGGACCAGCGGCTGCCCCGGGTACCGGGCCGCCGCCCACTCCAGGGCCGTGCGCACGTCGTCCTCGGCCGCCGGGAAGCGGTGCTCGGGCGCGCGCCGGTAGCCGACCGAGACGACGGTCGCCCCGGTCCGGGAGGCGAGCGCGCGGCACAGCCGGTCGTGGGTGTCCAGGTCGCACAGCACCCAGCCGCCGCCGTGCGCGAAGACGACGACGAGCCCGGCCGCCCCCGGATACACCCGCACCGGGACACCGCCCGCCTCCGTGTCGGTGGCACCCGTCGGGAGCACGCCCAGGTGCGCCCGGGCCGCCGCCCGCAGCGCCGCCACGCCCGCCTCGGGACGGGGGAAGCCGGCCGACAGGGCGTCGCACAGGGCGCGGGCGGCCGGGGTCAGGGGGTCGCGTGTCACAGGGGGGCCCGGGCGGCCTCCCGCGCACGAGCAGGGCCGGCTCACGCGGCGGTCTCCAGCGCGCGAGCAGGACGGCTCACGCGGCGGCCTCCAGCGCGCGGAAGTGCGGGATGACCTTCTCGCCCCACTGCCGGATGGTCTCCATGCAGACCTCCTGCGGCACGGTGCCCATCTGGATCAGGCACATGACCTCGTCGACCCCGATCCGCCGCAGCCGTTCGACGTAGGCGATGGCGGTGTCCGCGTCCCCGTAGGCGTGGTCCGTGTGGTAGGTGCCGGTGTCGACCGGCCGGGCCGGGATGTTCGCCTCGTGCAGCCGGGCGACCAGCTTCCGCCGCTCCTGTTCGAGGGCTCCCGCGTGGTCCTCGTCCTCGGCGTAGCCGGTGGGCGCGGGGGCGCCGCCGTACCAGTGGGCGATGGACTCGGCGAAGAAGCGCTGGCCGCGGGTGCCCAGGCGCAGGGCGCGGGCGGCGTCGTCCAGGACGATCGTCGGGCAGAGCGCGGAGAAGTGGTCGTTGACCTCGGTGGACACCAGCTGCGAGCCGTCCCGTACGGCGATGGCCTCGTCGTACACCGTGCGCATCGCGCGGACGTCGTCGGCGCCCGCGAAGCCCATCACCAGCGCGCCGATGCCGAGTTCGGCGGCCCGCTTGAGGGAGTCGTGCTGCGAGCAGGCCATGAAGAGCGGCGGGTGCGGGCCCTGCACGGGCCGGGGCAGGACGGCGCCGGGGCCGATGTCGAGGGAGCCGTGCCACTCGAACTCCGGCTCGCGCCAGGCGGCGGCGAGGATCCGCAGGGCCTCCTCCATCTGCGGCCGGGTGTCGGCGGGGTCCACACCGAACATGCGGGTCTCCTGGCGGGTCGCGCCACGACCGGCGCCGATGTCGACCCGGCCGCCGGAGAGCACGTCGAGCATGGCGGCGCGCTCGGCCACCCGCACCGGGTGCTGGTAGCCGAAGGGCATGGTCACCACGCCGTGGCCGATCCGGATGGTGCGGGTGCGGGCGGCGACCCAGGTCAGGAAGATCTCGGACGCGCTCATGTGGGCGTACTGGGTGAGGGAGTGGTGCTCGACCGCCCAGATCCGGTCGAAGCCCATCTCCTCGGCGTGGACGGCCTGTTCGACGCAGTCGTGGATGACCTGGCGCTCGCGGGCGGGGGTGGGGTCGACGAGCTGTGCTTCGAAGATCATCGAGAACTTCACGGGGAGCTCCTCCCGAAGCGGATCGGCAGTATGCCTAATCGAAATACTTCTAGCAGGCGTGGAGGGAGGAGGGAAGGGAGCCGCAGGGGAGGGGATCCCGAGGGGGAGCGGGGCGGAGGACCGTAGACTCGCCACCGTGGTGGACGACGAGAAGGCGCCGGAGCCGGCGGAGCTGCCCGAGTCGGCGGAGCTGGCGGAGCTGCCCCAGCCGGCGGAGCTGCCCGAGCTGCCGGGACTGCCCGCGACCAGCTGGGCCGTGCTCGGACTGCTCTCCTTCGGACGGGAGTTGTCCGGTTACGACCTGAAGAAATGGTCCGACCGCTCGCTCGGCCTCTTCTACTGGAGCCCGTCCTTCAGCCAGATCTACGCGGAGCTCAAGCGCCTGGAGAAGGCCGGCTACGCCACCTCCCGGCTGGTCGCCCCCGAGTCCGGTTCCCGCGACAAGCGCGTCTACCGCATCAGCGACGAGGGTCTGGCCGCCGTCCGCGGCTGGGCCCGCACGGCCCCCGTCGACCCGCCGGTCCTCAAGCACGGGCCGATGCTGCGCCTCTGGCTCGGGCACCTCCTCGAACCCGAGCGGACCCGCGAGATCCTCGCCGGGCACCGGGAGCACGCCGAGACCATGCGGCTGCGCGCCGAGGCGGACGCCGCCGACGCCGGGGCCGACGCCTCCTGGGCGTACCCGATGCTCACCCTCAAGTGGGCCGAGCGGTACTACGCCGCCGAGCGGGACCTGGCCGACGGCCTGCTCGCGGACATCGAGGAGCTGGAGAGGAACCGCCCGTGGCACTGAGCCTGCGCACGATCGAGGAGACCGCCCCCGCGCTGGTCAGCCTGTACAAGACGGCGGGCGAATCGGTCCGCCGGCACGGCATCGAAGGGCAGCGGGTCGCCGTCTACCTCGTCGTCGACCACTCCGGCTCGATGCGGCCCTACTACACCGACGGCAGCGTCCAGGCCCTCGCCGACCGGGTGCTCGGGCTCTCGGCGCAGCTCGACGACGACGGGCGGGTGCCGGTGATCTTCTTCTCCACCGACATCGACTGCGAGACCGACATCGAACTCGCCGCCCACGAGGGCCGGATCGACCGCATCGTCGCGGGCCTCGGACACATGGGCAGGACCAGTTACCACCTGGCCATGGACGCGGTCATCGACCACTACCTCGACAGCGGCAGCACGGCACCCGCGCTCGTCGTCTTCCAGACCGACGGCGGCCCGATCAACAAGCCGGCCGCCGAGCGGTACGTGTGCAAGGCGGCCCGGCTGCCGATCTTCTGGCAGTTCGTCGGCTTCGGCGACCCGGACAGCCGCCAGTTCGACTTCCTGCGCCGGCTCGACGAGCTGGCCGTCCCCGCACGGCGGCCGGTCGACAACGCGGGCTTCTTCCACGCCGGGAAGGACCCGCGCCGGGTCCCGGACGAGGAGCTGTACGACCGGCTGGTCGCCGAGTTCCCCGCCTGGCTCGCCGCGGCGCGGGCCCAGGGCATCGTCGGCCGGTGAGACGGGGACCCGGCCGCACCGGGAAAACGGATCGTCAGGGGCGTCCCCCGCACGCGATAGTGACGGGATGAGCTCTCTCGTACGCCACATCACGATCGACTGCGCCGACGCCTACGCCCTGGGCACCTTCTGGGCCGAGGTCCTCGACTCGAAGGTGTCCGACGACGACCGGCCGGGCGACCCCGAAGTGCTGGTCGAGTCGCGGGGCGCGGGCCTGCTCTTCATCCAGGTGCCGGAGGCCAAGTCGGTGAAGAACCGGATCCACCTCGACCTCCAGCCGGAGGACCGCACCCGCGACGAGGAGGTCGAGCGCCTCCTCGCCCTCGGCGCCACCCTCGTCGACGACCGGCGCAGCCCGGACGGCCCGGGATGGGCGGTCCTCACCGACCCCGAGGGCAACGAGTTCTGCGTGGAGCGCAGCAAGGGGGAGCGGGCCGCGACGGCACGCGCGGAGTAATCCGGACAGAGGCTGTCGGGATTCCGTTGTCTCCTGGAGCCATGGGAGACAACGGATCCACCACCACGCCCGCCGCCGGCCCCGGCACGCCCGCCACCTGGGCCGCCTTCGAGGCCGCCGAGCCCGCCTTCGCCGCCACGGTGCGCGAGCGCTTCGGGCAGTACACCCACCACGCCCTCGCGACCCTCCGCAAGGACGGCTCGCCGCGGCTCAGCGGCATCGAGGCCGACTTCCGCGGCGACGAGCTGTGGCTCGGCATGATGCCGCACTCCCGCAAGGCGCGGGACCTCCGACGCGACCCGCGCTTCTCGCTGCTCGCGAACCCGGGCGAGGGCACCGGCATGGGCGGCGGCGACGTCCGCGTCTCCGGCCGGGCGGTCGAGATCTCCGACCCGCGGACCCTGGAGTGGTACGCGAAGGAGGCCGGCCAGCCCCTGCCGTTCCACCTCTTCCGGGTCGAGCCGACGGAGGTCGTCCGCACCGCGGTCGAGGGCGAGGAGCTCGTGCTGCGCACCTGGACCCCGGGCCGGCCGCTGCGCACGATCCGGCGGGGGAACGACGACACCCCGGCCCGGGAGTCCTGAGCCCGAGGCGCTCACCGGGGCGGGCGCCCGAGGGACCAGAATGGACGCGTGCCGACGACCAAGACCTCCGCCAAGACCTCCGCCAAGACCTCCGCCAAGACCTCCGCGAAAGCCTCCGCGAAGACATCCTCCAAGACGTCCTCCAAGACCTCCGCGAAGAAGAAGCCCCAGGCCACCGCAACCCCCGAACGGCGCCGCGAGCTGCTCGACATCGCCGCCGAGGTGTTCGCCGCCCAGGGCTACAACGCCACCACCGTCCGCAGGATCGCGGACGAGGCCGGCATGCTCGCGGGCAGCCTCTACTACCACTTCGACTCCAAGGAGTCGATGCTCGACGAGATCCTCTCGACCTTCCTGAACGAGCTGTGGGACGGCTACGACACCGTGCTCGCCGCCGCGCTGGGCCCCCGGGAGACCATCGAGGCCCTCGTCACCGAATCCTTCCGGGAGATCGACCGGCACCGCGCCGCCGTCGCCATCTACCAGCGGGAGTCCCACCACCTGGTCGACCAGGACCGCTTCCGGTACCTCGCCGACTCGCAGGTCAGGTTCGAGAAGGCCTGGCTGGGCACCCTGGAGCGCGGCGTCGCCGCCGGCACCTTCCGCGCCGACCTCGACGTCCGGCTCACCTACCGCTTCGTCCGCGACACCGTCTGGGTCGCCGCATCCTGGTACCGCCCCGGCGGCCGGCACAGCCCCGAGGAGATCGCCCGCCAGTACCTGTCGATGGTCCTGGACGGAATCGCCGTACGCGCTTAGCCCCGGGCCGTGCCCGGGGGAGCGGCGGGCGGACGGCCAAGGCTCCCGGTCCGGTCAGGGGCAGGCCGCTCCGGCCCGCTCCCACCGGTCGAGCAGCTCCCGCGCCACACGGCGGCTGCCCGCGGCGAGCACCGGCGAGCCGAAGCCGTAGTCCGCTCCGTCCGCGCCCAGGACCGCCAGACCACGCTCCCGGACCAGCGGAACTCCCGCCGCCACGTCCCAGGGCTTCGGGCCGACGCAGAGGCACGCGTCGATCCAGCCCTCGGCGACACCGACGAGGTCCAGGCTCATCGCGCCTTGCAGCCGGACCCGGTGGGCCTCGTCGTGCAGCAGCGTCAGCACGGCCCGCGCCCGTGGATCTCCGGTGCCGGTGAGGCCGACGACCGCCCGTCGGAGTTCCTGTACGGCGTCGGGCTGCTCGGTGGCCAGCGGGTCGGCCGAGATCTTGCCGCCGGCGGTCCAGCGACGGCCGAGCGCGGGGGCGTCGATCACTCCGAGCCGCGGCAACCCGCCCTCCGCGTACGCCAGCGAGATGCCGTACAGCGGCGCGCCACGGGCGAAGTTCATCGTGCCGTCGACCGGGTCGAGCAGCCAGCACTGGTCCGGCAACGGGCCCCCGGCGAAGGTCTCCTCACCGACGACCGGGATGTCCGGGGTCCGGCGACGCAGCAACGAGGAGACCAGGCGCTCGATCTCGACATCGGCGTCGGTGACCTCCTCGCCCGAGGGCTTGTGCCGGGCCCGTGCCCACTCCGCCCCGGCCCCGGCCAGCCAGCGCGCCGCCACGTCGACGGCCTCGCCCGCAACGGCGAGAAGCTTGCTCTCCGACGTCACCGCGGGGCCAGCGTCCTCTCCTCCAGGATCTCCGCGTGGGCACCGTTCTCACCCATCACGTAGAAACTGAAGCGGTCGAAGACCCACGTCCCCGGCACGTCCACCCGCTCGGGCGTCGACCGGACCAGCTCCACGGCCACCGCTTCCTCGGCGCGCCCCAGCGTGATGTGGGGGGCGTACGCGGGTCCCGTGTACCGGTACCCGTATCGCTCGAAGCTCTCCCGCTCGTCCGGGGTGAACCGCGAGACGTCCTTGGACGGGTCGAACGCCGCCCGGTCCAGATACGGCTCCAGCACCTTCAGCGTGGCCTGCTGGATCCTCTCCAGCAGAGACGGCCGCTCCAACGAGAGGAACACCCAGCCGGTGGGCTGGTGGACGACCCCGTGCGAAGCCAGCACGATCCGCTCCGGTGCGTCCACGGCGGCAACTATCCGGTCGAGCTCCGCCGCCGGGTCGAGGGAGTCGAGGAACGGGCCCTGGAACACCGTGACATGGGGCAGGTTGCCCTCCGGGCTCAGTGGCGGACGCAACACATGGTCGCCACCCACCTCCCGCTGGAGGCGAATCGCGGTCGTGCGGTGTCCCGCGCTGGGCAACAGGGCGATGCCGAGCCATCTCGTCACGGCTGAGCTCCAATCTTCGTGATCACGTGCAGTGCGGCGTCGAGTCCCCGGCGCAGGCAGGACGCCGGGGTCTCCCCGTTCGACCAGCCCGCGAGGAAATCCGCGTCGAACGCGTCGCCGCCCCTGGTCCGGTCCACCGGGCGGACGGCCATGGTCGGTCCGGTGACGACCCTGCCGTCCGGCGACGCCCCTAGTGTGCCGCTCGGCCCCAGGGTCAGGATCACATGACCGGACAGGGAAGCGGTGTACCGGAGGGCTGTGCCCTCGAGGGCACCGGGGACCGCGTCGGGCAGGCGGGCGGCCTCGTCCGCGTTCATGAGGTTCAGTGCCCCCGCCCGAGGGACGCCTCCATGTCCCGGCCGTGGTTCCCCGACGAGGTGGACGTGGTCCACCTCGCGGATGACGTCCGCGGCGACCGAGGCGATCGCCGCGCGGCGGTCGGCGCCGAGGAAGGTCATCATCCTCGGGCCGTCGCCTGGCACACGGCGGGGCCGGGTCACGGGCGGCCCAACCGGTAACTCTCGAACAGGACGTGCCGCACCAGCCGCTCCCTGCTCTCCCGGGTGTTCTGCAGCGGGAACGAGGCGTGCGTGACCAGGTCGCGTACCAGTTCCTCGAACCGTGCCTCATCCGAACCCAGATCGTGGAAGGAACGCATGAACTCCTGGTGCAACTGCTCCGGGGGCACCTTCAGCTCCTCCAGCCAGGCGCGGTTGGCCAGCAGGACGTTCGCGGCCGCGGACCTCAGCTGAGCCTGGGCGTCCGGGGGCAGCATGTCGGAGTTCAGCAGCTCGAAATACGCGTCGTCCTCCAGGGCGTGCATCCGCAGGTTCTGTCCACCGACCGCCAGGACGTCCCCGTTGAGATGGAACAGCTCCAGGCCCAGGTGGTGAGGCACGTCGAGGACGCGTACCCCCCTCTCCGCCAGGCCCGCCTCGTCCGTCGAGAACGCCCGCAGGATGTTGTCGAACATGTCGCTGTGCTTGGGTACCGCGATCGTCGCTCCTGCGGGATCCCGTAGGAACTCCTCGCCCGAGGTACTTCCCCAGCGCCCGTCCCGGGCGGCGAGGAGGTAGAAGTTGCGGCCGCCCATCGAGTAGCCGACCCGGCCGACGGGGACGACCTGTGCGGCGACCTCCGGGTCCGTCCCCCGCATGCGCAGCAACCGCTGCTCGTTGTAGACGGCGAGGTCCAGCAGGCCCCCGGCGACGTCGGTCACCAGCCTGTCCGACCACGGCATCTGCACATGGGCGACGCGATGACGGCGGCGGCCGAGGAGCTCGTCGAACCCGCAGCCCAGCAGTACCGCCTTGACCACGATCAGGGTGGAGTCGGCGAGCCGGGTCGTCCCCGAGCCGTGCTTGAGCGCGGACAGCTCGTGCTGGGCCTCGTCCTCCGCGAACGACGCGGTGGTCCTGCCGTACCAGACCGCCAGCTGGGTCAGGGCGTTGAGACACGGCTGTACGTCCTCGGTGGAGATCTCCTCACCGGAGGCGTCCTGCGCGTGACTGCCGTAGTTGCCGTAGTTCTGGATGGTCCGCACCGCGAGCGCGACCTTTGGCGGGACCAGACCCTTCGCCGTGAGGGTGGTCAACAAGGACTCCAGCGTCGGCTTCGCGCCGACCGCCTGCTGTATGGCGATGTCCAACAGGATCGACTCCGCCGCCCTCCGTGCCGTGCCGAGGAAGACCTCCGGGTCCGCCTCCGCGTAGCGCAAAGCCTTCCGGTACAACCGGATCGGCTCCCCCTCGTTCACCGTCACGTCGCCCGTGTCCTCTTCACTGTTTTTCGCGGAAGTTACCAAGGCCGGCAGGCACCCGCCAGCCGCTTCTCCGCCTTGTCCGGCTACCGCCGGTCCCCGCTCAGCGAGGCCAGGACGACGCGGCCGTAGCGGGTGGCGAAGGCGCCGACGGTCGCGACCAGGGCCGCGCCGAGACCGATCATCATGTGAGCCGGGCTCTCGTCGCCCAGGACCTGGAGGATGCCCAGGGCTGTGCTGAGCGGGAGGCCCAGGATCGTCAGCACGCCCAGCGCACCCGCGATCTGCTGGTTGTCCTGGGTCTGTACGAGCCGGCTGTAGTCGGCGGCCTCGGCGAGGATCTCCGCGAAGCGGTCGGCGAGCCGGTACTGAGCCTGGAAGGCGAGGAGCAGCTCGTTCGCCGGGCCGTGCGCCGTCAGGTGCTGCCGCCAGTACGTGCTGCGGAAGGCGGCGATGTGGCGTTCCAGCGCGGTCACCCGGCGGGCCAGCCGCCGCCCGTCGAAGACGTTCGACAGGCCCTCCGTGAGCTCGTCGATGTGGTCGCGCTGGATGGTGCCCAGCAGGATCGCGTCCAGGTACACGGTCCGGGAGTGCAACGCGGCGAACTCGTAGAAGTCGCCCTCACCGGTGTCGGGGCGGTGCCCCAGGAATGCCGCTCCGTGCCGTAGCACCAGTGCGCTCCAGTCCGCCGAGATGCGGACCGTGTCGGCGGTCTGCCGGGGGAACTGCTCAGGAGCGGAGGGGAAGTCGGCGTCGGCGGAGCGGGATGCGAGCGACCACAGCCAGCCGTCGGCCGATCCGGGCAGTTGCCCGTCGACCCGTACCGCGGCCCCGTGCTCGGGGCGTGGGGTGAGAAAGGCGACGGTGTAGGGGCGGGCGATCGCGAAGGGGCCCTGCGCGGTCATCGGCACCGCGACGCCGGCGAGCAGTGCGGCCGGGTCGAGCGGGCCGTCGAGCGGGTCGGGACCCGCGGTGGGGCGCTGGCCGACGGCCCGCAGGGTCGTCAGCAGCGACGGGCCCTTGATGTCGAGGTGCAGGACGGCGAGGGCGTGCCGCGGATGCTGCGCGGTGGCGGTGTGCAGGATCTCCATCGCCCGCAGCGTGAGGTCCCCGTGCGCCACGGACGTGAACGTGTGCCAGCGGCACGGACGTTCGGGGGTGCCGTACAGCGCGCGGGCGGCAGCGGGGGTGAAGTACGTCTGCCGGGTCCCCGCGTCGGTGGTGCGTGTGCCGAGCCGGAGCGGCAGTGGACCGGTCTCCCACGGGGGCGGAGCGGGCAGTCGTACGGGAAAGATGACAGTGACGGCCTGCCGGACGCCGGTCGCGGTGCTGAGATCGGTACTCAACGGCGGCAACTCTCCAGACGCTCGTGCGATCAGGCTTCGCGATCACGCTTCGGTGGGCGCAAGAAGGTTAACTGCACGGCAGGATCGCCACGTTGGGGATTTCGGCCGGTTGACGACGGGCCCTGGTGCGGCGGCCCGGGACGGCGGGCCGCGGCCATGTCGCTCCCGTGAGGTCAGTCGACCAGTCGTGCCCGTAGTGCTGCCAGGGTCCGGAGGTCCAGGCCGAGGCCGGTGGTCAGGTAGTGGTAGACGCTGCCGTAGGCGGTGCGGACCTCGGTGAGGGCGGCGTCCAGGTAGGGCTGGCGGACCTCCTGGAGGGGGATGATCAGGTCCGGGTTCTGCATCAGGCCGGCCTGGCGGAGGCCCTCGCGGACGCGGGCGTCGTTGGCGGCGCGGAAGGTGTTGGAGGCCAGGTAGTCCTCGGTGGCCGCGCGTTCCGGTACGCCGAGGAGGGTGAGGAGCAGCCAGCTGGTCCAGCCCGTGCGGTCCTTGCCCGAGGTGCAGTGGTAGAGGTGGGGGCCCGTGCCCGGGGCGGCCAGTTCGCGCAGGGTCGTGCCGAAGCGTTCGCGGTTGGCGGGGCTGGTGACGAAGGTGCGGTACACCTCGGTCATGAAGGCCGCGGCCCGGCCGCCGCCGAGCATCTGTTCCTGCCGGACCGGGTCGCGCGAGCCGATCGCGGCGAGCAGTTGCCCGTACAGGCCGTTGTCGGTGACGGGGCGGGAGACCAGGGCCGTGCCGGGGGGCAGGCGGTCCGAGCCGTCGGACTGGACTTCGAGGGGGATCCGGAAGTCGATCACCCGGGCGAGGCCGAGGTCGCCCAGTACGGCCACGTCGGCGTCGGTCAGCTTGCCGAGGTGGTCGCCCCGGTAGACCAGGCCGTGCCGGACCCGGGCCCCGTCGTAGGTGAGGTATCCGCCCAGGTCACGGACGTTGACCGCGCCCTGGAGGGGGACCTGCCGGATGGCGTTCGCGGTGCGGGGGTGCGGCCCGGCCAGGGCGGGCGGGGCGGTGGCCGCCAGGATCGCGGCGGCGCCGGCGGTGCTCAGCAGGGTGCGTCGTGAGAGGGGCATGTGGATCAGCTACCTTTCCACCAAACGCTTGTTAGGTGAGCGTGCTGGGAGGAAGGTAGCAGCCGGGGGAGGAGGAGGGGAGGGTCGGTGGCGGGGCCGGGGCCGGGGCCGGGGCCGGGCGCGGGGCCGCCTCGTCGCCTGCTGCGCGTTGTCTCATCGACCTCGCCGCCGCGCCCCGCCCGTCTCATCGCTGCCCCGCTGCCCCTCCGCCCCTCCTCACCGTCCGCGCGGTGCCGTCCACTCCAGGCGGGTGCGGGTCCGGGGGTCCGTCACGTGTTCCAGGGCGGCCAGGGCCGTCTCGCGGGCGGGGCCTTCCGGGTCGCCGTCCGCCAGGGTGCGGGCCAGGGCCTCCACGGCGCGCGGGTCCTGACGGATGGCCAGGCCCCGCGCGGCCTCGGCGGCCGTTTCCGGGTCCGGGTCGGCGAGTCGTGCGGCGAGGGCCTCGCGTACGGCGGGGGTGTCGTCGGGGAGTTCGGCCAGTGCCAGGGTGGCCCAGTCGCGCACCCGGGGGGCGTGGTCCCGGCTCAGGCGGACCAGTGCGTCCATCGCCTCGGCATGACCCGCGGGCACGAGTCCGGTCAGCGCGGCGGCCGTCTGCCGTCGTACCTCGTCGTCCGGGTGTCCGGCGAGGCCGAGCAGCCCGGGCACGGCGCCCGCGTCCGCGCACTGCCCGAGCGCGACCGCGAGGGAGAGGGCGGGCTCGCGGGGGAAGGCCGCGCCCGCGCCGGCCTCGCGCAGCCCGGCAGCCGCCTCCGCCGCCAGCCCGCGCAGCACCGGCAGCGCCCGTGCAGTGCGGCCCGGCAGCGCGGCGAGGACCTGGACGCCCAGAGCGCGGCGGAGCGGGTCGGGGGCGGCGCACCAGGTGGTGGCGGTCGTGGCGACGGTCTCGTCGGGGCGGGCGGTGAGCGCGGCGACCGCCGTCGTCCAGGCGTCCCGCGCCGGGTCGCCGCAGCGCAGGGCGCGCCCGGCGAGCTCCTCGTGCGGGGTGCGGAGGCCGAGGGCGCCCTCCAGGAGGGTGGCGATGGCCGCGTGGCCGGTCTGGCGTTCGTCGCCGCGGGCCGGCGCGCCGTCCTCGCGCAGCAGCTCGACGATCACGGTGACGCCGCCGTCCTCGGGCACCCGCCGCACCACCGCCTCGTAGGTGTCGCCGACGCCCCCGCCCTCCACGAGCCCGCGCCGCAGCACCGCCGCCATGTCCGCGCCGATCCACCGCCGGGCCTCGTCGAGCGCCTCCGCCCGGCCTCCCGCGCCGTGTTCGAGCAGTGCCCGTACGCAGGAGGTGGAGCCGCGCCGGGCGGCGGCCACCAGCGGGGCGAGCCCGTCGGGCCCCGGCCGGTCCGGGGCGGCGCCCGCTTCGAGCAGTTCGCGCACCACCTCCGTGTGGCCGAGCCGGATCGCCCAGGCCAGCGCGGTGAAGCCGTAGCCCTCCTCCTGGTCCGGGTCCGCGCCCGCCGCCAGCAGCGCCCGCACCACCTCGGTGTGGCCGCCGCAGGCCGCTCCGCACAGCGGCAGGTCGGCGTCGTCCTCGCCGCCGCGCCGGGCCGGGTCCGCCCCGGCGGCGAGCAGCAGCCGGACCGCCACCGGCTGGTTGCCGACGGCCGCGCGGTACAGCGCGGTCTCGGCGTCCTCCCGCGTCTCGGGGTCGGCCCCGTCCCGCAGGGCCCGTACGACCCCGTCGTCGTCCCCGTTCCACAGCGCCTCGAACAACGTGCTCATGCGCCGACCCTCACCCGAGTCACCCGAACGGCGCAAATCCATTCCCTGACGTACGGTCAGGGCGCGCATTCCAGCACGGTGGCGCACACCCCGCAGCGGGCCCTCACCCGGCCCCGGGCCGGTGCCACCCGCAGCCGCTGTCCGCACACCGGGCAGGGGAAGACGCCGTCGCCGACGGCCCGGGCGCGCCGCCGGGCGGCCCAGCCGGCGCCCGCGAGCGGCGGGTGCCGCCAGTCGCGGGCGGCCTCCTCCCGGCCCCGTACCCACGCGTCGTACGCCACCGCGCTGGTGAACCACGGCGACGGGTCCTCGCCGAACACCTCGGCCCGCTTGGCGAGGACGTAACCGAACTCCTCGGGCGTCAGATAGCCCAGCTTCTGGCTGGACATGCCGTCCTGCCGGAACGCGTCGAGCAGCAGCCAGCCCGCGCCGAGGTAGGTGGTGACGACGTCGGTGAGGATCTCGTTCTCGGGCGTCGTGGGGAAGGCGAGCCCGAGGCGGTGCAGCAGCACATGGGTGATCTCGTGGGCGAGGGCGGCGCCGATGTCCCGGCGGTGGGCCGGGCGGGCGAAGCGTTCGTTGAGCTCGACGAAGTACTCCGGACCGGCCGTCAGTTCGACGGCCGCCGCGTGTTCCATCGAGCGGAAGCTCACCACCATCCGGGCGTCGGGCAGCCGCAGGTGCCGGACCAGGGCGCGGGCCACGGCCTGCGCGCCGAGGTGGAGGCCCGCCGGGTCCTCGACGGCGACGGCGACGTCGGAGGCGGGGAGGCTCGTCTCGTAGCGCCGCACGCCGTCGGGGGAGAGGCGCCGGTAGAGCGCGCGGATGGCCGCCCGGACCGTGTCGAGGTGCGGGAACCCGTGGACGACACGGGAGACTTCGTCGCTGTGCGGCAACCCGGACCACCCCCTGCCGTCCAGGGTACGGGCGGCGTGGCCGGTGTCCCTGGGCGTCCCCCGCCTGGCCGAAAAGGCCTTCTTGTCGCTCCCGTCAAGCGGTGTCCATAATCCGGACCACGTTCTTGACGGGCTCATGCCATCAAGATCAACCCCCCATGAAAGAAGGCAGTCGCATGCAGAAGCACAGTCTGGTCCGCGCGCTGCAGAAAATCGCCGCGGCCGGCGCCGTCGTCCTCGCCGCCGTCAGCCTCCAGCCCACCACCGCCTCGGCCGCGCCCGCGCCGGTCGTCGGCGGCGTCCGCGCCGCCCAGGGCGAGTTCCCCTGGATGGTCAGGCTCTCCATGGGCTGTGGCGGCTCCCTGATCACCCCGCAGGTCGTCCTCACCGCCGCGCACTGTGTGAACGGCTCCGGCGCCAACACGAGCATCACGGCCACCGCCGGAGTCGTCGACCTCCAGTCGAGCAGCGCCATCAAGGTCAAGTCGACCAAGGTCTACCAGGCCCCCGGCTACAACGGCCAGGGCAAGGACTGGGCCCTGATCAAGCTGGCCTCGCCGATCAGCAGCCTGCCCAACCTGAAGATCGCCGAGACCACCGCGTACAACAGCGGCGACTTCACCGTGGCCGGCTGGGGTGCCGCCACCGAGGGCGGCGGCCAGCAGCGCTACCTGCGCAAGGCGGTCGTCCCGTTCGTCTCGGACGCCTCCTGCCAGGCCGCGTACGGCAGCTCCCTCGTCCCCGCCGAGGAGATCTGCGCCGGGTTCAGCCAGGGCGGCGTCGACACCTGCCAGGGTGACTCCGGCGGCCCGATGTTCCGCAAGGACAACACCAACGCCTGGGTCCAGGTCGGCATCGTGAGCTGGGGCGAGGGCTGCGCCCGCGCCGGCTACCCCGGCGTCTACACCGAGGTCTCGACCTTCGCCTCCGCGATCAAGGCCGCCGCGGCCACGCTGTAGCGGATCGACGGATCGACGGATCGACGGATCGACGGATCGACGGATCGACGGATCGACGGATCGACGGATCGACGGATCGACGGATCGACGGACCGTCGGACACCCGCACGTGAAGGTGCCCGGGGCTTCGCGCCCCGGGCACCTTCACACGCACCCCCACCACCTACACCAGCTCCACCGCGCCCCCCGCCCCGCCCTCCAGCTCCAGCACCCACACCTCGTTCGGGCCCTCCCGCAGCACCGGGCCCGGGACGTACAGCGCGTCCTGGGGGCCGGTGTTCCAGTAGCGGCCCAGGCAGAAGCCGTTGACCCAGACGAAGCCGCGGGTCCAGCCCGGCAGGCGCAGGGCCGCGTCGCCGGGGGAGGGGACCGTCACCGTGCCGCGGTGCAGGCCCGGGCCGGCGTCCTGCGGGGCCGGGACGAACGGGAGTTCGTCCACCGCCGCCGCCTCGAAGGCGTCGAGCCGCAGGCCCCGGGCCCGTACCCCGTGCAGGTACTGCCGCTCGTGCCGGATGCCGCCCGTGACGCCCTTCGGCTCCGCGAGCCGGGGCCCGTAGTTGACCCGGCCCAGCGACTCCACCCACAGCTCGACGACCGCGGGCCCCGCCACCGGCTCCGGCAGCACCGCCTCCTCCGTGTCGAGCACCCCGGCGAGGATCCCGTCCACGTACACCGAGGCCCGGTCGCGCAGCCCCGAGACCGCCAGCGGGTACGGCTGCCGGGGGCCCGGCACCTGGACCCGGTAGTGGACCAGGCCCCGGTCCACGCCCAGCTGTTCGAAGGTCGGCGGCGTCGGGGACACCGTCTCCGCGTCGCCGAGCACCGCCAGCACCTCAGCGAGCGGCGCCCAGCCCTCCGTCGCGGCGGCCGCGGGCGCCCCGATCCGCGCCGGCGGCTCCGGCACCTCGGGCAGCGGCCCCTCCGCGTAGTCGGCGAGCACCTCGCGGAAGCGCCAGAACTTCTCCGTCGGCAGCCCCGCCTCGTCGACCGGCGCGTCGTAGTCGTAGGACGTGACCGTCGGCCGCAGCGCCCCCTCGTGCAGCCGCCCGGCCCGGTTCGCCCCCGCCCATCCGGCGAAGCTGGTCCCGCCGTGCGCCATGTAGACGTTCACCGACGCCCCGCACTCCAGGATCTCCCGCAGCGTCGCCGCCGCGTCCGCCGCGTCCCGCCCGACGTGCTCCGTGCCCCAGTGGTCGAACCAGCCGCACCAGAACTCCATGCACATCAGCGGACCCGCCGGCTGGTGCCGCCGCAGCGTCGCGAACGCCTCCCGCGCGCCCGAGCCGAAGTTCGCCGTCGCGAGCACCCCCGGCACCGAACCGCCCGTCAGCATGTGGTCCTCCGGGCCGTCCGAGGTGAACAGCGGCACCTCCACCCCGCAGGCGAGCAGCAGATCGGCGACCCGCCGCAGATAGCCGGCGTCGGTGCCGTAGCTGCCGTACTCGTTCTCCACCTGCACCAGGACCACCGGACCGCCCCGGCCGATCTGCCGCTCCACCACCTGCGGCAGCAGCCGCCGGAACCAGCGCTCCACGTGCGCCAGGTACTCCGCGTCGTCCGTGCGCACCCGCCGCCCGAGCGGCCCGGTCAGCCAGTGCGGCAGGCCGCCGTTCTCCCACTCGGCGCAGATGTACGGGCCGGGGCGCACGATCGCCCACATCCCCGCGTCCGCCACCGCGTCCAGGAAACGCCCCAGCGCGTCCACGTCGCCGTAGCGGCCGGGCTCCGGCTCGTACAGGTTCCACGGCACGTACGTCTCGACGCAGTTGAGGCCCATCGCCCGCAGCATCCCGAGCCGGTGCGCCCACTGCTCCTCGTGCACCCGGAAGTAGTGCAGCGCCCCCGAAAGCAGCCGCACCGGCCGTCCGTCGAGAAGAAAGGCCTCGTCACCCACCACGAACTCGCTCATGCGCCTCACCTTCACCCTCTGGCGGCGGACCGGTCCATGGACAAAGATCGTCGCAGTTTGGACCCTTCGACGGGCGCTGAGGAGGCTGCCGCGCGATGTACCACACCTGGATGCGCTACTTCACGCCCGGACCCGTCCACCACCGCCTCGGACTGGTCTGCCTCGGCGTCGGACTCCAGCACGGCACGCTGCCCGTCGTCGGCCCGCGCACCCTCGACCACCACGTCGCCGTCCTCGTCAGCTCGGGCGGCGGCTGGTACCGGGGCCCCGACGGGCGCCGCACCACCGTCACCGCCCCCGCCGTCATCTGGCTCACCCCCGGCGTGCCCCACCACTACGGCGCCGACCCCGGCACCGGCTGGGACGAGTCCTTCGTCGACTTCACCGGGCCCGCCACCGCCACCTACACCGAGCTCGGCTACATCGAACCCGACCGGCCCGTCGTCCCCCTCGCCGACGCCGCACCGGCCCGCGCCGCCGTCGGCCGCATCGCCCGCGCCGCCCGCCCCGGCAACCCCTTCCTGGAGGTCGAGACCGGCGCCGCCGTCCACGAACTCCTCGTCGCCCTGCGCCGCTCCCGCGCCGACACCAACGCCGACGGCGACCCCGTCCTCACCGCCCTCGCCCGCGACGCCTTCGGCCGCCTCACCGTCGCCGAACACGCCGCCCGGCACGGCATGACCGCCGCCGAGCTGCGCACCGCCGTCCGCCGCGCCGCCGGGTGCAGCCCCAAGGACTACCTGCTCACCGTCCGCCTCGGCCGCGCCAAGGAACTCCTCGCCGGCACCGACCTCCCGGTCGCCGCCGTCGCCCGCCGGGTCGGCTACGACGACCCCGCCTACTTCTCCCGGCTCTTCACCCGCCGCGTCGGCACCGCCCCGATCCGCTTCCGCGAACAACAGGGCAGGACCGTCCCCGGCGGCTGGAGCACCACCGTTCCGGATCCCGAACACCCGCCGACGATCCTGCCGCGATCCGGATAGGGTCGCTCCTCATGAGCGAGACCAGTGAGACCAGCGCGTCCGACGAGAGCGGCGACGCCCGCGAAGCCCGGAGCACCGTCGGCGCCATCGACCCCTCCGTCACCGCCGAGCTGACCCGGCTGCGCGAGAGCATCGACAACATCGACGCCGCCGTCGTCCACATGCTCGCCGAGCGGTTCAAGTGCACCCAGCAGGTCGGCGTCCTCAAGGCCGAGCACGAGCTGCCGCCCGCCGACCCGGCCCGGGAGGCCCGGCAGATCGCCCGGCTGCGGGAACTCGCCGGGAGCGCGAAACTGGACCCGGCCTTCGCGGAGAAGCTGCTCAACTTCATCATCGCGGAGGTCATCCGCCACCACGAGACGATCGCGGACGGAGCACGCTGATGGCGCGGGTCACCGTATTCACGCTGGGGGGCACCATCTCCGCGCGAGGCGGTGACGCCGCCCGCATGACGGGTACCGAGGTGCTCGCCGAGCTCGGCGTCGCGCCCGAGGGCGTCGAGGTGGAGCTCCGCGACTTCCGCCGCGTGCCCAGCTCCTCGCTCTCCTTCGAGGACCTCGCGGCCCTCGCCGACGAGGTCCGGGCGACCGTCGCGTCCGGCTCCGGCGCGGTCGTCGTCCAGGGCACCGACACCCTGGAGGAGACCGCCTTCCTCCTCGACCTGCTCTGCACCACCGAGCAGCCGATCGCCGTCACCGGCGCGATGCGCCGCCCCGACCTGCCCGGCGCCGACGGCCCCGCCAACCTCGCCGCCGCGCTCGCCGTCGCCGCCGACCCCGGCTGCCGCGACCTCGGCGTCCTCGTGGTGCTCGCCGACGAGATCCACGCCGCCCGCTTCGCCCACAAGGCGCACACCACCTCCGTCGCCACCTTCACCTCGCCCGGCGCGGGCCCCCTCGGCGCCGTCGTCGAGGGCGAGCCGCGGATCCTGCTCCGCCCCGCCGTGCCGTCCCGGCTCTGCGCGCTCAGCGTCGACCCCGCCGTACGGGTGGCCCTGCTCACCCTCTCCCTCGGCGACCGCGGCGAACTCCTCGACGCCGTCGCCGACCGGTACGACGGCCTCGTCGTCGCCGCCTTCGGCGCCGGCCACGTCCCCGCCGGCCTCGTCGAACCCCTCACCGCGCTCGCCGAACGCATCCCGGTCGTCCTCGCCTCCCGTACGGGCGCGGGCGCGACCCTCTCGCACACCTACCGCGGCCCCGGCTCCGAGTACGACCTGCTGCACCGCGGCCTCGTCCCGGCCGGCCCGCTCGCCCCCGCCAAGGCCCGGCTCCTGCTGCACGCCCTGCTCTCCAGCGGCGCCAAGGGACCCGCCGGATACGACCGGCCCCGGATCTCGGCGGCCTTCGCCCACCTGGACGGCGCGGGCCTGGCCTAGGGCCCGTGGCCGTACCCCCGTCGCGAGGGCCTGTCCGAGGCATTCGACCGGCCCTGATCGCGAACCCCCCTGCCGGGCCGGGGGGCCATCAGGCAGCATGGCCCCCATGTCCGTACTGACGCGCGACGAAGCGCAGACCCGTGCCCAGCTCCTCGACGTCCACCGCTACACCGTGGAGCTCGACCTCACCACCGGCGACGAGACCTTCGAGTCCACCAGTCTCATCCGGTTCACCGCCCGCGCCGCCGGGACCAGCTTCGTCGAGCTCAAGCCGGAAGCCCTGCACTCCGCCGTCCTCGACGGCGAACCCCTGGACACCGCCGCCCTCGACGACAACCGCCTCCCGCTCACCCTCACCGAGGGCGAGCACACCCTGAGCATCGCCACCACCATGCGCTACTCGCGCACCGGCGAGGGCATGCACCGCTTCACCGACCCCACCGACGGCGAGACGTACGTCTACACCCAGCTGTTCATGGAGGACATCCAGCGGGTGTTCGCCGCCTTCGACCAGCCCGACCTCAAGGCCGTCTTCGAGATCGCCGTCACCGCCCCCGAGGGCTGGACCGTCCTGTCCAACGGCGTCACCGAGCGCGGCGCCGACGGGCGCTGGACCGCCGCCCCCACCCAGCTGCTCTCCACCTACTTCGTCTGTGTCGCCGCGGGCCCCTGGCACTCCGTCCGTACCGAGCACGCCGGCCTGCCCTTCGGCATCCACTGCCGCCGCTCGCTCGCCTCCCACCTCGACGCCGACGCCGACGAGATCCTCGACATCACCAAGGCCTGCTTCGACCGGTACCACGAGAAGTTCGACGAGCCGTACCCCTTCGACTCGTACGACCAGGCCTTCGTCCCCGAGTTCAACCCGGGCGCCATGGAGAACCCCGGACTCGTCACCTTCCGCGACGAGTTCGTGTTCCGCTCCGCGGTCACCGACACCGAGCGGATGACCCGCGCCATGGTCATCGCCCACGAGATGGCCCACATGTGGTTCGGCGACCTCGTCACCCTGCGCTGGTGGGACGACATCTGGCTGAACGAGTCCTTCGCCGAGTACATGGGCTTCCAGACCATCAACGAGGCCTGCTCCGACCGCTTCGCCGACACCTGGATCGACTTCGGCGCGACCCGCAAGGCCTGGGGCTACGAAGCCGACCAGCGGCCCTCCACCCACCCCGTCGCCCCCGACCCGGACGCCGTCCCCGACACCGCCTCCGCCCTCCTCAACTTCGACGGCATCTCCTACGCCAAGGGCGCCTCCGCGCTGCGCCAGCTCGTCGCGTGGATGGGCGAGAAGGACTTCCTCGCCGGCATCAACATCCACTTCAAGCGCCACAAGTTCGGCAACGCGACCCTCGCCGACTTCATCGACAACCTCGCCGCCGCCACCGACCGCGACGTCCACGGCTGGGCCGAGCAGTGGCTGCGCACCACCGGCGTCGACGTCCTCACCCCGCGCGTCGAGGGCGAGGGCACGCGGTGGCGGCTCACCGTCGACCGCGAGGGCAGCCGCCCGCACCGCATCGCCGTCGGCGTGTACGACCTCGACGCCGCCGGCGCGCCGGTGCTCCGCTCCCGGCACGACCTCGACGTCCCCCAGGCCGCCCCGCTCGAACTCGCCGGCCCGCGGCCCGCGCTCGTCGTCCTCAACGAGGGCGACCTCTCCTACGCCAAGATCCGCTTCGACGGGGTGTCGGAGGAGACCGTGCTGCGCGGCCTCTCCCGCATCCCCGACGGCCTCACCCGCGCCGTCGTCTGGAACGCGCTCCGCGACATGGTCCGCGACGGCGAACTGGAGCCCGCCGCCTACCTGGAGACCGCCCGCGCGCACCTCCCCGAGGAGACCGAACTCGCCGTCGTCCAGGGCGTCCTGGGCTTCGCCCGCGGCCAGATCGCCGACCGGTACGTCTCCGCCGCCGACCGGCCCGCCGCCCTCGCCACGATCGGCGGGATCGCCCGCGACCTGATGCGCCGCACCGAGGACGGCGACGCGCCCGGCCTGCGCCTCACCGCCGTCCGCACCTCCATCGACAGCGCCACCACTCCCGACAAGATCGCCTCCTGGCTCGCCGACGGCACCGTCCACGGCGGCCCCGAGCTCGACCCCGAGCTCCGCTGGCGCATCCTGGCCCGCCTCGCCGTCCTCGGCGCCACCGACGAGGCCGCCATCGCCGCCGAACTCGACCGCGACCCCAGCGCCACCGGCCAGGAGGGCGCCGCCCGCTGTCGCGCCGCCCTGCCGACGGAGCAGGCCAAGGCCGCCGCCTGGGCGTCCATGTTCGACTCCGACGACCTGTCCAACTACCTGTTCACGGCCACCGCCCAGGGCTTCTGGAAGCCCGAACAGGCCGAGCTGCTCCACCCCTACGTGGCCCGCTTCTACCCGGCCGCCCTCGCCCTCGCCGACCGCCGGGGCCCGGCCATCGCCGAAGCCGCCGGCCGCTGGGCCTTCCCCGCCGACGCGGTCGACGCCGACTCCCTCGCCCTGGGCGACCGCCACCTCGCCGAGGACAAGGCGATCCCGTCCCTCCACCGCAAGCTGGTCGACCAGGTCGACGACCTGCGCCGGGCCCTGAGGGTGCGCGACCGGGCCGCGTCCGCGGAGTAGGGCCGGGCGGGACTCTCCGGGCCCGGCCCAGAACCCGCTCCATCCTGGGCCTTCGCTCCGCTCCACGGGGCGAAGGCCCGGTCGTCCGTCCCCCGTTCGGGTCACAGCACCCGACTCTCCGGACAAACCACCAGAACCCCCGGCACCCTGTCGTCCATGCGTGCCGCACCCCTCGCCGGAGGCGCCCCCGGCCCCGAACAGCTCCGTCCACTTCTCGACACCGTCCTCGACGCCCTCCGCGCCGGAGCGGAGGACCGCGGCGGCCCCCTCCCGGCCGGCGGACCGCGGGCGGTGGCCCATCAGGTGCGGGAGGCGCTGGGGGAGGCGCTGCCGGAGAGCGGGGACGGGGCCGCCGAGGCCCTGTTCGGCGTCGTACGGGCGGTCGCCGCCGGCGCCGCCGACCCCGCGCACCCGCTGTGCGCGGCGCACCTGCACACCCCACCGCTCGCCCTCGCGGCCGCCGCCGACCTCGCGGCCTCCGTGCTGAACCCCTCCCTGGACTCCTGGGACCAGGCCCCCGCCGCCTCCGTGCTCGAAGAGCTGGTCACGGCCGCCCTCGCCGCCGAGGCGTTCCCCGCCGCACCTCGCCCGGACGCCCTGGTCACCACCGGCGGCACCGAGTCCAACCAGCTGGCCCTGCTCCTCGCGCGGGAACGCGGCGGCACCGTGCAGACCCTCGTCGGAGCCAACGCCCACCACTCCTTCCGCCGCGCCGCCTGGCTCCTCGGCCTGCCCGAGCCGGTCCTCGTGCCGGCCCCGAACGGCACCATGGACCCGGTCGCCCTGGCGCGGGCGCTCACCGAGCTCCCCGGGCCGCTGCTGGTCGCCGCCACCGCCGGCACCACCGACGCCGGACTGATCGACCCGCTCCCGGAGATCGCCGAGCTCTGCGCCACGCACGGCGACGCGGACCTCCACGTGGACGCGGCCTACGGCGGCCCGCTCCTCTTCAGCGACCGGCACCGCCCGCTCCTCGCCGGTCTCGACCGGGCCCGTACGGTCACCGTCGACCTGCACAAACTGGGCTGGCAGCCGGCCGCCGCCGGGCTGCTCGCCGTCCGGGACGCCGAGGACCTCGCCGTCCTCGGACACAGCGCCGACTACCTGAACGCCGACGACGACACCGACGCCGGGCTGCCCGACCTCCTCGGGCGTTCGCTGCGCACCACCCGGCGGCCCGACGTCCTCAAGACCGCCGTCACCCTGCGCGCCCTCGGCCGCTCGGGGCTCGGTGCCCTCGTCGACGCCTGCATGGCGCTCGCCGAGGACCTGGCCGAACGGGTCGAGAAGGCCCCGGGCCTGGAGCTGTACGCCCGGCCCACCCTCACGACCGTCCTGTTCCGGCCGTACGACGCTCCCGACGACACCGTCGCCGGGATCCGCCGCACCCTGCTCGCCGAGGGCCGCGCGGTCCTCGGCCGGGCCGCGGCCGACGGGCGGCTCTGGCTCAAGGCCACCCTGCTCAACCCCCACGCCACCCCCGGCGACCTGGCACAGATCATCTCCCTCGTGGAAGGCGGCACCGACCGATGACCGGCAGCACCCCCCAGCACGACCTCGACCGTCCGCACGACCTGGTGGGCGTCGGCATCGGCCCGTTCAACCTCTCCCTCGCCGCGCTCGCCCAAGGCGTGCCCGGCGGCCTCGCCACCGCCTTCTTCGAGCAGCGGCCCGCCTTCCACTGGCACCCCGGCCTGCTCATCGAGGGCGCCACGCTCCAGGTCCCCTTCCTGGCCGACCTGGTGACCCTCGCCGACCCGGCCAGCCCGTGGAGCTTCCTGAACTACCTCCGGAGCCGCGACCGGCTCTTCCCCTTCTACTTCGCCGAGAAGTTCCACATCCAGCGCGCCGAGTACGACGCCTACTGCCGCTGGGTCAGCGGCCTGGTCCCCGGGCTCCACTTCGGACACCAGGTCGACTCCGTCCGCTGGAACCCCGAACGGCGCCTGTTCGAGGTCGACTTCACCCAGCTGGACGCCGACGGCGAGGCCGAGGCGCTGGGCCGCGCGTACACCCGCAACGTCGTCCTCGGCGTCGGCACCGAGCCGTACGTCCCCGAGCCGCTGCGCCCGCTCGCCGACGCCCCCGGCGTGCCCGTGATCCACTCCGCCGACTACCTGACCCACCGCGAGTCCCTGCTCGCCGCCGGGCACGTCACCGTCATCGGCTCCGGCCAGTCGGGCGCCGAGGTCTTCCTCGACCTGCTGCGCGCCCGCCCCGAGGGGGCCGAGAGGCTGCACTGGCTGGCCCGCAGCGAGGCCTTCGCCCCCATGGAGTACTCCAAGCTGGGCCTGGAGCACTTCACCCCCGACTACACCCGCTACTTCCACTCCCTGCCCGAACCGGTGCGCGGCGAACTGGTGCCCCGCCAGTGGCAGTTGCACAAGGGCATCGACGCCGACACCATCGCCGCCATCCACGACGAGCTCTACCGGCGCACCCTGCACGGCGGCTGGCCGGACGCCGTCCTCACCCCGGGGGTCCGGGTCCGCACGGCCGGCCGGGTGGCCACCACCAAGGTCGAGCTCCATCTGGAGCACGCCCAGCAGAACACCCGCTCCCGGCTCACCACCGACGCCGTGGTCCTGGCGACCGGCTACCGCGAGCGCCCGGTCGACCGGATGCTCGCCGGCCTCGACCCGTACCTGCGGCACGACTCCGCCGGCCGGCCCCGGATCGACAGCGCGTACCGGCTGGTGCTCGACGACTCGGTCACCGGCTCGGTCTACGTCCAGAACGCGGAGAAGCACACCCACGGCGTCGGCGCCCCCGACCTGGGGCTCGCCGCCTGGCGCAGCGCCGTCATCCTCAACGCGGTCACCGGCAAGGAGCCGTACCCGCTGCCCCGCCGCACCGCCTTCACCACCTTCGGCCTGGACGCGCGAGAGGCGCCGAGCATTCCGGCCCAGGGCCAGAAGCTGACGCCTCTCACGCAGAACGTGTGAGTCACCGGGCGGGACCCGGTGGGGATCCGTCCTAGAACACCGGCGCGCCGTCGCGCGTCAGCTTCCAGTCCACCGAGGCGAACAGGGCCGGGTCGACCGTGCCCTTGGCCTTCACCCACTGGATGATGGTGTTGCGGATCTCGTCCGAGTTCGCCCACAGCTGCTGGGCCTTGGCCACGTGCGGGAAGGCGCCGCCGCCGCTGGCCCGGTAGTTGTTCACCGCGAGCACGAACTGCGCGGCCGGGTCGAGCGCCTGGCCCTGGAACCGCAGGTTCGCGATCCGCTGCCCCACCGGCTTGGCGATGTCGATGTCGTACGTCAGCCCGGACACGGCGTCGTAGTTGTAGTCCGGGGTGTTGTCCGCGTTGGTGAGCTTCGCGGTGTCGACGGGCGCGCCCGCCGGGGTCTGGACGTAGTACTTCGCCGAGTACTCCAGGTACTCCTTCAGCTGGGCGCCCGTCATCAGTCGGGCCTCCAGGGTGTTCTCGAAGGGGTAGAGCCCGGCGGCGTCCTTGATGGAGATGGCGCCGGCCGGGATGCGGGCCGTGCGGGAGAAGCAGGAGGCCTGGGAGAGCACCGGCAGGTTCGCGTGGGCGCCGCCGGCCAGGGCCGCCTTCACCGTCTCGGCCTGGACGACGTTGATCAGGTCGATGATCGGCTCGTCCTTCCACGGCGCGTCGGCGGTGGTCATGGCGGCGGTGGAGGTGCCGATGACCTGGTTGACGTACGCGACGACCTTCTTGTGCTCGTCGGCGAGCAGCCCGGTGATCTCCGGGTCCTCGGGGACCGTGTTGGAGTTGAGCACCTTCGCGCCGACCTTCTCGACGGTCCAGCGGCCCTTCTCCCACACCAGGTCGAAGTCGAAGAGGGTCAGGCGCTGGCCCCACTTGAGCGGCTCGGACAGGACGACGTCCTTGCCGGTCGCCTTGTTCTTGATCCGGTACTCGGGGATCTCGGTGTGCGCGTGCCCGACGAGGATCGCGTCGATGCCGGGGACCTGCTCGGCGACGAGCCCGGCCGCGTTCTCGACGTACGGGAGCTGGTCGCCGTACGAGGAGGTGCCGCTGGAGCCGGAGTGCGCCGAGACGACGACCACGTCGGCGCCGAGCGAGCGCAGCTTCGGCACCCACTTGGCGGCCTGCTCCTCAAGGCCGGGGAAGACCATCTTGCCGCTGACGTTGGCCTTGTCCCAGATGGCGATGCCCGGGTTGGTCAGGCCGAGCACCGCGACCTTGACGTCCCGCCCGTGCGGGGTGCGCAGCCGGTGGATGCTGTACGGCGGGAAGGCCGGGCGCAGGGTCTTCGCGTCGAGCGCGTTGGCGCCGAGCAGCGGGAAGTCGAGCTGGTCCTGGAACTTGCGCAGCACCGGGATGCCGTAGTTGAACTCGTGGTTGCCGAGTGCGGCGGCGTCGTAGCCGATGGCGTTCATGGCCTGCGCCATCGGGTGGACCGGGCCGCCGGCCTTGGTGATGGGGTCGACCTTGGCGTAGTAGTACGACAGCTGGGTGCCCTGGATGGTGTCACCGGCGTCGATGAGGAGGGTGTTGCAGCGCCCCTTCTCCTCGCGGACCTGCTCGACCAGGGTGGAGATCTTGGCCAGGCCGACGTCGTTGTGGGCCTTGTCGTCGAACTCCGCGTCGGTGAAGTAGTCCCAGTTGAAGACGTTCCCGTGCAGGTCGGTGGTGCCCATCACGGTGAAGGAGTACCGCTTCTGCGGACGCGGGCGGCCGTGGCCGGGGGCTCCGTCGTGGGCCTCGGCGGGAACGGCGACGGCACCGGCGAGGGCCACTCCGGCCCCGGCGGCGGCCGAGCGCTCCAGGAACGTCCTGCGGTTCAGCGGCATGTGTGTTTCTCCCCTTGTGGTTCTGTGGCGAAGGCGCCGACCGTGGCGCACAACGCGCGTAGATTCTGGCTCAGACCGCACGGTCGCAACAGACCTTTCGGGTTACGGAGTGGGAAAGTGTTCGGTATGACACAGCAGCAGCCCACCCCCGAGGCACCCCAGGTGACGGTCCGTGGCGAAGGCCGCCTGGAGGTCGATCCGGAACTCGCCAGGATCGGGGTCTCGGTACGCGCCCGGGGCACCGACCGCTCCACGGTCCTGGCCGCCCTGACGAGCCGCAACGCCGAGGCGATCGCCCTGGTCAAGTCGTACGGGGAGGCCGTCGCCAAGCTGGAGACGGGCGCCCTCTCGGTCAGCCCGGAGCCCGCCCGGCACGGGCGCGGCGAGCGGGTGCGCGGCTACCAGGGCTGGGTGCACCTGTCGGCGGAGCTGACCGACTTCACCGCCCTCGGCGAGCTGACCACCCGCCTCGCCGATCTGGAGTGGACCCGGGTGGACGGCCCGTGGTGGGCGCTGCGCCCGGACTCCCCGGCGTACGCCGAGGCCCGCCGGCAGGCCGTGCGGGAGGCGGTGCGCCGGGCGCGCGAGTACGCGGAGGCGCTGGGCTCCTCGCTGGTGGCGTTGCTCGAACTCTCCGACACCGGGCTCGGGCAGGGCGGTGGCCACGCGCCGATGGGCGGGGCGCGGATGGCGTTCGCCGCGGAGGCGGTGGACGCGCCGGCGCCGATGGAGCTCGAACCGCAGCGGCAGACGGTCACCGCCGAGGTCGCCGCGCGGTTCACGATGGCCCCGCCCCCACTCTGAGACATCCGGTCCCCGACCGCGGAAATCGCTCATCAGAGCAGGCGTTCGCACAGATTCAAGACTTGTCAACAACCTTTCACTGAAAGGTTGTTGAGTAGTCATGCCCGGCCCATTCGCTACCCGCCGGTAAGCCCTAGGCTCGCCTCATGCGCCGAGCAAAAATCGTTTGTACCCTGGGGCCCGCCACCGAAACATACGACCAGATCAAGGCATTGGTCGAAGCCGGGATGGACGTGGCCCGTCTCAACCTCAGCCACGGCTCCTACGCCGAGCACGAGGAGCGCTACCAGCGCGTTCGCAAGGCATCCGAGGAGACGGGCCGCAGCGTCGGCGTCCTCGCCGACCTTCAAGGCCCGAAGATTCGTCTCGGCCGATTCCGCGAGGGCCCCGTACTCCTTGAACGCGGCGACGAGTTCGCCATCACCATCGAGCCGATGGAGGGCGACCGCCACTGCTGCGGCACCACCTACGCCGGCCTCGCCGAGGACGTCACCTCCGGTGAGCGCATCCTCGTCGACGACGGCCGGGTCACCCTGGAGGTCGTCTCCGTCGAGGGGCCCCGGGTCAACACCCGGGTCGTCGAGGGCGGCATGGTCTCCGACAACAAGGGGCTCAACCTGCCCGGGGTCGCGGTCTCCGTCCCCGCCCTCTCCGAGAAGGACATCGAGGACCTGCGCTGGGCCCTGCGCGTCGGCGCCGACGTCATCGCCCTCTCCTTCGTCCGCAGCGGCCGGGACATCGAGGACGTCCACCGGATCATGGACGAGGAGGACCGCCGGGTCCCGGTCATCGCCAAGATCGAGAAGCCGCAGGCCGTCGAGAACATCGAGGACATCGTCGCCGCCTTCGACGGCATCATGGTGGCCCGTGGCGACCTGGGCGTGGAGATGCCCCTGGAGCAGGTGCCGATCGTCCAGAAGCGGGCCGTCAAGCTGGCCAAGCGGAACGCCAAGCCGGTCATCGTCGCGACCCAGATGCTCGACTCGATGATCGACAACTCCCGGCCGACCCGCGCCGAGGCCTCCGACGTCGCCAACGCCGTCATCGACGGCACCGACGCGGTGATGCTCTCCGGCGAGACCAGCGTGGGCAAGTACCCGGTCGAGACCGTGCGCACGATGAGCCGGATCGTCGAGGCGGCCGAGGAGGACGTCCTCGCCAAGGGCCTGCCGTCGCTGACCGAGCGCAGCAAGCCCCGCACCCAGGGCGGCGCGGTGGCCCGGGCCGCCGCCGAGATCGGGGACTTCCTCGGGGCCAAGTTCCTGGTCGCGTTCACGCAGTCGGGGGACACCGTGAAGCGGCTCTCCCGCTACCGCTCGCCGATTCCGCTGCTCGCCTTCACGCCCGACCCGGCGACCCGCTCCCAGCTCAACCTCACCTGGGGCGTCGAGACCTTCCTCGGCCCGCACGTGGACTCCACCGACGCGATGGTGGCGCAGGTCGACGAGGAGCTGCTGCGGATCGGGCGCTGCGAGAAGGGGGACATCGTGGTCATCACGGCCGGCTCCCCGCCCGGTGTGCCGGGCTCGACCAACCTCGTCCGGGTCCACCACATCGGGGAACCCCCGGCGGAGTGAAGGTCCCCCGGAAGCCGCAGTCGGGGCGTGACCTTGGAAATCGCGTTAATGTACCCCGGGTGGGATTCGAACCCACGCTAGATGGTGTTTGAGACCATTGCCTCTACCGCTGGGCTACCGGGGCATCCTTCGAAACGAAGGGAGGCGGTCACCCGCCGTGCCCCTACCTTACAGGAGGTGGGTAGGCTCATGGAGAGCTGTATCCGCCTCGATCACCCTGCGAACGAGGCCTTGAACGAGGAGCCCGCGTGACCGCCCCCGAGTCGCCCCAGCCCGCCGCCGACGACGACACGTCGCACGTCCCGCCGCTGACGACCCGCGTCGTCATCGCCGAGGACGAGGCCCTCATCCGCATGGACCTCAAGGAGATGCTGGAGGAGGAGGGCTACACCGTCGTCGGCGAGGCGGGCGACGGCGCCACGGCCGTGGAGCTCGCCCGCGAGCACCGCCCCGACCTCGTCATCCTCGACGTGAAGATGCCCGTCCTCGACGGCATCTCCGCGGCCGAGAAGATCGCCGGCGAGTCCATCGCCCCGGTCCTCATGCTCACCGCCTTCTCCCAGCGCGAGCTCGTCGAGCGCGCCCGGGACGCCGGCGCCATGGCGTACCTGGTCAAGCCGTTCAGCAAGAGCGACGTGGTGCCCGCCATCGAGATGGCCGTCTCCCGCTTCGCCGAGCTGCGCGCCCTGGAGCAGGAGGTCGCCGACCTCTCCCAGCGCCTGGAGACCCGCAAGCTGGTGGACCGCGCCAAGTCGGTCCTCCAGACCCAGTACGGGCTCACCGAGCCGGCCGCCTTCCGCTGGATCCAGAAGACCTCCATGGACCGCCGCATGTCGATGCAGCAGGTCGCCGAGGCGGTCATCGAGGACGCCGAGGAGAAGAAGGCCGCGAAGGCCAAGGAGCAGTAGTCCGCCCCGTACACGCGAGGAAGGCCCGCCCCACGTCGTCGTGGGGCGGGCCTTCGTCCGTGGTGCCTACTCCTCGCCGAGGTACGTCTTGCGCACGTCGTCGTTGACGAGCAGGTCGCGGCCGGTGCCGGACAGCTTCACCGTGCCGACCTCCATCACGTACCCGTAGTCCGCGAGGGAGAGGGCGGCCTGCGCGTTCTGCTCGATGAGCAGGATCGTCATGCCCTCGGCCTTCAGCGCCGCGATGGTCTCCATGATCTTCTGCATCATGATCGGGGAGAGGCCCATCGAGGGCTCGTCCAGCATCAGCAGCTTCGGCTGGGACATCAGCGCCCGGCCCATCGCCAGCATCTGCTGCTCACCGCCGGAGAGGGTGCCCGCGGCCTGCTTGCGACGCTCGCCCAGGATCGGGAAGAGGTCGTAGGCCTTCTGGATGTCCCGCTCGATGCCGTCCTTGTCGCTGCGCAGGAACGCGCCCAGCTGGAGGTTCTCGGCGATGCTCAGCCGGGGGAAGATGTGCCGTCCCTCGGGGGAGTGGGCGAGGCCCAGCGAGACGACCTTGTGGGCCGGGATGCCGTTGAGCGGCCGGCCGTCGAAGGTGATCCTGCCGCCGGAGGGCTTGAGCAGACCGGACAGCGTGCGCAGGGTCGTGGTCTTGCCGGCGCCGTTGGTGCCGATCAGGGCGACGACCTGGCCCGCCTCGACGGAGAAGGAGATGCCCTTGACGGCCTCGATCTTGCCGTAGGCGACCCTGAGGTCCTCGACCTCCAGAAGTGCGGTCACTTGGAGTCTCCTTCGGTGGTGCTGTCCGCGTCCTGCGACGCGGGGGTCCCGGCCGGAGCGGCGTCGCCGGCGGGGGCGTCGTCCTCCGAAGCCTCGGCGTCGGCGTCGGCGGCCTCGGCAGGCTCCTCGGCGTCGGCGTCGGCGGTCTCGGCAGCCTCCTCGGCGTCCGCGGCCTCGGGAGCCTCCTCGGCGTCCGCGGCCTCCTCGGCGGCGTCCTCCTCGGTGGCGGCCTCCGGCTCGGACTCGGATCCCGCCCCGGCCGCCGCCTCGGCGGCCTCGACCTCGGCGGCCTCCTCCGCGCCCGGCGCGCCCTCGAACGGCGTGCCCAGGTAGGCGGCGACGACCCGCTCGTCGCCCTGGACGACCTCGGAGGTGCCCTCGACCAGCTTCTCGCCCTGGACGAGGACCGCGACCCGGTCGCACAGGTTGAAGATGAACTTCATGTCGTGCTCGATGACCAGGACCGCGATGCCGAGGTCGCGGATCGCGAAGACCAGCTCCTCGGTGGTGCGGGTCTCGGCCTGGTTCATGCCGGCCGTCGGCTCGTCGAGCAGCAGCAGACCGGGGTCGCTGGCGAGCGCGCGGGCGATCTCCAGCTTGCGCTGCTCGCCGTAGGGCAGGTTGCGCGCGAGGTGCTCGGCCTTGGCGGCCAGGCCGACGAACTCCAGGAGTTCCATGGCCCGGGCGCGGGAGGCCGCCTCCGCCCGCTTGAAGCCGGGGCCGCGCAGCAGCGCGGACCACAGGCCCTCCTTGGTCCGGGTGTGGCGTCCGACGAGGACGTTCTCCAGGACCGTCATGTTGGAGAAGAGGCGGATGTTCTGGAAGGTACGGGCGATGCCGGCCTGGGTGACCAGGTGCGGCTTGGGCGGCAGGACCGTCCCCTTGTAGCTGACCTGGCCCTCGGTCGGGACGTACAGGCCGGTCAGGCAGTTGAAGAAGGTGGTCTTGCCGGCTCCGTTGGGGCCGATGAGGCCGACGATCTCGCCCTGGCGGACGGTCAGGTCGACCTCGCGGACGGCGGTCAGACCGCCGAAGCGCATGGTGACCCCGCGCGCCTCGAGGACGGCGGCCGCCGTCGCGGTCGTGCCGGTGCCGGTCTCGGTGGTGGTCGTCATGGCGTTCACGCCCCCGCCTTCGCCGTACCGACGCCGGACTCCGCGTCCACGGGCTGTCGCTGCTCCGGTACGTCGGGCTGCTCGTCGTTCTCGTGGAATTCCAGCTTGGCGCGCTTGTTGGCGATCAGGCCCTCGGGGCGGAAGCGCATCAGCAGGATCAGGGCGATGCCGAAGCCGAGCAGCTGGTAGTCCTGGAGGAAGGACAGCTTGGCCGGGATCAGGAAGAGCAGCGCGGAGCCCACGATCGGACCGCTGATCGTGCCCATGCCGCCGAGGATGACGGCCGCGAGCAGGAAGGCGGAGTTCGGCGGCACGGGGCCGGCGAAGACGTAGTTCTCCGGCACCACCGTGGTGTTGACGTGCGCCTGGACCGTGCCGGCGAGGCCGGCCAGGGCCGCGCCGAGGGCGAAGGCGACCAGCTTGACCCGGAAGCCGTTGATGCCCATGGCGGTGGCGGCGGTCTCGTCCTCGCGGATGGCGACCCAGGCCCGGCCGATGCGGCTGTTGCCGGCGCGGGAGAAGACCACGATGACGATCACCATGACGAGGATCATCAGCAGGTAGTAGTTGGCGTACGCGCCGAGCTCGACACCGAGGACGGTGTGCGGCTCGCCGAAGTTGTAGCCGAAGAACTCCAGCTGCGGGATGTTCGGGATGCCGTTCGGACCGTTGGTGATCTTCGGGCCGGAGGTGCCGTCCAGGTTGCCCATGGCGATGCGGAAGATCTCACCGAAGCCGAGGGTCACGATGGCGAGGTAGTCGCCGCGCAGCCGCAGGGTCGGCGCGCCGATGACGACGCCGAAGACCAGCGAGGCGGCCATGCCGGTCAGGGCCGCGGCCCAGAACGGGAACTGGACTCCGAAGGCGGAGGAGGTGGCACCGGAGACCAGGGCCGCGGTGTACGCGCCGACGCCGAGGAAGGCGACGTAACCGAGGTCGAGCAGACCCGCGAGACCGACGACGATGTTCAGGCCGAGGGCGACGGTCGCGAAGATCAGGATGTTGACCGCGATCAGCGTGTACGTGTCGCCGCTCTGCTGGATGAACGGGAAGGCGATCGCCATGACCAGGCTGGCCGTGACCGTCACCTGGCGGTTGCGCGCCGTCATCTGCGAAAGCCGCCCGGTGACACCGGACTTGATCAGCGCGGTGGCGGAGAAGCCGACCAGGATCAGGTACGCGATGAAGAGCTGCGGCTCCGAGTCGTCGGTGTCGATGCCGAAGGTGACCACGAAGAGGCCCAGGGCGAAGACGGCGACGATGATCAGGACCTCGGCCCAGGAGGGGAGGGCCTTGGCGCGGGCCGGCTTGCGGGTGTCGTCCGGCAGCCGGTACGCGGCGAACGCCGGGACGGCCGAGGCGAGGACGGCGACGCCGGCGCCGGGCTCCAGGTCCACCAGGGCGCCCAGCTCGACGACGATCGCGAGAGCCGTGAACAGGGTGGTGGCGAAGGTGCCCAGGGCCACGATCCACAGCGCCTTGCGGGAGCCGGCCGGGGTGAGCCAGCGCAGTCCCTTGACGCCCAGCGCGGAGAGCGCGTAGGCGGCGGTGAGGACGGCTCCGACGAGCGTGAGCAGCTGGAGCGGGGCGGGGTTGCCGTAGATCGTGAGGTTGCCGGGGAAGGCGGGGGTCCACGTCCAGGCGAGGAAGGCGCTGACGGCGGTCGCGACGCTGCCGCCGACGGCCGTCCACAGCAGGCCGGAGGGCTTGCCGGTGGCCGGGGCCCCGGCCTCGGCCGCTTCGGTCTTGGTGAGGTTCTCGCTCATGCCGCTCACGCCCTGTCCGCGACGCGCTCGCCGAGCAGGCCCTGGGGCCGCACGAGGAGGACGACGATGAGGAGGACGAAGGCCCACACGTTGGACCAGGCACCGCCGCCGAGCTGCTGCATGCCGGGGATGTCCTCGATGTAGGCGATCGAGAGGGACTCGGCGATGCCGAGGACCACGCCGCCGATCATGGCGCCGTAGATGTTGCCGATGCCGCCGAGGACGGCCGCGGTGAACGCCTTGAGACCGAGGATGAAGCCCATCTCGAAGCCGATCTGGCCCTTGTCGAGGCCGTAGGCGACGGCGGCGACGGCGGCGAACGCGGCACCGATGGCGAAGGCCATCACGATGATGCGGTCGGTGTTGATGCCCATCAGCTTCGCGGTGTCCGGGTCCTGCGCGGTGGCCTGCATGGCCCGGCCGCTGCGGCTCTTGGAGACGAAGACGCCGAGGGCGAGCATGCACAGCGGCGCGAGGACGAGCACGAAGGCGTCGGCGCGCTGGATCTGCAGGTTGTCGAGGAGCTGGAAGGCCTCACCCTTGAACTCGGGGAAGCTGACGGCCTTCTTGGCGTCCGGGTAGAACTGCCAGACCAGCTGCTGGAGCGCGATCGACAGACCGATCGCGGTGATGAGCGGCGCCAGCCGCGGCGCGCTGCGCAGCGGGCGGTAGGCGAACCGCTCGGCGGCGGTGGCGACGGCCACGGAGGCTATCGCGCCACCGACGATCATGAGCGGTATCGCCACCAGCAGGGACGTTCCGCTCGGCAGAGCGGTGTAGGTGGTGAGGGCGCCGAAGCCCCCGATCATGAAGATCTCGCCGTGGGCGAAGTTGATGAGCTGGACGATGCCGTAGACCATGGTGTACCCGATGGCGATGAGGCCATAGAGAGCACCGAGGGCCAGGCCGTTGGCCAGCTGTTGCGGCAGTTCGTTCACCGCAGGGCCTCCGATGAGCGTGTCGGATATGACTCCGCGCGAGGGCGCTGTTTGCGCCCTCGCGCGGGCTGGTTCAGGTGTGCGGTACTGCGAGGGGCGGGCCAGCCGCCCGGGCCTCAGGACCCGGGGGCGGACCGGAGTACTACTGGTTGAAGGTGTCGCTCTTGACGTCGACCCACTTGCCGCCCTCGACCTTGTAGACCGTGAGCTGCTTGTTGGTGGTGTCGCCGAACTCGTCGAAGGAGACCTTGCCGGTCACACCGTCGAAGGAGACCTTGCCCAGGGCCTCGGTGACCTTGGCGCGGGCGTCGGTCGGCAGCTTGCCGCTGTTGGCGGCGACGGCGGCCTTGACGGCCTGGATGATCGCCCAGCCGGCGTCGTAGGAGTAGCCGCCGTAGGCCGCGTACGGGTCCTTGTAGCCGCCCGCGTTGTAGTCGGCGATGAACTTCTTGGCGGTGGCCAGCTTCTCGACCGGGTAACCGATCGAGGTGGCCAGGTCACCGTCGTTGGCCTCGCCGGAGGCGCTGATGAACGCCGGGTCGTAGATGCCGTCGCCACCCATGACGGGGATCTTGGCGCCGGTCTTCTTGACCTGGTCGGAGAGCAGACCGCCCTCGGGGTACTGGCCGCCGAAGTAGACGGAGTCGGCGCCGGAGGCCTTGACCTTGTCGGCGGTGGAGGAGAAGTCGGTCTCCTTCACGGTGACGTGGTCGGTGCCGACGACCTGGCCGCCCAGGCGCTTGAACTCGTCGGTGAAGATCGCCGCGAGGCCGGCGCCGTAGGTCTGCTTGTCGTCGACGACGAAGACCTTCTTCTTGCCGGCGTCCTTGAAGAGGTACTGGGCGGCGAACTTGCCCTGGACCACGTCGGTGGCGGCGGTACGGAAGTACGTCGGGAAGGGACGCTTGAACTCGCCCTTGCCCCAGTTGTCGCCCTGGCTCAGCGAGGGGTTGGTGTTGGCCGGGGAGACCTGCGCGAGGCCCGCGGCGGCGAACACGCCCTGCATCTGCTGGGAGACGCCGGAGTTCAGCGGGCCGACGACGCCCACGACGTCCTTGTTGCCGACCAGCTTGGTGGCGTTGGCCTGGCCCGAGGCCGGGACGGCCTGGTCGTCCAGGGCCTCCACCTTGAAGGTGATCCCGGGGACTTCCTTGTTCTTGTTGGCGGTCTTGGCCGCCAGGTCCACGGAGTTCTTGATGCCCTGGCCCAGCGCGGAGAGCGAACCGGTGAGCGGGGCGTCCACACCGATGACGACCGTGGTGGTGCCGCCGGCGTCATCGCCGCCGCCGCCCTTGCCCTCGTCGCGCGAACCGCAGGCGGTGAGGGTGAGCGCTCCCGTGGTGAGCACGCTGGTGAGGATGAGCAAAGAACGGTGTCGCACGAAGAAATCCTTTCCCTGGCGCGGCCCCCTCAAGCTGAGGCGGTGCCGTGAAGCTGTGTAGCTAGAGGTGCCGTTTCGAAGCCGTGCCGTACGGGGTGGAGCGGGTGCCGTGCAGAGAGGGCGCCCGGCGGCGCGGTGACTGGCCGTGACTCTAGGCGCAGGTGGGGAGGGTGGGGAGCGCCGAGGTCAGGATGTGACTGTCTTGTTATGCCGACGGGGGGAGACGGTGTGCGGGCGGTGGGCAAAGTCGGGCACAACGGTCGGTAGTGCGGTGTTCACATACTGAGAACGCCCAGTTCCGCTAAGGGGCTTGAGCGGTTTTGGCTCCTGACGACCGAACCTGTTACCTCTCCGGATATCGGACACTCGCCTCGGCATCAGCGGACGCGGGAGCTGACCGGAGCGCTCCGCTCCGATATTTCGGCAGCGTGACGCAGTGTTACGAAGAGGAGGGTCGGAGTCCGCCGGTGGGTACTCTCTGTTCGCTGGGCGGACGCCAGTTCTCCGAACTTCCGGTCGCCCCCTTCGCCTCCTCGCAGCGCCGCCGGCTCTCCCGGTCGGCCAGCGCGAAGGCGGCGTCACGGCCCGCCCGCCGCTCCTCGGCACGCGCCGCCAGCAGGACCTCGTCGTGGATCTCGTACTGCTCGTTGGACAGGCCCTTCTGCTCCCAGTCGAGCCCCGCCCACTTGCTGCCCTTGAGCGCTTCCCGCACCCAGTACGACACGAGGTTCGCGCACACCTCGGCGGGCGAGCTCACGCGCGGCGCCGGCTCCTCGGGGGTCCGCTCGCACCCGGTGGACAGGGTGAGGACGCAGCCGGCCACGGCCGCGGCGATGCCGGCGGTCACTCTGGCCGTGGTGCGTGTGGACCTCAACGAGAACCCCTCGTAGACGAGTCGCCCGTCAGTGAAGCGCTTGCCGCGCTCGGGGGCAAGGGGCCCTGAGGTAAAGGGAGTTGGAAATCGGAAATACGAAGGGGCCCCGGGACGGAAGACCGTCCTGGGGCCCCGGTGCGCCGCGCGTCAGAAGCCGGTGGCGCGCCCCGCCGCGCGTCAGGCGCCGGTGGCGCGTCCCGCCTCCGGCAGGTTCCCCGCGTCCTTCGCGCCGATCTCCTTCAGCATGCAGGTCAGCCGCGCCGAGCAGACCCGCTTGTCCTGCTCGTCGGTGATCACGATCTCGTACGTGGCGGTGGACCGGCCCCGGTGCACGGGCGTCGCGACCCCGGTCACCAGACCGCTGCGCGCCCCGCGGTGGTGGGTGCAGTTCAGGTCCACGCCCACGGCGATCCGCGACACCCCGCCGTGCAGCATCGAGCCGATCGAGCCCAGCGTCTCGGCGAGCACCGCCGAGGCGCCGCCGTGCAGCAGGCCGTACGGCTGCGTGTTGCCCTCCACCGGCATGGTGCCGACGACCCGGTCCGCCGAGGCCTCCAGGATCTGCACGCCCATCCGGTTCCCCAGGTGACCCGCCGAGAAGAGCGCGGGCAGGTCCACGCCGAGCGCGGCGTACTCGTCGATGACCTCCTGCGGGAACTTCACATGCTGCTGCTCACCCATGGGTCCGGCTCCGTTCGTCTTCGTACGGCTGGTCTACTGCGTCGTTCCGAGCTGCCTGAGCAAACGCTTAGGCGAGGTGATTGTGTCATGCACCCCGTCGGGAGTAGACGCGGCAGAGGGTCTCCTCCTCGTGCCCGGGCTCATGGCAGGGGGTGAGCCGGAGCGGGGCGAACTGCGTCACGAAGAGCTGCGTCGGCGCGATCGGCGGCGCCTCCGCGCGAAACGGCCGGTTCTCGTCACGGATCAGCACCTCGCCGCGGGTGCCGGCCGCGTCGCGGTAGGCCGCCTTGATCGCCCAGTCGCAGCTCTCGTTCCCCACCGTGGCCGCGACCCGCAGACCGCCGGGCTCGCTGTTGCCGCCGAGGTCGATCCGCCGCCGGTCGAAGTACCGCTGCCCCTGGTCGTCCCCCTCGTCGGTGATGACCGGGGTCGCGTCCGGCCCGCGCAGATCGAAGTGGACACCCGGGTACGGTGCCTCGCCCTGGGCGGGGTGCCACAGCACGAAGCGGGCGGTCGAGGGGCCGCAGCGCAGGTCGACCGCGGTCATGCCGGTGACCGACAGCGGGGAGGTGCGGTCGCTGAAGAGGTTCAGGCGGAACCGGGTCGTGGGACCGGACCTCGGGGAGGCGACGCCGGTCGCCGCCTCGTCCAGGTGCGGTGTGGTGCCGATGACCCGCGCCCCGAGCGGGCCCAGGATCCGCCACGCCTGGCGGCCGTAGCCGTCGCTCCCGACGTCGAGGGCCTGGAGGGCGCGCTGCTCTGCGGGGTCGAGCGGCCGGTCGAGGACGATCGTCCACTCGTCGGCGTCGAGCGCCGAGAGATCGGCGTCGGCGGTGGCGGTGAACGGCGGCTTCTCGTCGTTCAGCCGGTCCTGGGCGGCGTCCTCGGACCGGGCCCGGTCGGTGGCGAAGACGGTGTCGTAGACGTAGGTGACGACCTGGGTGAGCAGCGCGGTCGCGAGCAGCCCCGCGGCGATCACCAGGAGCCCCCGGGCCAGGGCCCGGACGCGACCCCGCCGGGTCGACGGCACCGGGCTTCCCGGCGCGATCCGCTCCAGGGCGAGCGCGCTGAGGGGCGGCTCGGGCGGCTCCGGCGGTGGTGCGGGCGGGCCCTGTGGTGCGGGTGGGGTCTGCGGAGTGGGCGGGGTCTGTGGTGCCGGGGGTGGGGTGGGCGGGCTCTGCGGCACCGGAGGCACCGGCGGTGTGGCCGGTGCGGGCGGGGACTGCTCGGGCGGGTGCTCCGGCGGGTGTCCGCCGGGCGAAGGCGTGGACAACAGGACCCCCGTGGCGTCCTCGGCCGCCGGCCGACTGCCCGCGGCGCGGGAGTGGAGGATACAGAGCCCCCGCCCCTCCCGCGCAGTCCGTAACCGGTCAGTCACCCGCCGGTGGGACCAGCCGTACGATCACGGACTTGCTCGCCGGGGTGTTGCTGACGTCCGCCGTGGACTCCAGCGGCACCAGCACGTTCGTCTCCGGGTAGTACGCCGCCGCGCAGCCCCGGGGCGTCGGATAGTGCACGACCCGGAAACCGGGCGCCCGGCGCTCGCTGCCGTCCGTCCACTCGCTCACCAGGTCCGCGTACGCCCCGTCCGCGAAGCCCAGCGCCGCCCCGTCCTCCGGGTGCACCATGACCACCCGGCGACCGCCCGTGATGCCGCGGTAGCGGTCGTCGAGACCGTAGATCGTGGTGTTGTACTGGTCGTGCGAGCGCAGCGTCTGGAGCAGCAGCCGGCCCTCCGGCACCTTCGGGTACTCGACCGGCGCGGCCGTGAAGTTGGCCTTGCCGGTCGCCGTCGGGAAGCGCCGCTCGTCGCGCGGGGCGTGCGGCAGCGCGAAGCCGCCCGGGTTCGCCGCCAGGCGCGCGTTGAAGTCCTCGAAGCCCGGGATCACGCGGGCGATGCGGTCGCGGATCGTCGCGTAGTCCGCCTCGAACGCCTCCCACGGCGTGGCCGAGCCCTCGCCGAGGACCGCCCGCGCCAGCCGCGCGACGATCGCCGGCTCGGAGAGCAGCCGCGGGCCCGCCGGCGGCAGGTTGCCCCGCGAGGCGTGCACCAGGCCCATCGAGTCCTCGACCGTGACGACCTGCTTCCCGCTCTTCTGCACGTCCTTGTCCGTGCGCCCCAGCGTCGGCAGGATCAGCGCCCGCGTACCGGTCACCGCGTGCGAGCGGTTCAGCTTCGTCGACACGTGCACCGTCAGACGGGCCTTGCGCATCGCCGCCTCGGTGACCTCGGTGTCCGGGGTGGCGCCCACGAAGTTGCCGCCCATGGCGAAGAACACCTTCGCCTCACCGTCCCGCAGCGCCTCGATCGAGCGCACCACGTCGAAGCCGTGGTGCCGCGGCGAGACGATCCCGAACTCCTTGTCCAGCGCGTCGAGGAAGGCCGTCGAGGGGCGCTCGAAGATCCCCATCGTCCGGTCGCCCTGCACGTTGGAGTGACCGCGCACCGGGCACACCCCGGAACCCGTCCGGCCGATGTCGCCGCGCAGCAGCAGGAAGTTGACCACCTCGCGGATGGTCGGCACGGAGTGCTTGTGCTGGGTGAGCCCCATCGCCCAGCAGACGATGGTCCGCTTCGAGGCGAGCACCATCTCCAGGGCCCGCTCGATCTCCGCCCGGGACAGCCCGGTCGCCGCCAGCGTCTCGTCCCAGTCGGCGTCCCGCGCGGCGGCGGCGAACTCCTCGTACCCGTGGGTGTGCGCGGCGACGAACTCCTCGTCCACGGCGCCCGGCGTCTCCAGGACCAGCTTGTTGAGCAGCCGGAACAGCGCCTGGTCGCCGCCGATGCGGATCTGCAGGAAGAGGTCCGTGAGCGCGGCGCCCTTGAACATGCCCTGCGGCGTCTGCGGGTTCTTGAAGCGCTCCAGGCCCGCCTCCGGCAGCGGGTTCACCGAGATGATCCGCGCGCCGGCCGCCTTCGCCTTCTCCAGCGCCGACAGCATCCGCGGATGGTTCGTCCCCGGGTTCTGCCCCGCGACCACGATCAGGTCCGCCTGGTGCAGGTCCTCCAGGGAGACGCTGCCCTTGCCGATGCCTATCGTCTCGTTCAGCGCCGAGCCCGAGGACTCGTGGCACATGTTGGAGCAGTCCGGCAGGTTGTTGGTGCCGAACTCACGGGCGAACAACTGGAGCAGGAACGCCGCCTCGTTGCTGGTGCGCCCCGAGGTGTAGAACAGGGCCTCGTCGGGGGAGGAGAGCGCGGTCAGCTCCTCCGCGAGGATCGCGAAGGCCCGCTCCCAGGACACCGCCTCGTACCGCTCGGCCCCCTCCGCCAGGTACACCGGCTCCGTGATCCGGCCCTGCTGGCCCAGCCAGTACCCGCTGCGGGCCGCCAGGTCCGCCACCGGATGCGCGGCGAAGAACTCAGGGGTCACCCGGCGCAGCGTCGCCTCCTCGGCGACCGCCTTCGCCCCGTTCTCGCAGAACTCCGCGACGTGCCGCTTGTCGCCCTCCGGCCACGCGCAGCCCGGACAGTCGAAGCCGTCCTTCTGGTTGACCTTGAGCAGGGTCCGCGCGGTGCGCCGCACCCCCATCTGCGCCTGCGCGATCCGCAAGGTGTGCGCGACGGCGGGCAGACCGGCCGCGGCGTGCTGCGGCGCCGCGACCTGCGGCGCGTCCTGGACCGGATCGCCGGCGGGCGGCTTGCTGACCATCGCGCTCTCCCTTGAGCGGTGGGGCCCCGGACGGATCCGGGAGGGAACTCTCGTACACCTCCGATCCTGTCACGCCCCACCGACAGCGGCCCAGGCCCGGTCGGGCCACCGAGCGGGTGGACGGGAATGTCGGTGGCGCGTGGCAGGATCGTCCCGTGGCCGAGACAGCAGCGAAGAAGACCGATATGACCGAAGAGAACCGTCCGCGCCTGCTCCTCATGGACGGGCACTCCCTGGCGTACCGGGCGTTCTTCGCGCTGCCCGCGGAGAACTTCACCACCGCGACCGGGCAGCCGACCAACGCGATCTACGGATTCGCCTCCATGCTCGCGAACACGCTCCGCGACGAGGCGCCCACGCACTTCGCCGTCGCCTTCGACGTGTCCCGCAAGACCTGGCGCTCGGACGAGTTCCCCGAGTACAAGGCGAACCGCTCCAAGACCCCCGACGAGTTCAAGGGGCAGGTCGAGCTGATCGGCGAGCTCCTCGACGCCATGCACGCGCCCCGCTTCGCCGTCGAGGGCTTCGAGGCGGACGACGTCATCGCGACCCTCGCCACCCAGGCCGAGGCGGCGGGCTTCGAGGTCCTGATCGTCACCGGCGACCGGGACTCCTTCCAGCTGGTCACCGACCGCACCACCGTGCTCTACCCGACCAAGGGCGTCTCCGAGCTGACCCGCTTCACCCCGGAGAAGGTCCAGGAGAAGTACGGACTCACCCCGAACCAGTACCCGGACTTCGCCGCCCTGCGCGGCGACCCGTCGGACAACCTGCCGGGCATCCCCGGCGTCGGCGAGAAGACCGCCGCCAAGTGGATCAACCAGTTCGGTTCCTTCGCCGAGCTCGTGGAGCGCGCCGACGAGGTCAAGGGCAAGGCCGGGCAGAACTTCCGCGACCACCTGGAGTCGGTGAAGCTCAACCGCCGCCTCACCGAGATGGTCCGCGACGTGGAGCTGCCCAAGGGCGTCCAGGACCTGGCCCGCGAGCCGTACGACCGCACGGCCGTCGCCCTCGTCCTCGACACCCTGGAGATCCGCAACCCCTCGCTGCGCGAGCGTCTCCTCGCCGTCGACCCGGGCTCCGCCGAGGAGGCCGCTCCGGCCCCCGCCGCCGGCGTCGAGCTCGACTTCACCGTCCTCGGCTCCGGCGAGCTCGCCGGCTGGCTCGGCGAGCACGCCGCCCAGCCGCTCGGCGTCGCCACCGTCGACAGCTGGGCGCTCGGCACCGGCAGCGTCTCCGAGGTCGCCCTCGCCGCGGCCGACGGCGCCGCCGCCTGGTTCGACCCGTCCCAGCTCGACGAGGCCGACGAGCGCGCGTGGGCCGCGTGGATCGCCGACCCGGAGCGCCCCAAGGTCCTGCACAACGCCAAGGGCGCGATGCGGGTCTTCCCCGAGCACGGCTGGAGCGTCGCCGGCGTCACCATGGACACCGCGCTCGCCGCCTACCTGGTCAAGCCGGGCCGCCGCTCCTTCGCCCTGGACGCGCTCTCCGTCGAGTACCTGGGCCGCGAGCTCGCCCCCGCGGCCGCCGCCGACGGTCAGCTCGCCTTCGGCGCCGAGGACACCGCCGAGGCCGAGGCCCTCATGAGCCAGGCCCGTGCCGTCCTCGACCTGGGCACCGCCTTCGACGAGCGGCTCGCCGAGGTCGGCGCGCGGGAGCTCCTGCACGAGGTCGAGCTGCCCACCTCCGTCCTCCTCGCCCGCCTGGAGCGGCACGGCATCGCCGCCGACCGGGACCACCTGGAGGCCCTGGAGCAGCAGTTCGCGGGCGCCGTGCAGCAGGCCGTGAAGGAGGCGCACGCCTCCGTCGGCCACGAGTTCAACCTCGGCTCGCCCAAGCAGCTCCAGGAGGTCTTCTTCGGCGAGCTCAACCTGCCGAAGACGAAGAAGACCAAGACCGGCTACACCACGGACGCCGACGCCCTCGCCTGGCTCGCCGGCCAGACCGAGCACGAGCTCCCGGTGATCATGCTCCGCCACCGTGAGCAGGCCCGGCTGCGCTCCACCGTCGAGGGCCTGATCAAGACCGTCGCGGCCGACGGCCGGATCCACACCACCTTCAGCCAGACCGTCGCCGCCACCGGCCGCCTCTCCTCCACCGACCCCAACCTGCAGAACGTGCCGGTGCGCACCGACGAGGGCCGCGCCATCCGGCACGGCTTCGTCGTCGGCGAGGGCTTCGAGGCCCTGATGACCGCCGACTACAGCCAGATCGAGCTGCGCGTGATGGCCCACCTCTCCGAGGACGAGGGCCTGCTCGAAGCCTTCGCCTCCGGCGAGGACCTGCACACCACGGTCGCCTCGCAGGTCTTCGGCGTCGAGCGGTCCGCCGTCGACGCGGAGATGCGCCGCAAGATCAAGGCCATGTCGTACGGTCTGGCCTACGGCCTGTCCGCCTTCGGCCTCTCCCAGCAGCTGGGCATCGACCCGGCCGAGGCCCGCGGCCTGATGGACACCTACTTCGAGCGCTTCGGCGGCGTCCGCGACTACCTGCGCCGGGTCGTCGACGAGGCCCGCGCCACGGGCTACACGGAGACGATGCTGGGCCGCCGCCGGTACCTCCCGGACCTCAACAGCGACAACCGCCAGCGCCGCGAGGCGGCCGAGCGGATGGCGCTGAACGCCCCGATCCAGGGCACCGCGGCGGACATCGTGAAGGTCGCCATGCTCGACGTGGACCGCGCCCTCACGGAGGCGGGCCTCACGTCCCGGATGCTCCTCCAGGTCCACGACGAAATCGTCCTGGAGCTCGCCCCGGGCGAGCGCGACCGGGTCGAGGCCCTGGTCCGCGAGCGGATGTCCCAGGCCGTCGACCTGCGCGCCCCGCTGGACGTCTCGGTGGGCGTCGGCCCGGACTGGGACTCCGCCGCCCACTGACGGCGCTGACAGCGCCGACGGCACGGAGGGCACGGGACCGGGCGGCGGGCCGAGGAGGCCGGCCGCCCGGTCCCGCGTTCCCGCAAGTGCCGGGGCGGGGCGGGCCCTTGGGGCGTGCGGACCCCCGCACCGGGCGGGCGGGACGAGGGCCGTGCGGGCCCTTGGGCCAGGTGGACCAGCGACGGGATGCCGGGCGGGCGCGCGTCCCGACACTGGGGGCATGCCCGTGATCATGATCCGTCGTCCCCGCCTGCCCTTCTGGGCCCTCGTCGGAGCCCTCCTGGGCGGGCTCGCGGCCACCGCTCCCGCGACGGGCGCGGCCGCCGCACCCGCGCTGTGCACCTCGTCCCGCGACCCCGCCCTCGCCGCCCGCCTGTCGCAGGACATCCGCGCCGCCCTCAAGGGCCGCGAGGGGACCGTCTCCGTCGCCGTCCACGCCCCGGGGAGCGGACTGCGCTGCCGTCTCTCGGACCTCCGGTCGTACGACTCCGCCAGCATCGCGAAGGTGCTGATCATGGAGGCGGTGCTCGGCCGGGCCGAGGAACTGGGGCGCGCCCCCACCGGCCTGGAGTCCCGACGGCTCAAGGCGATGATCACCCGCTCCGACAACGACGCCGCGACCGAGCTGTGGTGGGGCCTCTCCCGGGAGCGCCTGAACCGGGTGCTGCGCGAGGCCGGGGCCACCGACACCGTCCTGGGCCACGACCGGTACTGGGGGCTCACCCGCACCACCGCCCGCGACCAGCTCGCCCTGCTCGCCGCCGTCGCCCGGCGCCCCGCGGCGCTCGCCCTGATGGGGCAGGTGGTCCGCGCCCAGGCCTGGGGCATCGGCGCGGGCGTCCCGAAAGGGGCCAAGGCCCATCTGAAGAACGGGTGGCTGCCCCGCGCCACCCACGGCTGGCGGGTGCACAGCGTCGGCCTGGTCCGGGGTGCCGGACTCGACTACCGGCTGGCCCTGCTCAGCCACGACAACGAGACCATGAGGTACGGGGTGCGCACCCTGGAGGGCGTCGCCCTCGCCGTCCACCGCCGGCTCGGCGGCGGGACGAAGGCCGGCCGCGGCTACACCCCGGCCGAGAGGATCAGCGAGATCCCGGACGGGAGCGCTCCGGCGCACGACCCGAAGCACCGGCCGGGGCATCCGGATCCGCGACCGGGAGGGACCGCGCCCGGGACCCGGGACCGGCTTCCGGCGCGGTCGCCGGACGGGGCGTCTCAGGACGGGGAGTCTTCGGGCGGGGCGCCGACGGGGCTTCCGGCCGTGCTTGCGTCGCGGCCCCCGGTCCGGCTTCCGGCCGGCCGGGCGGCCACAGGCGCGTCCCCGCCCCGTACAGCACCAGACCGAGCGCCAGCCCCGAGCCCGCACCGAAACAGAGCGTCGGGATGATGTCGAGGGGCTTGTCGATCCGCCCCCAGTACGCGTAGAAGCGCACCACCCGATGGGCCGTGGCGGCCAGGACGCACGCCCCGATCACCGCGGCCGCGAGGAGCCGCCCGCGCTGGTCGAGGACCGGGACCCCGGCGGGCGGCCCGGCCCCGGCCGGGGTGGCGCGCAGCGCCCGTACGGTGAACCAGCCGAGCAGGACCAGGGCCAGCGCCGACCCCCCGTACTGCGCGTACAGATAGACGGGGAAGCCGCCCACGAGCTCGCCCAGGAACGGGATCAGCCGGGTGCCCCAGCGGTCGAGGTGCGTGAACGCGTCCCACACCACGTGGGTCGTCGCCCCCAGCACCGCCGAGAGGACGAACCACAGGACCAGCCCGGCCGGCCGCCGCTCACGCCAGGGGCGGCCCCGGACGAACCCGTACACCCGGCCGCTCCACCGGAGCGGCAGCAGCCCCACCAGGGGCTCACGCACCATCAGCCACAGGGCTACCAGCGCGGCCGTGATCAGGACGTCGACCGTGAGGACGCCGAGCGGGGAGTGGGTGACGTTCCCGAACTCCATCGCGCCGGGGACGGCGGTGGCCGCGAAGTAGGTCAGGTCGGGGGAGAAGGAGCCCGCGACGAGCGCCGAGGCCACCAGGGGGCCGCGCGCCCGGCCGTCGCTCCGGATGCCCGGCAGGACGGCGGCGGCATGGCTCAGTGTGAACGGCACCGGAATCCCCTCGTGTGGTGTCCGGCCCAGTATGCAAGAGCGTCCGGTGCCGGAAGCGGCGACGGCCAAGTGGTGACGAAACCGTGAAACACGGTCAGGGCCCGGTGCCGCGGCGCCGGGAGTTGGCATAGGGTCACGTGGTCAGATCGCGCGGGGAGCGCGATGACGGTGAACCGGGGAGGGACCACAGGTATGGCATCGCACTTGGGGCGTCGGCTGCGCAGGGGAGCCACCAGCGGTGCGGTGGTCGCCGCGGCGGTCGCGGCACTGGCCGCCTCGCAGGCACCGGACATGGCGCCGCCGCCCGCGGACAACGCGAGCGGCGACCTGCCGGCCGGAGCCGAGGACACGGCGACACCCCCGGGCGGCTCGGCCTCCGGCAACTCGCCGTACTACACCGACCTGCCGCCGCTGAACACCCCGAACAAGCCCGGCGCTCCCACCAACCTGCCGGTCATCACCGGCCCCGCCGAGGCCGGCATACCCGCGTCCGTCCTCGCCGCGTACAAGCGCGCCGAGCAGTCGATCCGGTCCACCGACCCCAACTGCAACCTGCCCTGGCAGCTGCTCGCGGGCATCGGCAAGGTCGAGTCCGGGCAGGCGCGCGGCGGCAAGGTCGACGCCAACGGCACCACCCTCTCGCCCATCCTCGGCCCGGTCCTCAACGGTGTCGGCTTCGCCAACATCTCGGACACCGACAACGGCGTCTACGACGGTGACACCACGCACGACCGCGCGATAGGCCCGATGCAGTTCATCCCGTCCACCTGGGCCACCTGGGGCCAGGACGCCAACGGCGACGGGAAGAAGGACCCCAGCAACATCTACGACGCCGCCCAGGCCGCCGGCATGTACCTGTGCGCCAACGACCGCAACCTCGCGGTCAAGGCCGACCTGGACCGGGCCGTCCTCAGCTACAACCACTCGCGGGAGTACCTGAACACGGTCCTCTCCTGGTTCGAGTACTACAAGCGCGGCACCCACCAGGTGCCCGACGGCACCGGCGTCCTGCCCGGCGACCGCAGCGACGACCGCGTCACCAAGCCCGGCGGGAACACCCCGCCGCCGAAGCCGCCGGTCACCAAGCCGCCCACGCCGAAGCCGGACCCGTCGAAGCCCGTCGTGCCGAAGCCGCCCACGCCGACCCCCGCACCGGCGACCAAGGTCGCCCGGATCACGGACGCCTCCACCGGCACCCTGACCGCCACCGCGGGCGGCACCTTCGCCCACCGCCCCGCCGTCGTGGCGCTCGACGCGGCCGGCAAGCCGGTCGCCGGCGTCCAGGTGCGCTTCCAGATCACCGGGGACACCGACGCCCGCTTCGGCATCGGCGCCCGCGAGATCACCGCCACCACCGCAGCCAACGGCAAGGCCGTCGCCCCGAACCTCAAGGCGGGCGAGCGGACCGGCCGCTTCACCGTCGGTGCCACGGTCGTGGGCCGCACCCTGGGCGCCGTCTCGTTCTCCGCGACCGTCACCGAGCGGAGCGCCGACTCGCTCACCCGCCTCGACGCCAAGGAGCTCGCGGCCACCACCGGCGCCGAGTTCGCCGACCGGGTGCAGGTCAAGGCCACCGACGGCGGGGCCGTCGCCTCCGGCGTCGCCCTGACCGCCACCTTCATCACCTCGGCGGACAACCCGCAGACCGCCACCGAGGGGCCCTTCTTCAAGGACGCGGACGGCACCGCCCTCCACACCCTCACGGGCCTGAAGACGGACGCGGACGGGGTGCTCACCCTGCCGAAGATCTACGCGGACGGGAAGGCCGGCACGTTCCTGCTGCGCCTGACCGCGCCCGGCGGCGGCACCCTGGACGTCGTGCTGAAGGTCACCGCCCCGGACCCCGAGCCGACCCCGACTCCGACTCCGACCCCGACGACCCCGACGACCGCGACGCCCTCGCCGTCGAAGTCCACGGGCGCGCCGGAGGCCACGCCGAGCTCCTGACGCCCCCACCGGCTCCGCCACGCCGCCCCCGTGTCCCCACAGGACACGGGGGCGGCGTCCGTCGTTCTGAGTGCAACGTGTTCTCATCTCGCGATCCCGTTGCTACGGTTCCCCCGCCCTGACGACCTATCAGATCGAGCGCCGGGAGGCCGACCTTGCGCGCCCTAGTAGCCGCCGCCATCGGACTGGTCCCCGTCCTTCTGATCGTCCTGCTCTTCGCCCTGGTCGACGTCCCGCCGGACGGGCCCACCTCGCCGAGCCCCCTGCTGACCGCCGTCCCCGGCCCCGAGAAGTAAGGGGGGACGCCGATGCGCCGCCGAGCCAGCCTCGTCCTGCTCGCCTTCGCCGTCTTCTTCGCCGCCATGGCGCCCACCCTGCGCTGGTACGTCTTCCCCCGCGTGGTGAAGATCCCGTCGAACCAGTACCAGGTGACCGTCCTGGAGGCGAAGCCCGCGACCCTGCTCGACTACACGACCTTCAAGGCCCGGAAGGTCGACAAGATCACGATCGTCCAGACCCTCAAGGGCAACGTGGAGGAGTCGAAGCGGATCGAACGCGACGCCGGACGCGACGTCGTCGTCTGGGACTCCCTCTCCTACGTCGCGGGACCCGACGGCAAGATGGTGTCCCAGATCCCGGAGCGCTACATCTTCGACGCCCACACCCAGGACCCCGTCAACGCCACCGGCGAGATGGTCGACGGCGACGCGGTCCGGCGCACGGGCATCGAGTTCAAGTGGCCCTTCCTCGTCGAGAAGCGGGACTACCAGTACTTCGACGCCCAGACCCGCACCTCCGCCCCCATCCACTACAAGGGCACCCGCACCTTCCGCGGCATGGAGGTCTACTACTTCGAGCAGACCATCCCCTGGACGCGGGTCCCCATGCCCAAGTCGATGCCCGTCAAGGGCATCACCCCCGACCTCCTCGCCAAGACCGGACTCACCCGCTGGTACACCACCCAGCGCATGTTCTGGATCGACCCCGTCACCGGCGCCCCCGTCAACGGCGAGGAGATCCACAAGGAGGAGCTCCGCAACGCCAAGGCCCTGATGGGCCAGGACACCATCACCGTCTTCGCGGGCCACGTGAAGATGCGCGAGGACTACATCGAGAGCGTCGGCGAACTGGTCAAGTCCAACCGCCTCATGGTCCTGATGGTCGTCTCCTACCTCCCCTGGGGCTTCACCGTCCTCGCCCTCCTCCTGCTCGCCCTCGCCCTCTGGCTCGAAGCCCGCTCCCGGCGCCCGGACCCGGACGCCCGGCCCGGCCCCGACCCGCACGGCCGCCCCGGCCCGGGCCCCGTCACCGCTCCGGTCTGACCTCCCTCCGCTGCCGCGCGCTCGTGTGCCGGGTCGGGTCCGCCGTCGACGGATCCTCCGGCCACGGGTGCTTGGGGTACCGGCCCCGCAGCTCCGCCCGCACGGAGCGGTAGCCCTCCCGCCAGAACGAGGCCAGATCCGCCGTCACCGCCGCCGGCCGCCCCGCCGGCGACAGCAGGTGCACCTGGACCGGGACCCCCGCCACCCGGGGCGTCTCCGCCAGCCCGAACATCTCCTGCAGCTTCACCGCGAGCACCGGCCGCTCCCCGCCGTACTCCACCCGGATCCGCGAACCGCTCGGCACCTCGATCCGCTCCGGCGCCAGCTCGTCCAGCCGCCCCGCCTCGCCCGACGCCCACGGCAACAGCCGCTGGAGCCCCTGCCCCGCGTCGATCCGCCCCAGGTCCGCCCGCCGCCGAGCCCGCGACAGCTCCGGCTCCAGCCACTCCTCCGCCCGCGCGAGCAGCGCCCCCTCCGCCACGTCCGGCCACGGCTCGCCCAACTCCCGCCGCAGGAAGGCGAGTCGGCTCCGGAGCTCCGTCGCCCCCTGGCTCCACCGCAGCAGCGACAGACCCTCCCGGGCCAGCCCGTCGAGCAGCGCCGCCCGCACCGCCGCGGGGTCCACGCCGCCCCGCAGCGGGCGGACCGTCAGCTCCACCGCGCCGAGCCGCTCGACCGAGCGCGCCACGACGTCCCCGTCCTCCCAGTGGACCTCCTCGCCCGCCGCGAACAGATGCCCCGCCGCGCCCCGCGCCACCGCCTCGTCCACCACCGCCGCCAGCCGCACCCGGGCGGTGGCGCTCTGCGCCGTCCGGTCCGCCACCGCCACCGCCAGCCAGGCGCTGGACCGCAGCCCCGAGCCCTCCGCCAGCCGGGCCCCGGTACCCGACACCATCAGATACCCGCCCTGCTCCCGAGCCCTGGCCACCCGCTCGGGAAACGCCAACGCGGTCACGAGCCCCGCCGCCGCGTCCTCGCCCGCGACGCCCGACCGGCCCGACCCGGCCCCGGGCCGCCCCTCCGCCTCCTCGCCGGCCGCACGCTCCAGGCGCCGCACCTCGGCCTTCCACCGCGCCCCGTACCCGTCGCCACCCTGGCGCGCCGCCCGCCAGGCCGCCGCCAGATCGTCCCCGTACTCACGGGGCGGCTCCTCGCTCAGCAGGGCCACCACCTCCGCCGCCCGCCGGGCGCCCACCTCCCTCGCCCCGTCCAGCAGGGCCCGCCCGAGCCGCGGATGCAGACCCAGCCGGGACATCCGCACCCCCCGGTCCGTGGCCCGCCCGTCCTCGTCCACGGCCCCGATCGCCGTGAGGACCGCGCGGGCCGCCGTCATCGCCCCGGCCGGCGGCCCGTCGAGCAGCGCCAGCCCGGCGCCCGTCGGGTCGCCCCAGCAGGCCGCGCGCAGCGCGAAGTCCGCCAGGTCCGAGATCCTGATCTCGGGGGAGGGGAACCGCGCCCGGGCCCCGTCCTCCGCCTCCGCCCAGCAGCGGTAGACCACCCCGGGCGCCTCCCGCCCGGACCGGCCGGCCCGCTGGGTGGCCGCCGCGACCGACACCGGCACCGTCGCCAGCGAGCCGAGCCCCCGCGCGTGGTCCATCCGCGGCTCCCGCGCCAGCCCGGAGTCCACCACGATCCGCACCCCCGGCACCGTGAGGCTGGACTCCGCCACCGAGGTCGCCAGCACCACCCGGCGCCGCCCGCCCGGCTCGGCGCCCCGCAGCACCGAGTCCTGCACCGCGGCGGGCGCGCGGCCGTGCAGCTGGAGCACGTCCGCCTCCAGGTCCGCGAGCAGCCCCGCCGTCCGCGCGATCTCCCCCGTGCCCGGCAGGAAACAGAGCACGTCCCCGTCGTGCCGCTCCAGCGCGCCCCGCACGGTGGCCGCCACGTGCCGCAGCAGCGCCGCGTCCACCCAGGTGCCGTGCGCCGGCCGGATCCCGGCGGGCGGGGCGGCGAACCGCACCGCGTAACCGTGCCCCTCGCCCTTGCCCCACACGATCGGCGCGGGTCCGCCGCCGTCGAGGACGGTCAGCAGCTGCGCCCACGCCTCCGCGTCGCTCGTCGCCGACGCGGCGATCAGCTTCAGCTCCGGCCGCAGCGTCGCGCGCACGTCCACCAGGAACGCCATCGCCGTGTCCGCGTCCAGATGCCGCTCGTGGCACTCGTCGAGCAGCACCACGTCCACCCCGCCCAGCTCTGGATCCCGCTGGAGCCGCTGGAGCAGGACACCCGTGGTCACCACCTCGACCCGGGTCGCGGGCCCGGCCCGGCGCTCGCCGCGCACGGAGAAGCCGACCGACCCGCCGACCTCCTCGCCGAGCAGCCAGGCCATCCGCCGGGCCGCGGCCCGCACCGCCATCCGGCGCGGCTCGGCCACCAGCACCCGCCGCCGCGGCCCGTCCCCTATGAGCCCCGCGAGGGCCAGCGGGACCAACGTGGTCTTGCCGGTCCCGGGCGGGGCGTACAGCACCGCCGCACCGCGCTCCTCGAGCGCGGTCAGCAGCTCGGGGACGGCGTGGCGGACGGGGAGCAGGTCGAGTGCGTCGTTTCGGATCACGCACTCAGTCTCGTACGCCCCGCCGACGGCCGTGCGCGGTTGTCCACAGGGCCCACCCATTAATAGGACTGGTGCGGGGCCAAGAGGACTGGTGCGGGGCGGAGCCGCCCCTCACCAGTCGCGTCCTCCGGGTCTTCCGGGTCCTCTGCGTCCTGCGCGTCAGTCCTCCGCGCGCTCGCAGACGAAGATCGCGGTCCCGGGGATCAGGTTCCCCCGCAGCGGGGACCAGCCGCCCCACTCCTGGCCGTTCCAGGCCGGCCACTCCGGCTCCACCAGGTCCACCAGCCGGAAACCGCCGGCCACCACGTCCCGCACCCGGTCGCCGATCGTCCGGTGGTGCTCGACGTAGACCGCGCGCCCCCGCTCGTCCTGCTCCACGTACGGCGTCCGGTCGAAGTAGGACGCCGCCACCGACAGGCCCTCGGGCCCCGGCTCGTCCGGGAACGCCCACCGGATCGGGTGCGTCACCGAGAACACCCACCGGCCGCCGGGCCGCAGCACCCGCCGGACCTCGCGGAAGACCCGTACCGGATCCGCCACGAACGGCACCGCGCCGTACGCCGAACACGCCAGGTCGAAGGAGCCGTCGCGGAACGGCAGCACCCCCGCGTCCGCCTCCACCAGCGGCACCTCGCCGCCGATCCGCAGCGCGTGCTGGAGCTGCCGGTGCGAGAGGTCCAGGGCCACCGGCCGGGCCCCCCGCGCCGCCAGCCAGCGCGAACACTGCGCCGCGCCCGCGCCGATCTCCAGGACGTCGAGCCCCTTCAGCGCGTCGGCCGGACCGAGCAGCCCCGCCTCCTCCTCGTCCAGGCCCTCGGGGCCCCAGACGAAGCGGTCGTCGCCGAGGAACGACCCGTGATCGCTCTGGTACTCGTCGGCGTTCCGGTCCCACCATCCCCGGCTTGCCCGACTGCTCTCCGCCTCCCCCGTCTCGCGTCGGGTGGCCTCCGGCTCGTCCTCGGGGCCGTCTTCCTGTCCGTGCTCTTGGTTCATCTCGCCCGTCGATGTAGTTTGCGCTCAGTGCTGCGGCGCGACCCGGGCCAGGATGGCCTGGGCAGACATGAGTTGTGCCGGGTTTGCGGTGATCCGCCCCGGGTGAGCGCTTCGCGCATTGACCCTGTCCGGCCGTCCCCGTATGCTAAAGGTTGCGTTGCGAGCCTGCGCGCCTCAGACGGAGCAGGCCGCGCTCGCATCTGTTGTATGTCCCCTCGGTTTTCGAGGCGTCACCCCTCGCGGGTCGTGCGCTTCTTTGGCTGGCCGGCTTCATCAGCTGCGATACGGGCTCTCGGCGTAGCAGTACCTACGACTTTCTGTCCGTAACCGGAGCCCTTTCCCACATGACGAGCAGCACCGAGACCACCGCCACCAGCACCACCCCGCAGGTTGCGGTCAACGACATCGGTAACGAGGAAGCCTTCCTCGCCGCGATCGACGAGACGATCAAGTACTTCAACGACGGCGACATCGTCGACGGCGTCATCGTGAAGGTCGACCGGGACGAGGTCCTGCTCGACATCGGTTACAAGACCGAAGGTGTCATCCCGAGCCGCGAGCTCTCGATCAAGCACGATGTCGACCCGAACGAGGTCGTCAAGGTCGGCGACGAGATCGAGGCCCTTGTTCTCCAGAAGGAGGACAAGGAAGGCCGCCTGATCCTCTCGAAGAAGCGTGCCCAGTACGAGCGTGCTTGGGGCACCATCGAGAAGATCAAGGAAGAGGACGGCATCGTCACCGGTACCGTCATCGAGGTCGTCAAGGGTGGTCTCATCCTCGACATCGGCCTCCGCGGCTTCCTCCCGGCCTCCCTGGTCGAGATGCGTCGCGTCCGCGACCTCCAGCCCTACGTGGGCAAGGAGCTCGAGGCGAAGATCATCGAGCTGGACAAGAACCGCAACAACGTGGTCCTGTCCCGCCGCGCCTGGCTCGAGCAGACCCAGTCCGAGGTCCGCCAGACCTTCCTCACGACCCTCCAGAAGGGTCAGGTCCGCTCCGGCGTCGTGTCCTCGATCGTCAACTTCGGTGCCTTCGTGGACCTGGGTGGCGTCGACGGCCTCGTGCACGTCTCCGAGCTGTCCTGGAAGCACATCGACCACCCCTCCGAGGTTGTCGAGGTCGGCCAGGAGGTCACCGTCGAGGTTCTCGACGTGGACATGGACCGCGAGCGTGTCTCCCTGTCGCTGAAGGCGACGCAGGAGGACCCGTGGCAGCAGTTCGCCCGGACGCACCAGATCGGCCAGGTCGTTCCCGGCAAGGTCACCAAGCTGGTTCCGTTCGGTGCGTTCGTCCGCGTGGACGAGGGCATCGAGGGTCTGGTCCACATCTCCGAGCTGGCCGAGCGCCACGTGGAGATCCCGGAGCAGGTCGTCCAGGTCAACGACGAGATCTTCGTCAAGGTCATCGACATCGACCTCGAGCGTCGTCGCATCAGCCTCTCGCTGAAGCAGGCCAACGAGTCCTTCGGTGCCGACCCGGCCTCGGTCGAGTTCGACCCGACCCTGTACGGCATGGCCGCGTCCTACGACGACCAGGGCAACTACATCTACCCCGAGGGCTTCGACCCCGAGACCAACGACTGGCTCGAGGGCTACGAGACCCAGCGCGAGGCCTGGGAGACCCAGTACGCCGAGGCGCAGCAGCGCTTCGAGCAGCACCAGGCTCAGGTCATCAAGTCCCGCGAGGCCGACGAGGCCGCCGCTGCCGAGGGTGGCGCCGCCGCTCCGGCCGGTGCCCCGGCGGGCGTCTCCGGTGGTTCGTACTCCTCGGAGTCGGACGACACCTCCGGCGCCCTGGCGTCGGACGAGGCCCTGGCTGCCCTGCGCGAGAAGCTGGCCGGCGGCCAGAGCTGAACACGCTCTCCGCTGAGCTCCAGTAGCTAGCGTCGAGGCCCGCTCCCCTTCGGGGGAGCGGGCCTCGGTCTTTTTCCGGACGCGGGGAATGGCGCTGCCGCAGGGCGCGTTGTCCAGGAAGGACGCGAGGAGGAGCGGAAATCGTGCTTGATCCCCAGGATTTGTACGAATGGGACCAGAAGGGGCTGGCCGTGGTCGACGTGGCCCTGGCCCAGGAGTCGGCCGGACTGGTCATGCTCTACCACTTCGACGGCTACATCGACGCCGGTGAGACCGGCGAGCAGATCATCGAGGGCTTGCTCGACACCCTGCCGCACCAGCTCGTGGCCCGCTTCGACCACGACCGGCTCGTGGACTACCGGGCCCGCAGGCCCCTGCTGACCTTCCGGCGCGACCGCTGGTCCGCGTACGAGACGCCCGCGATCGAGGTCCGGCTCGTCCAGGACGCGACCGGCGCCCCCTTCCTGGTGCTCTCCGGGCCCGAGCCCGACGTCGAGTGGGAGCGGTTCGCCGCCGCCGTGCGCCAGATCGTCGAGCGCCTGGGCGTGCGCCTCGCCGTCAACTTCCACGGCATCCCCATGGGCGTCCCGCACACCCGCCCCGTCGGCCTCACCCCGCACGGCAGCCGCACCGACCTCATGCCGGGCCACCGCAGCCCCTTCGACGAGGCCCAGGTGCCCGGCAGCGCCGAGTCCCTCATCGAGTTCCGCCTCACGGAGTCCGGCCACGACACCCTCGGCGTCGCGGCCCACGTCCCGCACTACGTCGCCCGCTCCCCGTACCCCGACGCGGCCCTGACCGCGCTGGAGGCCGTCACCGCGGCCACCGGCCTGGTCCTGCCCGGCGTCGCGCACTCCCTGCGCACCGAGGCGCGCCGCACCCAGACCGAGATCGAGCGCCAGATCGGCGAGGGCGACGACGAACTGGTCGCACTCGTCCAGGGCCTTGAGCACCAGTACGACGCGATGGCCGGCGCCGAGACCCGCGGCAGCCTGGTCGCCGAGCCCGTCGACCTGCCCTCCGCGGACGAACTGGGCCGCGAGTTCGAGCGGTTCCTCGCCGAACGGGAGGGCGACTCCTGACGGCGGGGCGGCGGCATCTAGGCTGCGGCTCATGCTGAAAGTGGGCCTGACCGGCGGCATCGGTGCCGGCAAGAGCGAAGTGTCGCGGCTTCTCGTGTCCTACGGAGCCGTGCTGATCGACGCCGACCGGATCGCCCGCGAGGTCGTGGAGCCCGGTACACCCGGGCTGGCGGCCGTCGTGGCCGAGTTCGGCCCCGAGATCCTCACCCCGGAGGGCACCCTCGACCGGCCCCGGCTCGGCTCGATCGTCTTCGGCGACCCCGAGCGCCTGGCCGCCCTCAACGCGATCGTGCATCCGCTGGTCGGCGCCCGCTCGGCCGAGCTGGAGAGCAGGGCCACGACGGGTGACGTCGTCGTCCACGACGTCCCGCTGCTCACCGAGAACGGCCTGGCGCCCCTGTACGACCTGGTCGTCGTCGTGGACGCCGCCCCCGAGACCCAGCTCGACCGGCTCCTGCGGCTGCGCGGCATGACCGGACCCGAGGCCGAGGCGCGGATGGCGGCGCAGGCCACGCGCGAGCAACGGCGGGCCGTGGCCGACCTCCTCATCGACAACGACGGTCCGCTGGAGGCGCTGGAGCCCCAGGTGCGCGAGGTCTGGGAGACCCTCAAGGAGCGCGCCGCCGGGCACCCTTAGGGGAGCGGCGGGCCTGCCCCCGGCGAATGCCGGGGGCCGCTTCGGTTGGCAAGGCCCCCCGGACTGGGTAGATATGACCTGCGCGGGGCGTCCGCACACCGGGTTCCCGAGGAACACGGCCGCCGTGCCCGCTTGTTGAACCGCCGGAGCGAGGAAAGGACGCCACAGTGGCCGAGAGGAATCCGGAGACCCACGTCATCGACTTCCGGGCCGCCGAGCAGCTGCTCGCCGCCCGGGACCCGCGGGGTGCCGTCAAGCTGCTCGACTCGGTGATCGCCGCCCACCCCGAGAACACCGCGGCCCGGCTGCTGCGGGCCCGCGCCTTCTTCGCCGCCGCCCAACTACGTCCGGCCGAGCTCGAGTTCGAGCTGGTCCTGGAGCGCGAGCCGGACAACGCGTTCGCGCACTTCGCGCTCGCCCGCACCTTCCAGCGCTCCGGCCGCCCCGAGCAGGCCCTGCGCCACTTCCGTCTCGCCGCCGCACTCGACCCGAGGCCGGAGTACCTGGAGGCGGCCCGGTTCGGCGCGGCGGCCGACTGAGCCCCGGCCCGCGTCCCGCCCCGGCGGACGGGCCCGGCGGACGGACCGGGCGGAGAACCTGCGGTCCGCGGTCCGGTGCGCCTCAGCGGCGCCGGTCGCCGTGGTCCGGCTCGTACGGCGGGACGTCCCGGCCCGGCTGCCAGTGCGGGCCCTGTCGGAGATGCCGCACGACCATGACCAGGTCGACGGCGGCGACGGCGAACAGCACCCCGCAGGCCGCCGCCCAGCCGGGCCGTTCGAGCAGGGCGAAGACCGTGGTGCCGAAGGCGGCCCACAGCAGCCCCCACAGACTCAGCACGAGCCGCAGCCGCAGGGGACTGCGCGCGGTCACCGGCTCGCTCCCCGTACGCATGACGCCGACATCTCCCTCCGGGAACCCCCGAGGGCACTTCCAGCATCCACCCATGACGCGCGAACCGGAAGCACGTCCGGCGGGCAGGAGGGCGCGAGGGGCATGAGAGGCACGAGCGCGCCCGGATGCGCCGGAGCGCGCGCCCGTCCCCGCCGGGGTCAGTGGATGACGTTGTAGCTGCGCCAGGGCAGGGTCCCCGGAGCGATCTCGTCGCCGCTGTTGGTCGCCACGTAGATGGGCTTCTCGCCCTGGCAGTCCCGCGTCCGGTACAGCTGGATGTCCACCAGCGTGTTGTTCTCGATCCGCGTCGCGCCCGACGGCGCCAGCCGGTGGCAGCCGTTCACGGAGGGGCTGGTCACCGTCACCACGAACTTGTGCCCGGTCTCGTACGAGAGCGTGCCGACCATGCTGCGGCCGAGGCCCGAGCAGCCCGTCACCGTGACGGCGAGCAGTGCGGCCCCGGTGGCGATGGTGAGACGCCGGCGAAGGGACATGGGTGGATCCTCGTCTGTCGGAGACTGGCGGCGGAAGGTGTTCCTGGCCACCCTGCCCCTTCCGGGCGCGTCCGTCATGTTCTGTTGGGCCGTACGGGCGATGCGCCGGAACGCGCGTTGTCAGACCCCACCCGTATGGTCGGAGATCCAGTCGTGGATCCGTCGCGGAACAGGAGGTGAGGAGCGTCGTGACCCTGGCCCCGCTCGGCCATGCCGCCGTCTTCCTGCCCGCCGCCCTGCCCCGCGAGGGCCGGGTCGCCTTCTGGTCCCCCGAGGGCGTCGCCCTGCCCGATCCGGAGCGGCTCGACCCGGCCCACGGGCCCGCCCGGGACGCGGACGTGCCCGCCGCCACCCTGGGCGAGCTGACCGTCGTACGGCGCCACGGGGCGGGCGTCCGGTCCCGGACGGTGCCCGCGCTGTTCCTGCCCGTCGCCGAGGCCCTGCCCCTGCTGGTCGCCGCCCGGCACCAGCCGGCCGCGCACCCCGCCACCGCCTGCTGGGGAGCCGCGGCCCTGCACGCCCTCCACCTGGTCGCCCGGGGACGGCTGCTGCCCGGGCTCACCGCCGACGACCACGACGCCTGGCGGGCCGGACCGCTCGACGCCGACGACATCGCGCACCTCAGGGCGATCGCCGCCGCCATGCCGTACGAGGGCCACGCCACCCCGCTGCCGGAGCCCGGCTCCGGCCGGGGACCGCTGCGGCTGCCCGAGCCGGAGGCGCTGGTGCGGGCCTTCCTCGACGCGGTCGCCGACACCCTGCCCCGTACGCCCGCGGCCCCCCACGCGGTCGGCGCTCCCTTCGCCGCCCGGGAGGCCGTGCACCTGCCCCGCGCGCGCACCTGGGCCGCCGAGGCCGCCGCCGGCATGGATGCCGGCGTCCGCGTCTCGCTCCGCCTCGACCTGTCGAAGTTCGAGCTGTTCGACGTCTCGGGGGAGTCCGCGGAAGAGGAGGAGCGGCAGGCCGCGGCCGTGCTGCTCCAGGTGCACAGCCTCGCCGACCCCACCCTCGTCATCGACGCCGCCGCCCTGTGGGCCGGCGACGGCGACGAGCACTTCGGCCCGCGCGCCCGGATCGACGCCGTCCTCGCCCTGCGCCGCGCCGCCCGCGTCTGGCCCCCGCTCGGCCGCCTGCTCGAACGGGAGGTGCCCGACGTCCTCCCGATCACCGAGGACGAGCTGTACGAGCTCCTCGGCCCCGCCACCCCACGGCTCGCCGACGCCGGTGTCGCCGTCCACTGGCCCCGCGACCTCGCCCGCTCGCTCAGCGCCTCCGCCGTCGTCCGCCCGGCCCGCTCCGCACCGGGCTCCGCCACCGACGGCACCTCCTTCTTCGACAGCGAGGAGCTGCTCCGCTTCAACTGGCAGCTCGCGCTCGACGGCGACCCCCTCACCGAGCGGGAGATGGACCTCCTCGCCGAGGCCCACCGGCCCGTCGTCAGGCTGCGCGACCAGTGGGTGGTCGTCGACCCCGACCTCGTCCGCAAGGCCCGCAAGCGCGAGCTCGGACTCCTGGAGCCGGTCGACGCGCTCGCCGTCGCCCTCGGCGGCACCGCGGAGGTGGACGGCGAGACCGTCCCGGCCGTGCCCGTCGGCGCCCTCGCGGTCCTGCGCGACCGGCTCCTCGCCGGGCCCGAGGACGTCCTCCCGCCGCCCGGCCTCGACGCGACCCTCCGCGACTACCAGCTGCGCGGCCTGGCCTGGCTCGACCTGATGACCTCCCTCGGCCTCGGCGGCTGCCTCGCCGACGACATGGGCCTCGGCAAGACCGTCACGCTCATCGCCCTCCACCTGCGCCGCGCCCGCCCGGCACCCACCCTCGTCGTCTGCCCGGCCTCGCTCCTGGGCAACTGGCAGCGGGAGATCCGGCGCTTCGCCCCCGGCGTGCCCGTACGCCGCTTCCACGGCGCCGACCGCACCCTCGGCGGGCTCGACGGCGGCTTCGTCCTCACCACGTACGGCACCCTGCGCACCAGTGCCGCTCAGCTCGCCGAGCAGGAGTGGGGCATGGTCGTCGCGGACGAGGCCCAGCACGTCAAGAACCCGTTCTCGGCGACGGCCAAGGCACTCCGCACGATCCCCTCACCCGCCCGGGTCGCCCTCACCGGCACCCCCGTGGAGAACAACCTCTCGGAGCTGTGGGCGCTCCTCGACTGGACCACCCCGGGGCTCCTCGGCCCCCTCAAGGCCTTCCGCTCGCGCCACGCCCGCGCGGTGGAGAACGACGAGGAGGTCGGGAACGAGGAGGCGGTCGAGCGCCTGGCCCGGCTGGTCCGCCCCTTCCTGCTGCGCCGGCGCAAGTCCGACCCCGGCATCGCCCCCGAGCTGCCGCCGAAGACCGAGTCCGACCACCCCGTCGCCCTCACCCGTGAGCAGGCCTCGCTGTACGAGGCGGTGGTGCGCGAGACGATGGCGCAGATCGAGGCCGCCGAGGGCATGGCCCGGCGCGGACTGATCATGAAGCTGCTGACCTCGCTCAAGCAGATCTGCAACCACCCCGCGCAGTATTTGAAGGAGAGCTCCCCGAGGAACCGCGGATCGAGCGGTGCCGGGGCCGGAGCCCTCCGGCTCGCCGGGCGCTCCGGGAAGCTGGCCCTCCTCGACGAGCTCCTCGACACGATCCTCGCCGAGGACGGTTCGGTCCTCGTCTTCACGCAGTACGTGTCGATGGCCCGGCTCCTCGCCGACCACCTCGCCTCCCGGGGCGTCGACGCGCAACTGCTGCACGGCGGCACGCCCGTCCCCGAGCGGGAGCGGATGGTGGACCGCTTCCAGGCCGGGGAGGTCCCCGTCTTCCTGCTCTCCCTCAAGGCCGCGGGCACGGGACTCAACCTCACCCGGGCCGGCCACGTCGTGCACTACGACCGCTGGTGGAACCCGGCCGTCGAGGAGCAGGCCACCGACCGCGCCTACCGCATCGGGCAGACCCAGCCCGTCCAGGTGCACCGCCTGATCGCCGAGGGCACCGTCGAGGACAGCATCGCCGAGATGCTGCGCGCCAAGCGGGCCCTCGCCGACGCCGTGCTCGGCAGCGGCGAGGCCGCCCTCACCGAACTGACCGACCGCGATCTGGCCGACCTGGTGTCCCTGAGGAGGCCGTCATGACCCCCGACGGGCCCCGCCGCCCCGACGAGCCCCGCTTCCCGGACCGCTCCCGCGCGGGCGCCGTCCGCCCCCGGCTGTCCCGGACGGCCACCGCCCGACCCGCCCTGCCCCGCCACGACGACCGGCGCCGGACCTTCCCGCAGCTCGCCCCGCGCGAGGCGCCCGACGGGCGGTTCGCCGCCACCTGGTGGGGCAACGCGTGGGTCGAGTCCCTGGAGGACACCGCCCTCGACCAGGCCCGGCTCGCCCGCGGCAAGGCGTACGCCCGGCGCGGCCACGTGGACGCGATCACCGTCACTCCCGGCCGGGTCGTCGCCTACGTGCACGGCAGCCGCCCGCGTCCGTACCGCACCGAGATCCGTCTGCGCACCCTCGACGACGCCGACTGGGAGTGCTTCCTCGACGAGGCCGCCGCCCGGCCCGAGCACATCGCCGCCCTCCTCGACAAGGACGTCCCGCACGCCCTGGAGGCCGTCACCGGTCTCCTGCCCGCCCCCGGCGACCTGATCCCCGACTGCTCCTGCCCCGACGACGGCTACCCCTGCAAGCACGCGGCCGCCCTCTGCTACCAGTCCGCGCGCCTCCTCGACGAGGACCCCTTAGTCCTCTTCCTCATGCGCGGCCGCGGCGAACAGGAACTCCTCGCCGACCTCACCCGGCGCAACGCCGCCCGCTCCGCCGCCGAACGCGGCACGACGGCCCCGGCCCTCCCCGGCGTCCCCGCCCGCACCGCGCTCGCCCCGCTCACCGGGCACGTCCTCCCGCCGCTGCCGCCACCGCTCCCCGCGCCCGCGCACCCCGGCCGACCCGCGGTGTTCCCCGCCGACCCCGACGCGCCCGACCCCCTCGCCCTCGACCTGCTCGCCGGCGAGGCCGCCGCCCGCGCCCACACCTTCCTCACCACCGGACACGACCCCGTCGCCGCGCTCAGCCCCTGGCAGGACGCGGTACGGCTGGCCGCCGCGCACCCCGGCTCCGGACTGACCGCCTCCACCCGCGCCCTCTACCGGGACCTGTCCCACGCGCTCGACCGCACCCCGACCGATCTGGCCCGCGCCGTCGCCGCCTGGCGCCAGGGCGGACCGGCCGGACTCGCCGTCCTCGAAGAGCCCTGGGACCCGCCCGCCGGACCGTTCGACCGGGCCAGACCCGCCCTGCTGGCCGCCGACCTCCCGGCCTTCCGCCCCTGGCGCAACCGGCTCTCCACCCGCTCGCTCCAGCTCCGCTTCGGCCGTGAGGGGCTCTGGTACGGATACGAGTCGGACACCGACCGCGAGGACTGGTGGCCCCGCGGCACCCCGGACGCCGATCCGGTCGGGGTGGTCACGGCCCTGCTGGGGAGATGATCCGCCGATAGGCTGGTACGACGCGGGACGGACTCGAAGGGGGCCCGGTGGAAGCCGAGTTGGTGGCACTGGCGACGGCGGGCGCGAGCGCCCTGGTGCAGCAGATGGTGGGCGAGGGCTGGGAGCGGGCCCGGACCCGGATCGCCGCGTTCTTCGCGGCCCGTTCAGGGGCGGACGAGCAGGCGGTCGGCGAGGAGCTCGAAGCGGCCCGCGACGACCTGCTGCGCGCCGAACGGTCCGGCGACGAGGGAGCGGCGGACGAGGCCAGGACCGAGGCCCGCGTCGAGTGGCGGGCGAGGATGCGGCGGAGCCTGCTCGCGGACCCGGAGTCGGCGGAGGAACTGCGCGCGATCCTGCGCGAGTTGGCGGACGGCGAGGGGGAGCCGCAGCCGCGGCACACCACGATCACCACCAACACCATCAACGGAGGGGTCCACCACAACTTCACCCTCCAGGTCGGCACCATCGGGACCACGGGCCAGATCGGCAACAACAGCGGCGGCGGCGCGACCGGTTCGCGTCACACTCGCTCGTTGGAGTGAAACACGGCATAAGTCGGATCCGCGCACCTCACGGATGGCGTTATTTCGGGTACGGGCGACTGCCCGTGAAGAACATCCGGAAGGCAGGAAGCCATGAGGCAGATTCGCCGAAGTGGTCTGGCCACACTGTTGGTCACCGGTGGCGCGCTCGCGCTCTCGGCGGGCGCCGCCCACGCCGACTCCACGGCCCAGGGTGCCGCCGTCGGTTCGCCGGGGGTCGGCTCCGGCAACGCCGTTCAGCTGCCCGTGCACGTCCCGGTCAACCTCTGCGGGAACACCGTCAACGTGGTCGGACTGCTCAACCCGGCGGCGGGCAACAGCTGTGCCAACCGTTCGGAGTCCCGGGGGTACGGCTCCGAGGGCCGCGGTCCCACCCACAAGGACCTGCCGGGCACCCCGCTTGCCGGATCCTCCGACAACGGGGGCCGCTCGGGCGGTTCGTCCAACGGCGGCGGCGCCACGGCCGAGGGCCGTGCCGAGGGCTCGCCCGGCGTGCTGTCCGGCAACGGCCTGCAGCTCCCCGTCGACCTCCCGGTCAACCTGAGCGGCAACTCGCTGAACGTCGTCGGCATCGGCAACCCGGCCATCGGCAACACCTCGGTCAACGGCCCGGTCGAGCAGCCCTGCGACGAGCACCCCCCGCCGCGCCCGCACACCCCGCCCCGCACCGTGCCGCCGGCCCCGGGCAACGAGGTGCAGCCGCCCGCGCCCGCCCCGCAGTCGAGCTCGGTCCAGCTCGCCAGCACCGGCTCGGGCGCGGTCGGCTTCGCCGCCCCGGCCGGTGCCGCGCTGCTCCTCGGCGGCGCGCTGATGTACCGCAGGGCCCGCCGCGCGGCCGACCAGGGCTGACCGGGGCCGAACAGCGCTGACCGGGACGCGTGACGCGTCCGCTCAGCCGATACGCCAGGCCCGGAGCACCGCCTCGATGGCGGGCGCGACCCTCGTCCGGGCCTGGTGACGGGGGACCCCGGTCATCAGCAACGAGTCGTAGTCGGTGTCGACATGGCGTATGGCGGCCCGTACCGCCGCGGTGACCGCGCCCCGGTCCAGGGACCGGCCGGCGGCCGTGCGCCCCACCCGACCGCTGCCCTTGGCCGCGGCGTGCCCGGCTATCTCCGCCGCCCGGTCGGCCGGGCAGTTCGGGAAGAGGCGCAGGATCTCCGCCTCCAGGGCCGCCGTGACCTCCGCGTCCGACCCCGCCCGGCGCTCCGCGTCCCTCGCCCGGCGCCGGGCCCGCGCCTCGGCGTCCGCGAGGCAGGCGGCCTCCGCGCGCCGCAGCGCCGCCTCCTCGACGAGCAGGCCCTGGCGTTCGTACCGGGTGCGCCGCCTGTTGTGCCGCACCACCACCGCCCACAGGGTGCTGCCCTCCCGCGCCCGGCGGGTGAGGGCGGTGTCGCCGCGGCGCAGGAAGACGAGATGGCCGAGGTCGGCGCAGTCCAGGCAGACGATCGCGTTGAACTCGACGATCACGCGGGCCAGCGGCCCCTGGCGGCACTCCGAACAGCGGCGCCGCTTGAGCGGTTCGACCACGACGGGGGCGACGAGATCCACGGTGTGCTCCTACCCGTACGGGCCCCGGCCGATGCCCCGGAACGCGCCCCCGGGCGCGCCGCCGCGGCTCAGCGCACCCCGGGGGCGGCGGCCGAGATGAACAGGGCCAGGGCCTCCTTGGCCTGGTCCGAGCGCCCGGTGCGGTCGGCGTCGTCCGTCGCCTCGTGCATGCAGTGGGTCATCTCGAAGGCGGACTCGGCGAGTTGGCGGGTGCGCGGGTCGTCGCAGACCAGCTGGACCCGGAAGAGGGCCTGCCGGGCGACGGTCCGCTGCCGGTACGAGGCGTGCCGGGACTCCTCCGCCTCGTCGGAGCCCGGTTCCAGCCTCGCCCGGAACCAGCGGTCGTTCTGGCTGTGCCGGTAGTCGACGACCGCGCCCGCGAACGCGCTGTAGGTCGCGATCCGCTCCTGCCGCAGCTGCTCGGTCCTGGTCAGGGCCGCCGTCCGCTCGGTGGCCCGGCCCTGGAACCAGTGGCTGGCGACCACGCCCAGCAGGGTTCCGACGACGGCTATCAGCGCCGCATCCATGACGGATTCGCTCCTCGCATCCTCGACGCGCCCCCGACGCAGCGTCGGCGCGTGCCCAACCGGCAGGAAAAACAGTTCGATTCGCCGGGCTCCGGACTCTAGGGTCGGTCGCGTGGCAACGAAACTCAATCAGATCATCGCAGTCGAGAAAGGCGTCAAGTCCCGGGCGCATCAGGACCTGACCACCGCCCATCACGGAGTGCAGAAGCCGGCCCTGCTGGCGGGCATCTCCCGGACGTACCAGCCGAAGGACGAGGAGGGCGAGCAACTGCCGCCCGAGTCGACGCTGGTGCAGGTCAAGGCCGAGGACGTGCTGCGCGACACCGCGCGGACGCTGACCCGCCTCTTCGACGTCACCGCCACCAAGGACTGGGCGAACTGCGAGGCCCGCGCCGACATCACCGTCGACGGACGGGTGCTGGTGACCGGCGTACCGGTCGCGTACCTGCTCTTCCTGGAGAAGCAGCTGACGGACATCCTCACCTTCGTCCGCAAGCTGCCGGTCCTCGACGCCGCCGAGTCGTGGACGCAGGACCCGTCGACCGACGCGTGGAAGACCGAGCCGGTGCGCACGGTCCGTACGAAGAAGGTGCCGCGCAACCACGTCAAGGCCGAGGCGACGGAGAAGCACCCGGCGCAGGTCGAGGTGTACTACGAGGACGTCCCGGTGGGGTACTGGACGACCGTGAAGTTCTCCGGCGCGCTGCCCGCCCGGCGGGTGAACGAGCTGGTCGAGCGGGTCGAAAAGGTGCAGCAGGCGGTGAAGTTCGCCCGCGAGGAGGCGAACGGCGCCGAGATCACCGACCAGCGGGTCGGCGAAGCGGTCTTCGGCTACCTCTTCGGGTAGCCGTCCGGGGGCGGCACCGCCGCCCCCGCCATGAACTCCCCGGCCGCCAGCCGCGGCCGGGGTGCGCGAGGAGCGCAAAGCTGAAGCTGAGCCTTGTCGTGAATGCGCGGCCCGGATCACCAGAGCACTTCTGATCCGGATCGCGTTCAAACTCAGACTATTGCTCCAGACTCAGCATGCGCCGCTCATCGCCGGATCGACCGGGCCCGGGCCCTGGTGCGTCGAAATGCCAGTTCGAATCTGGTCCGCCGAGCTTCGATCGGCGGTGGTCCAAGGGCAGGACGCGACGCAATGACGAATGACCCGGGTCCTCAACTGCGCCGGCGTGTGAAGAGGAGCGGCATCGAAAGGGTCCGGGGGCAGGCTACGCCCTCGGACCCGCTGCCGTTCTCCGGCTCGGGACTACTGGCGGTAGCCGCTGAGGAAGCGTCCGATGCGGCTGATCGCCGCGTCCAGGTCGTCCGCGTGGGGAAGCGTCAGGATGCGGAAGTGGTCCGTCCGCGGCCAGTTGAAGCCGGTCCCCTGCACGACCTGGATCTTCTCCCTCAGCAACAGGTCGAGGACGAACCTCTCGTCGTCGTGGATCTTGTGGACGCTCGGATCCAGTCGAGGGAAGGCGTAGAGCGCGCCCTTCGGCTTGACGCAGGAGACGCCGGGGATCTCGTTCAGCTTCTCCCAGGCGCGGTCGCGCTGTTCGTGGAGCCGTCCGCCGGGGGCGGTCAGCTCGTGGATCGACTGCCGGCCGCCGAGCGCCGCCTGGATGGCGTACTGCGCGGGGGCGTTGGGGCAGAGCCGCATGGAGGCCAGCATCGTCAGGCCCTCCAGGTAGTTCCGGGCCTGCCCACGGGGGCCGGTGACGACCAGCCAGCCGGAGCGGAATCCCGCCACCCGGTACGTCTTCGACAGGCCGCCGAAGGTCAGCACGACCAGGTCGGGGGCGAGCGAGGCGGCCGGGTAGTGCACCGCGTCGTCGTAGACGATCTGGTCGTAGATCTCGTCGGCGAAGACCATCAGGCCGTGCCGGCGGGCGAGGTCGAGGATGCCCTCGACGATCTCCTTCGGATACACCGCGCCCGTGGGGTTGTTCGGGTTGATGATCACGACGGCGCGGGTCCGGTCGGTGATCTTCGCGGCCATGTCGTCGAGGTCCGGGTACCACTCGGCGGACTCGTCGCACAGGTAGTGCACGGCCTTGCCGCCCGCGAGGGTCGTGACCGCCGTCCACAGGGGGAAGTCGGGGGCGGGGATCAGGACCTCGTCGCCGTCCTCCAGGAGCGCCTGGACGGCCATCGAGACCAGCTCGGAGACCCCGTTGCCGAGGAAGACGTCGTCGACGTCGACCTCCCGCAGGCCCATCGACTGGTAGCGCTGGGCGACCGCGCGCCGGGCGGAGAGGATGCCCCGCGAGTCGGTGTAGCCGTGCGCCTTGGGGAGCATCCGGATCATGTCCTGGACGATCTCCTCGGGCGCCTCGAAGCCGAAGAGCGCCGGGTTTCCGGTGTTGAGGCGCAGAACGCTGTGGCCCGCCTCCTCCAGGGCGTTGGCGTGCTCGATGACCGGGCCGCGGATCTCGTAGCAGACCTCGCTCAGCTTGCTCGACTGCCGGAACTCCATGCGCCGACCTCCCCAGAAGTGTTGATGCTTGGTTTTACCAAGTTCGAGCTTGGAAAGTCCAACAACATGTCTAGACTGCGTCGCATGCCACGCCGCCGAAGCTATGACCAGTACTGCGCCGCAGCCCGCGCCCTCGACGCCGTCGGCGACCGGTGGACGCTCCTGATCGTCCGTGAACTCCTCGCCGGGCCGCGCCGCTACACCGATCTGCATGCCGATCTCCCCGGCGTCAGCACCGACATGCTCGCCGGGCGGCTCAAGGACATGGAGGGCGCCGAGCTCGTCACCCGCCGCCGGCTGCCGCCGCCCGCCTCCGCGTCCGTGTACGAGCTCACCGACCGCGGCCGCGACCTGCTCCCCGTCCTGCGCGCCCTCGCCGCCTGGGGCGCGCCCGCCCTCGACGCGCCCCGCCCGACCGACGCCGTCCGCGCCCACTGGTTCGCCATCCCGCTCCTGACCGCCCTGGAGCCGCTGGGGGCGCGGGTCGTCCAGGTCACCCTGGACGAGGGGGAGTTCCACGTACGGACCGGGGCCGACGGCCGGGCGGAGTACGGGGACGGGGCGGCCCCCGATGCCGAGGTGCGCCTGGTGACCGACGCGGAGACCTGCCGGGCCCTGGCGAACGGGGAGTCCACGCTCGCCGACGCCGTCGCGGCCGGCCGGGCCGAACTCGTCGAGACGGCCCAGGTGACCCCGACGGCCCAGGCGGCCCCGGCGGTCTCTTGACCTGACCCGCGCCGGCCTACGTGCCGACGGGCCGATCCGGCGGCTGTGCCGATCCCGATCCCGGTCCCGGTCCCGGTCCCGACCTCGGTGACCACGTCGACGCGGGCGGTGTGGTGCGTGGTGCCCGTGCGGCAGGATGGGACGGATGCGATTCGAAGCGATCAGTTGGGAACGGCTCGCCGACGCCGTGGCCGGCCGGGTCGACGGGGCCGAGCCGGCCGACGGCAGCGCCTGGCTGAAGGTGGCGGTCGACGGCGCCCCCGCCGCACCGGGCGCGGAGCTGGCCGACCGGGTCGCCGACGCCCTGCGGCTGCGCGGACGGTCGGTGCTCGTGGTCGGCACGGGCGGCTTCCTGCGGCCCGCGTCCCTGCGCTTCGAGTACGGCAGACAGGACCCGGACGCCTACTACGGCGGCTGGTTCGACACCGGGGCGCTGTGGCGGGAGGTCTTCGGGCCGCTGGAGCCGGGCGGCAGCGGCCGGGTGCTGCCCGACCTGTGGGACCCGGCCACCGACCGCGCGACCCGCAGCCCGGCCGTACCGCTGCCGCCCGGCGGAGTCCTGGTCCTGCACGGCCCCTTCCTGCTCGGGCACTGGTTCCCCTTCGACCTCACCGTGCACCTGCGCCTCTCGCCCGGCGCCCTCGCCCGCCGCACGGAGGAACCCTGGGCCCTCCCCGCCTTCGAGCGGTACGAGAACGAGGTCGGCCCGGCGGACGCCGCCGACGCCGTCGTGCGCGTCGACGACCCGCGGCGCCCGGCCTGGGCCGGCTTCGGGGACTCCCAGGGAGCGGGTTAGGGCCGCCCGCCCACCCTGGTGACCGCCTCCGCTCCCGCGCGGCAGCCCGCTCCGGCCGCCGCCACCGGGGTCGCCCCGGTCAGGAGGGCGGCCAGGAAGGCTCCCGTGAAGGCGTCTCCGGCGCCGGTGGAGTCCACCGCGCGGACCGGCGGCGCCGTCACCCGGGCCGTCACCCGGCCCTCCTCGGCGAGGACGGCACCCGCGCCGCCCAGGGTGACCGCGACCAGCGGAAAGCGCCGGCCGAGGGCCTCGGCGGCCTCGTCCGGGTTCGTGCGGCCGGTCAGCAGGCGGGCCTCGTCGAGGTTGGGCAGCAGGCACTCCGCGCCCTCCACGGCCCCGAGGAAGCGTTCCGTGCCCAGTTCCGTCAGGAACCCGGCGGACGCCGGGTCGACGCTCACCGGGACGCCCGCCGCGCGCGCGTCGCGCAGGACCCGCCCGGCCGTCTCGCGGCTCGGCCCGGCGAAGAACAGGTACCCGGACAGATGCACCCGGGCGATCCCGTCGAGCAGCGCCGGCGACCAGTCCTCGGGCGCCAGGCGCAGCGAGGCCCCGCTGTCCGTGAGGAACGTGCGCTCCGCGTCGGGCCCCACCAGGGCGATGACGGCCGCCGTGGGCGCGTCCGGGTCCAGGGCGAGCAGCGGCCGTACCCCCGCGCGGCGCAGCTCCCGCTCGTGCCAGGACGCCGAGTCGGCGCCCACCCGCCCCAGGAGCCGCACGTCCGCGCGGCCCGAACGGGCGGCCCAGCAGGCCACGTTCGCCCCCGCGCCGCCGGGCAGCGTCCGGATCCGCGCCGGGGTGTCGGTCGCGGCGGCCAGGGGCTTGTGATGCCGGGCGATCACGTCCGTGACGACGTCCCCGACGACCAGGAGCCCGCCGGGGCCGGTCACGGGCGCTCGCGGTAGGCCGCCGCGATCCGCGCCGCGAGCCGCACGTTGCCCCGTACCGCCGCCAGGTTGGCCTCCAGGGACGCGCCTTCCGTGTGCACCGTCAGGTGGTCGAGGAGGAACGGCGTCACCGCCTGCCCCGTGACGCCCTTCTCCTTCGCCGCCGCGAGGCCCTGCGCGAGCACCCGGTCGTGCAGGGCCGGATCGAGCTGGTCCCCGCGCGGCACCGGATTGGCGACGACCAGCGCCGTCCGCGGGTCACCGAGCGCGTCCTGGGCGCGCATCACCTCCGCCACCTCGTGCGGGGTGCGCAGCGTCCAGTCGACCGGTTCGCCCGACGAGGAGAGGTAGAAGCCGGGGAAGCGGTCCGTCCCGTAGCCGACGACCGTCACCCCGAGCGTCTCCAGACGCTGGAGGGTCGCCGGGACGTCCAGGATCGACTTGACCCCCGCGCACACCAGCGTGACCCCGACCCGGGCGAGCAGCCGCAGGTCGGCCGACTCGTCCTGGGTCTCTGTCCACTCCCGGTGCACCCCGCCGAGCCCCCCGGTCGCGAAGACCCGGATGCCCACGGAGTCCGCGAGCCAGGCGGTCCCCGAGACGGTCGTCGCGCCCGTCGCCCCGGTCGCGAGCGCGGGCGCCAGGTCGCGGTGCCCCAGCTTCCGGACCGACGGGTCCTCCGCGATCCGGGTCAGCGCGGCCTCGTCCAGGCCGACCCGGGCGGTGCCGTCGACCACCGCGATGGTGGCGGGGACGGCCCCGCCCTCCCGCACCAGCGCCTCCAGCTCCCCGGCCACGGCCAGGTTGCGGGGGCGTGGCAGACCGTGGGCGATGATCGTCGACTCCAGCGCGACGACGGGACGCCGCTCGTGGAGCGCCTCCCGTACCTCCTCGGACACCTGTGTGGACATGGGGGATCTCTGACGCAACCACGGCCCCCGCAAACCTCGGTGGCGCGCACCGGCCACGACGCACCGGCCACGACGCACCGGCCACGACGCACCGGCCACGACGCACCGGCCACGACGCACCGGCCACGACGCGACGGCCACGACGCGACGGCCGTGGCGCGTCCGCCGCACGGCGTCGGCCGTGGCCCGTCGACCGTACGGCGTCGGCCGTGGCCTCGGCCGTACGGCGTCGGCGGTCCGCGTCAGTCGCAGCGCGGCAGCCCGGGCAGCCGGTCCGCGTCCACCACCTGGATCACCGGCCGGGCACCCGTCGCCTTCGCGTCGCCCGCGCTGAACGCCAGGGCCAGGGCGCCGCCCGCCGCCTGCGCGTACCCGTAGGCGGGCGTGATCTCGGCGTACGCGCCCGCGTCCAGGTCCAGGCCGTAGGCGGTCTCCGGGGTGCGCCAGGTGAGGAGGTGGCCGGACACCCGGAGCTGGTCCATGCCGTCGACGGCGGGGGAGGCGGTCACGGCGTCCGTGGGTCCGGCCGGGCCCGCGCGCCACACCATCAGCCGGGGAGCGGCCTCGCCCGCCACCCATGCCCAGGTGGTGCCGTCGGACACCGCGGACCGCAGGTCGCGCAGGGCGGCGACGGGCGGGGGCAGGGCCGCCGGGCGCCCGTCCCGCAAGGAGACGCCGGCCAGCCGGGTCCCGCCGCCGACGGCCTCGCGCCACACCAGCAGCCCGCCGGCGGCGAAGGGGCTGTCCAGCACGCCCGTGTGCCACGCGCGCGGGGTGCCGCCCCCGGCCGGGGCCGCGAAGACGGTGGCCCTGCCGGAACCCGTGCCCTGCGCCCACAGCACGGTGCCGTCGTGGAGGAGCGGGCGGGGGAGCGGGCCCGGCCGGTCGGCGCGGGCGAGCCGCCGGGACCTGCCGGTGGTCGCGTCCCACACGTACAGGCTCCACGGGCTGTCCAGGGTCCGGCCCTCAAGGACGGCGAACGCGGCCCAGCGGCTCCCGTCGAAGTCCGCCGCCAGCAGCTGGTGTTCCACCGGGTCGGCGAGGCGGAGCAGGGTACGGGGCGCGGCCTCGCCCCGGCGTACGAGGGCGGCGCGGCGCCCCTCGGGGCCGGTGAGCTGGAGCGCCGTCCAGCCGGGGCCGGTCTCCGTGAGGACCGCGCGTTCGCCGGGCGGCGGCCGGTACTCGCCGGCCGTGAACGCGGCCTGCCAGGCGGCGGGCAGCGGCACCTGGCAGGCGGCGGCCCGCACCCCCGAAGGGGGTGCCGACGAGGACGCCGGGGAGGGGGCCGTCCGCGCGGGCGCGGCGCCGGGCCCGGTCGCTGCCGACGAGCACCCCGCCAGGAGCAGGGCGCCCGCCAGGAGCGGCACCGGCAGGAGGCGTCGCCTACCAGACGTACCCACGGCCGCCCATGATGGTGGTGAGGGTGTCGGAGGAGATGTGCGCGGACCTCGGCACCGGGCCCGCCCAGGAGATGACGCTGGTGCTGACCCCGCCCACCGGGTCCAGATAGTCGACCTCCCCGGCGCCGGTGTCGGTGTTGTAGCCGTCGATCGCGACCCAGTGGAAGATCTCGATGTTGGGGTGTCCGACGAGATGCGGCCCGCCCGGCACCTCCCAGGCGTTGCCGGCGATGGCGTAGTCGTTGTCCGTGTTGTGCGTGATGTGCTGCCTGAACGCGGTCTTGTCGGCGGCGGTCGGCGTGTAGGGCAGCGCCTTCGGTACGTAACCGGCACCAGGGAGCCGGTAGTTGAGGGCGTCCGCCATGGGGTAGCCGGTCGGGTTCGGCACGTTGATGTCGATGCCGTACCAGGCGGTGCCACTGGTGGTCGTCCTGAGCAGGTTCGCCGCGTCCTGCTGGGAGCGGCCGCCGACCTCGTCGTGGGCGGACTGCGTGATGACCAGGGCGGCCGGGCCGCACCAGTAGGAGGTCCGCTGCGACTGGTGGAGGGCGCCGGAGAGCTTGTACCCGGCGAGGGCGCGCGCTCCCGTGAACGTCCACTCCGCCGCGGCCTGCTTGGCGGCGGAGATTCTGCGCTGGACCGGGGTGAGCCGCTGCGGCCCGAGGGTGTCGTGGGCGGCCTTGTACGAGGCGCCGGGCGCGGGATCGGCGGTCGGGGCGCCGGCCTTCAGGGAAGCGGCGGAGGCGGTGGGGAGGGCCGTGGCGGCGGTCAGCAGGGCCGCCGAGCCGAGGACGGCCGCGCGGGCGAGGAATCGGGTGGGGGGCATCGCACTCTCCTGTCCGGATGGGGGGAGTGGGGGTGGTTCGCTCGGAGTGTGGCGCCCTCGCGCCCTCGCTGTCAGGAGACGCGACGCAATCATCGGGACCAACATGGGTCGCACCAATGGCGCCGCCCCCGACCTGCGGCGATGTCCACGGGCCCGGTACGCCCGGGCAGCGGCTTTCGGCGTCGAGACGCCACGGCCCGGTTCCGGGGGCCGGAGCGTGCTCCTCGCGCGCGCCCGCGCGCGCCTGCGGGGAGGCTGCGGAATCGGTGCCCCGCGACCCCGTTCGGCGCGGCCCGGCCGCCCCTTGGGGCGAGCCCCGGCCGCAAACCCCTCCTGCGGATTCCGTCGTGCCGGACGCCTTGGAGAAGTGCCTGGTCGGAGCATGAAACGGAAGGGATTCCTCCACCCGGTCCCGGGCCCGTGGCGGCTCCGGGGCCCCGCTACAGTCACCGCCCATGACCACTCACGCGCAGCCCTCGTTCGCCGTCCACATCCCCGATGCCGAGCTCGAGCCCGAGCCGCTGGACCCCGGCCAGATCGTCTCCGGCACCCCCGAGGTGACCGGCAAGCTCCTCTGGGAGTCCGCCGACGGCAAGCAGCTCCGCGGCATCTGGCAGATCACCCCCGGCGTGGTCACCGACACCGAGGCGAACGAGCTGTTCGTCGTCGTCAGCGGCCGTGCCACGGTCGCGGTCGAGGGCGGCGAGACCCTGGAGATCGGCCCGGGCGACGCCTGCGTGCTGCGCGAGGGCGACCGCACCACCTGGACCGTCCACGAGACCCTGCGCAAGGCGTACCACATCAGCCTCTGAACTCCCTTCGGAGGGAGCCGGTCCGGAGTCTGGTAGGAAACTTTCCTATCCACTACGATCCCGGGCAGCGGCTTGGCGCGGCGCCCGTGCCCGGGGCTTCCCCTGGGTGCGGGCGTGACGCGCTCAGCGAGAGCTCTGACCCGGCCGCCGTGCACCGCAGCATGCCCCGTGGCGCCCCTCGCCACGCGGGCCGAACCGCGCTGCCCGCACCCGGTGTCCAGCTCTCGCCGTCCCCAGGCCAGGGAGTCCCAGGTATGCGCCTGAACGCCTCCGCCCCACCTCGCCGCACCACACTGTCCCTCCTCCTCGCCGCCGTCCTCCTCCTCACCGGCGGCCTCCTGCTCGCCGCCCCCGGCCGCGCCGACGCCGCCGACCCGCTCCTCTCCCGCGGCAAGCCCGCCACCTCCTCCTCCGACGAGGACGGCACCCTCGGCCCCGCCAAGGCATTCGACGGCGACCCCGCCACCCGCTGGGCCAGCGCCGAGGGCTCCGACCCCCAGTGGCTGCGCGTCGACCTCGGCGCCCCCGCCACCGTGTCCCGCGTCCGCCTCTCCTGGGAGGCGGCCTACGCCAAGGCGTACCGCGTCGAGGTGTCCGCCGACGGCGCCACCTGGACCGCCCTCGCCACCGAGACCGCCGGCAACGGCGGCACCGACGACTGGACCGGACTGGCCGGAAAGGGCCGCTACCTCCGCGTCTACGGCACCGCCCGCGGCACCTCGTACGGCTACTCCCTCTACGAAGTAGAGGTGTACGGGACGACGGACGGCACCACCCCGCCGCCCGCCGGCTTCACCGTCGTCGCGGCCGGCGACATCGCCGCGCAGTGCACCGCCTCCAGCAGCTCCTGCGCGCACCCCAAGACCGCCGCCCAGGCACAGCGGATCAACCCGAAGTTCTATCTGACGATGGGCGACAACCAGTACGACGACGCCCGTCTGAGCGACTACCGCGCCTACTACGACAAGACCTGGGGCGCCTTCAAGGCCAAGACGCGCCCCGTACCCGGCAACCACGAGACCTACGACCCGGCCGGCTCCCTCGCCGGATACAAGTCGTACTTCGGCGCCATCGCCTACCCCCAGGGCAAGCCCTACTACAGCTACGACGAGGGCAACTGGCACTTCGTCGCCCTCGACTCCAACTCCTTCGACGACGCCGCCCAGATCCAGTGGCTCAAGGACGACCTCGCCCGCAACGCCAAGAGCTGCGTCGCCGCCTACTTCCACCACCCCCTGTACTCCTCCGGCGGCCACGGCAACGACCCCGTGTCCAAGCCCGTCTGGCAGATCCTCTACGCGGCCAAGGCCGACCTCGTCCTCAACGGGCACGACCACCACTACGAGCGCTTCGCCCCGCAGGACCCGAACGGCAAGGCCACCGCCGACGGCATCGTCGAGATCGTCGGCGGCATGGGCGGAGCCGAGCCGTACCCCATCGAGACCGTCCAGCCCAACAGCCAGAAGCGGATCAGCGGCCCCTACGGGGTGCTGAAGCTGGACTTCACCGACACCACCTACAGCTGGCAGTACGTCGGCACCGACGGTTCGGTCAAGGACACCGGCCCGACCTACACCTGCCACTGATGTACCTCGCGACCACCGGTCGCCGCGGCGCGCCGCCCACCCCCTCCGGGGTGCGGCGGCGCGTCCCCGCCACCGTCCTCGCCCTCGGCACCGTCAGCCTCGTCACCGACGTGTCCTCCGAGATGGTCACCGCCGTACTGCCCCTCTACCTGGTCCTCGGACTCGGCCTGACCCCGCTCCAGTTCGGCTTCCTCGACGGACTGTTCACCGGCGCCACCGCGCTCGTCCGCCTCCTCGGCGGGCACGCCGCCGACCGGGGCGGCCGGCACAAGCGGATCGCCGGCATCGGCTACGCCCTGTCCGCCTGCTCCCGGCTCGGCCTGCTCCTCGCGGGCGGCGCCACCGGCCTCATCGCCGCCTCGCTCGCCGCCGACCGGCTGGGCAAGGGGATCCGCACCGCCCCGCGCGACGCCCTCATCACCCTCGAAAGCCCGCCCGACGCCCTCGGCCGCGCCTTCGGCGTGCACAGGGCCATGGACACCACCGGCGCCCTCCTCGGCCCCCTGGCGGCCTTCGCGCTGCTGTGGGCGACCGCCGACGCGTACGACGCCGTCTTCGTCGTCAGCTTCTGCGTCGGGCTCCTGGGAGTGCTGCTCCTCGTCGTGCTCGTCCCCGGCGGGCGCCGGGAGACCGCGCGCACCGCACGCGAGCCGCTCGGACTGCCGGCCCTGCTCCGGCAGCCCGCCGTGCGCCGGGTCGCGCTCGCCGCCGCGCTCCTCGGCGCGGCCACCGTCGGCGACGCGTTCCTCTACCTGCTGCTCCAGCGCAGGACCGCGCTGGACGCCACCTGGTTCCCGTTCCTGCCGCTCGGCGCCGCGGCCGCCTATCTGCTGCTCGCCGTACCCGCCGGGCGGCTCGCCGACCGCATCGGCCGCCGACGCCCCTTCCTGTACGGGCACGGCGCCCTGCTCCTCGCCATGGCCCTGCTCCTCGCCCCCGTGCCGGACGCGGTCCTCATCGGCGGGGTCCTCGCCCTGCTCGGGGTCTTCTACGCGTCCACCGACGGGGTCCTGATGGCCCTCACCGGCCCCCTGCTCCCGGCCGCCCGGCGGGCCAGCGGGCTCGCCCTCGTCCAGACGGCGCAGGCCCTCGCCAAGGTCGCCGCGGCGACCGGCTTCGGCGCGGCCTGGACCCTGTGGGGGCCGTCCACCGCGCTCGTCCTCGCCTCGGCCGGCCTCGCCGCGGCCCTCGTCTGCGCCGCCCGCCTGCTGCCCGCCGCACCACCGCACGGAAGGACCACGACATGACCGCCCGTCGCCTGTGGGCACTCCTCCTGGGGGCCCTGCTCCTCGTCGGCGGCGCCACCGCCTACACCCTGCGCGCCGCCGCCGAACACCCTCGGGCGGCCGTCGCGGGGGCCGACGCCGGCTTCGGCCTCGACGGGCACCCGGGCGCCCTCTACGTCCGCGACACCGCCAGTGGCCGCGTCGCCCGCCAGGACCCCGCGGCACCCGGCTCCCGCCTCGTCGGCGGACCGCGCTGCGACCGCTTCCACGCCGCCGGGAACACCGCGCTCTGCCTCCAGCGCCGCCCGGGACTGCCGGCCCGCTCGTACGTCCTCGTGCTCGACCGGCAGCTGCGCGAACTGCGCCGGATGAGCCTGCCCGGCATCCCCAACCGGGCCCGGGTCTCCGCCTCCGGCCGGGTGCTCGCCTGGACGACCTTCGCGACCGGCGACTCCTACAACACCTCCGCGTTCGCCACCCGGACCTCGATCCTCGACCTGCGCACCGGGTACCTGATCAAGAACATCGAGCAGATCCCGCTCACCCTCGACGGACGCCGGTACCACGCCCCCGACGTCAACTACTGGGGCGTCAGCTTCGCCCGTGACGACAACCGCTTCTACGCCACCGTCGCCACCCGGGGCCGCACCCACCTGGTCGAGGGCGACCTGCGCGACTGGTCCGCCCGCGCGATCAAGGAGAACGTCGAGTGCCCCTCGCTCTCCCCGGACGGCACCCGCGTCGCCTTCAAGAAGAGGGTCTCCACCGACTCCGCCGACCCCTGGCGCCTGTACGTCCTCGACCTCGCCACCCTGCGCGAACACCCGCTCGCCGACACCCGGTCCGTCGACGACCAGGCGTCCTGGACCGGACCGGGGACGGTCTCCTACGCGTACGGGGGCGCGGTGTGGAGCGTGCCGGCCGACGGGACCGGAGCGCCGCGCCAGGTGGCGGCGGGGGCGAGTTCGCCGGTGGTGCCGCGCTGAGGCGGGTGGATCACGCGCCCTCAGGCCCGCCGCACCGCGCCCCGCAGCGCCAGCAGCGCCATCGGTACCAGCAGGCACGCGCCCACCGCGTTCAGCCAGCCGTAACCCACCGTGGAGACGATGAGTCCCGCCGCCAGGCCGCCGACCCCGGCCGCGGTGTTCATGATGAAGTCGGAGAGCCCCTGGACCGCCGCCCGGGCGGCCTGTGGGACGGAGTCCGTCAGGAGGGCCGAACCGGAGACCAGCCCGGCCGACCAGCCGAGGCCGAGGACGAAGAGGCCGAGCGCGGTCTGCCCGTGGCTCGGCCCGGCCGTGCCCGCGAGGAGGGCCGCGACGGCGATCAGGGCGACGGCCAGGCCGATCACCGACAGCCGGCCGAGGCGGTCCGACAGCCAGCCCATCACCGGCGAGAACGCGTACATGCCCGCGATGTGTCCGCTGATCACCAGGCCGATCAGCCGGATGTCCGCCCCGTGGTGGCTGAGCGCGACCGGCGTCATCGACATGATCGACACCATCGCCGTGTGCGAGCCGGCCACGGTGACCAGGGCGATCCGGGCCCGCGAGGACTCCCGTACGGCCCGCAGCCCCGCCTTCAGGGAGCGGCCCTCCGCCGCCGCGTCGTCCTCGGGCCCGGCCAGTGCCCGGGCCGTCAGGAGCGGGTCGGGGCGCAGCAGCAGGGCCACCACGAGGGCCGAGATCACGAACACGCCGGACGCCCACACGAAGGGCCCGGCCGCCACCGGGATGCCGAGGCCCGCCACGCTCTCGCCGGCCGGGGCGGCGATGTTGGGGCCGAGGACGGCGCCGATGGTGGTGGCCCACACCACCGTGGAGATGGCCCGGGCCCGCCGGTCGGGCTCGGCCAGGTCGGCGGCGGCGAAGCGGGCCGCGAGGTTGGCCGAGGAACCGGCCCCGAAGCCGACCAGGCCGACGAGCAGCACCGGGAAGCTGTCCAGGACCGCGCCGAGGACGGCGACACCCGCGCCGACGGCGCCGACGAGATAGGCGAGGACGAGCCCGGCGCGCCGGCCCCGGGTCGACATCAGCGAGGCGAGCGGCATCGCGAGCAGGGCGGGCCCCGCCACCGAGGCCGTCGAGGCGAGCCCCGACAGCGCCTCCGTACCGCTGACCTCCTTGGCGAGGACCGCGGCCAGCGCCACTCCGGTGGCGATGCCCAGGCCGCCCAGGATCTGGGTGGCGATCAGCACGGCCTGGATGCGCCGGCGCAGCGCCGGGAGCCGCTCGGGGGAGAGGGGGCCGGACATCCCGGATATCTCGGTCGGCTGGAGCGCGTCAGGGGCGCCTGGCATGGTGGTCACTTACGCATAGTGCCAGCCTTCCCACAGCGTGGGAACGGCCGGGCCGCCCCGGGGGAGCGCCCCTGGCTCAGAAGAGCGGCTCCGGCAGCACGCCCTCCAGGGCGAGGAGCCGGCGCTTGGTCTCCAGACCCCCGCCGAAGCCCCCGATCCCGCCGTCGCTCTCCACCACCCGGTGGCACGGCACCACCACCGGCAGCGGATTGGCGCCCATCGCCGCGCCCACCGCCTGGGCCGCCCCGGGCTGCCCGACCCGTCGCGCCAGCTCCCCGTACCCCACCACCGAGCCGTACGGGACGCCCTCGGCGAGCTCGCGCAGGACCTGGCGGTTGAATCCGGTCACCAGCGACCAGTCCAGCTTGACGGCGAAGCCGCGCCGCCTCTCGCCGAAGTAGTCGGCGAGCTGCCGCACGGGCTCGGCCAGCAGGCCCTCCGCGCTCTCCACGAGCTCCCCGCCCAGGGCGCCCGCGAGCCGCTCCAGGGCCCGCTCCCGCACCCGGTCGTCGGCATGGAAGACCACACTCACCAGACCCCGCTCCGTCGCGGCGAGCAGCAGGGGACCGAGGGTGCTGGGCACCACCGTCCACTCCACCCGCCCGGTCGTCCGTCCCGACGCCGGCTTCTCGCTCTCCATGCCGATCACCGTACGACCCGGCACTGACAACCGGGCAGGTCAATTCCCGGACGGCATGGCCGAGGGGGCCCGCCTGCCGCCATAATCCGGTAGCACTACTCAGCGGTACCGACTGTTTTCGGACGACGTTGCACCAGGGGTGGAGGACAGACGCTCATGCAGGGCACGGTCGACGGATTCAGCTACGGACTCGTCACACCGGTGGCGGCCTTCCTCATGGCCTGCCTCGGAGGAGCGCTCGGACTGCGCTGCACCACGCGGTCGCTGCGCCACGACGACACCTTCAAGGCAGGCTGGCTCGCGCTCGGCGCCACCTCCATAGGCACCGGCATATGGACCATGCACTTCATCGCCATGATGGGCTTCTCCGTCCAGCAGGCCCCCATCAGCTACGACCGGCCCATCACCTTCGCCAGCCTCGGCGTCGCCGTCGTCATGGTGGGCATCGGCATCTTCATCGTGGGCTACCGCGGCGCCACCGCCCTGACCCTGGTCACCGGCGGCACCATCACAGGACTCGGCGTCGCCACCATGCACTACCTGGGCATGGCCGGCATGCGGCTGCACGGCCAGATCTCCTACGACACCCCCACCGTCGCCCTCTCCGTGGTCATCGCCGTCGTGGCCGCCACCGTCTCCCTCTGGGCGGCCGTCTCCATCCACGGCTTCCTCGCCAGCCTCGGCGCCAGCCTGGTGATGGGCCTGGCCGTCAGCGGCATGCACTACACCGCCATGGCGGCGGTCGACGTCGACCTGCACGGCACGCCCGCCCCCGGCACCGGCGACACCGCCACCTCGCTCCTGCTGCCCATGCTGATCGGGCCGGCCGTCTTCCTCCTGCTGGCCGCCGTCGTGGTCATGTTCGACCCGCTGCTCGTCATGGGCGAGCCCGACTGGCAGAAGCCCACGGCCCGTGGCGGCTACCGGCACGGCGCCCCCGGCGTGCCCGCCCCGCGCCGCGCCCCCGCGTACGGCGAGCCCGCGAACTGGTCGTCGTCCCGGCCCGCCGCCCGCACCGCCCGCAGGGGCGCCCACCGCGGCACCCACCGCTCCCAGGACTGGTGAACCGCCCGCCCCGGACGCGGCGCTGAGCCGATCACCGCCCGGCTGTCAGTGCCGGGTCGTACGGTGGTTCCATGCGGCCCGTTTCCAAGATCGAACGTACGGTGGCGCCCTTCGAGGTCGTCAGTCCCTACCAGCCCAGCGGCGACCAGCCCGCCGCCATCGCCGAGCTCGACCGGCGCGTCCGCGCCGGCGAGAAGGACGTCGTCCTGCTCGGCGCCACCGGTACCGGAAAGTCGGCGACGACCGCCTGGATGATCGAGAAGCTCCAGCGCCCCACCCTGGTGATGGCGCCGAACAAGACGCTCGCCGCCCAGCTGGCCAACGAGTTCCGCGAGCTCCTGCCCAACAACGCGGTCGAGTACTTCGTCTCGTACTACGACTACTACCAGCCCGAGGCGTACGTCCCGCAGTCCGACACCTACATCGAGAAGGACTCCTCGATCAACGAGGAGGTCGAGCGGCTGCGCCACTCCGCGACCAACTCGCTGCTGACCCGCCGCGACGTCATCGTCGTCGCCTCGGTCTCCTGCATCTACGGCCTCGGCACCCCCCAGGAGTACGTCGACCGGATGGTCGACCTCAAGGTCGGCGACGAGATCGACCGCGACCAGCTGCTGCGCCGCTTCGTCGACATCCAGTACACCCGCAACGACCTGGCGTTCACCCGCGGCACCTTCCGCGTCCGCGGCGACACCATCGAGATCTTCCCGGTCTACGAGGAGCTCGCCGTCCGCATCGAGATGTTCGGCGACGAGATCGAGGCGCTCTCCACGCTGCACCCGCTCACCGGCGAGGTCATCAGCGACGACCGGCAGCTGTACGTCTTCCCCGCCAGCCACTACGTCGCCGGCCCCGAGCGCATGGAGCGGGCCGTCAACGACATCGAGCGCGAGCTGGACCAGCGCCTCAAGGAGCTGGAGAAGCAGGGGAAGATGCTGGAGGCCCAGCGCCTGCGCATGCGGACCACGTACGACCTGGAGATGATGCGCCAGATCGGCTCCTGCTCCGGCATCGAGAACTACTCGATGCACTTCGACGGCCGCGAGCCCGGCTCCCCGCCCAACACCCTCCTGGACTACTTCCCGGAGGACTTCCTGCTCGTCATCGACGAGTCGCACGTCACCGTCCCGCAGATCGGCGCGATGTACGAGGGCGACGCCTCCCGCAAGCGCACCCTGGTCGACCACGGCTTCCGGCTCCCCTCGGCCCTCGACAACAGGCCGCTGAAGTGGGAGGAGTTCCAGAAGCGGATCGGCCAGACCGTCTACCTCTCCGCCACCCCCGGCACCTACGAGCTCTCCCGGGGCGACGGCTTCGTCGAGCAGATCATCCGCCCGACCGGACTCGTCGACCCCGAGGTCGTGGTCAAGCCCACCGAGGGCCAGATCGACGACCTGGTGCACGAGATCCGGCTGCGCACCGAGCGCGACGAGCGCGTGCTGGTCACCACCCTCACCAAGAAGATGGCCGAGGACCTCACGGACTACTTCCTGGAGCTCGGCATCCAGGTCCGCTATCTGCACAGCGACGTCGACACCCTGCGCCGGATCGAGCTGCTGCGCGAACTGCGGGCCGGCGAGTACGACGTGCTGGTCGGCATCAACCTGCTCCGCGAGGGCCTCGACCTGCCCGAGGTGTCCCTGGTCGCCATCCTCGACGCCGACAAGCAGGGCTTCCTGCGCTCCGGCACCTCGCTCATCCAGACCATCGGCCGCGCCGCGCGCAACGTCTCGGGCCAGGTCCACATGTACGCCGACACCATCACCCCGGCCATGGCACAGGCCATCGACGAGACCAACCGGCGCCGCGAGAAGCAGGTCGCCTACAACAAGGCCCACGGCATCGACCCGCAGCCGCTCCGCAAGAAGATCAACGACATCGTCGCCACCATCGCGCGCGAGGAGGTCGACACCGAGGAGCTGCTCGGCAGCGGCTACCGCAAGTCGAAGGACGGCAAGGGCGCCAAGGCCCCCGTCCCCTCGCTCGCCGCGCACGCCCCGAAGGGCAGGGCGGGCAAGCCCGGCTCCACCGTCGAGCTCGGCGACCGCCCCGCGACCGAACTGGCCTCGATCATCGAGGAGATGACCGACCGCATGAAGGCCGCCGCCGCCGAGCTCCAGTTCGAGGTCGCCGCGCGGCTGCGCGACGAGGTCTCCGAGCTGAAGAAGGAGCTGCGCCAGATGAAGGAGGCCGGACTGGCCTGACCGGCCGGTCGGCCGCCCGCGCACGGCGGCCCGGTGTGTTGCAAGACCGACACAAATCCGGGCCGCTCCCGGCGCGTTGTCAGTGCCCCTGCGTAGGGTGCTGCTCACACCGATGAGAGGGGCAGCGCGTGACGGTCAACATGACCAAGGGGCAGGCCATCAGCCTGGAGAAGAAGGACGGGGGCAGCCTCACGTCCGTGCGGATGGGCCTCGGCTGGCAGGCGGCGCCCCGCCGCGGCCTGTTCGGCTCGCGCACCCGCGAGATCGACCTGGACGCCTCCGCCGTGCTGTTCGCCGACAAGCAGCCGGTGGACGTGGTCTTCTTCCGTCACCTCGTCAGCGACGACGGCTCGGTCCGGCACACCGGTGACAACCTGGTGGGCGGCGTCGGCCAGGGCGGCGACGACGAGGCGATCCTGGTCGACCTCCAGCGCGTCCCGGTCCACATCGACCAGATCGTCTTCACGGTGAACTCCTTCACCGGTCAGACCTTCCAGGAGGTGCAGAACGCGTTCTGCCGCCTGGTCGACGAGACCAACGGCCAGGAGCTCGCCCGCTTCACGCTCCACGGCGGCGGCCAGTACACGGCCCAGATCATGGCCAAGGTGCACCGGGCCGGTTCGGGCTGGCAGATGACGGCCCTGGGCAACTCGGCCAACGGCCGCACCTTCCAGGACCTGATGCCGTCGATCTTCCCGGTCCTGTAAGCAGCACGTCCGCACGTACGGAGAGACACAGCAGATGACCGCCGAGCTGGTCCGGGGGCAGAACCACCCCCTGCCCCACACCCGTCTGGAGATCCGGGTCTCGGCCGGTCATCCGGTCCTCGCCGCGGTCACCCTGGTCGACGAAGGGGGACGCGTCCCCGGCCCCGGGGCTGTCGCCCACCCCGGGGCGACCGCGCTGCCCGGGGTCGAGGTGCCCCGGCAGGCCGCGACCGCGCACCGGCTCGCGGTCGACCTGGAGGCCGTCGAGGAGGCCGTCCACCGCGTCTGCGTCCTGCTCGCCCTGCCCGTCGGCGTCGAGGGCCCGCCCCGCTTCGGCGCCTCCGCCGCCCCCGTCGTCACCGTCACGGCACCCGACGGCACCGGCATCGCCGACTACACCCTCACCGGCCTGGACCGGGAGTCCGCGGTCGTCGCCCTGGAGCTCTACCGCCGCCAGGGCGCCTGGAAGGTCCGGGCCGTCGGCCAGGGGTACGAGGGCGGGCTCGCCGCGCTCCTCGCCGACCAGGGCCTGGACCGCCCCGCGGAGCTCGCCGGCTCGATCCTGGAAGCCGTCGCGCAGGGCCTGGCCCGCTCCGTCGCCGCACCGCCCCCGCGCCTCCCCGAGGCCGACCGGGTCCGGCAGCCCGCCCCGGCCGCGCCGGCCGCCCCCGGCGGGCCCATCGACTACACGCACCGGGGCCGCCGGCCCGCGCCCGACGCCGCCGTCCCGCCGCGACCCGAGCAGCCCCCGGCCGCGCCCGCCCACCCGGTCCCCGTCGCGGGCGACGCCACCGGCTGGTCCATGGACGAGCGCCTGTACAACCAGGTGTGGGGCATGTTCGAGGACCTGGCCCGCACGGCCGCCGCCTACCGCAGCGCCTGCCAGTTCGCCGAGTCCCGCCTCGACCAGGAGCTCGACCGGGTCCTGTCCGACCCGCGCGCCCGCATCGGCGGCGCCGGGGACGCCGCCCGGGCCGCGGCCCGGGCGAAGCACGACGAGCTCACCGCCCGCGCCCAGGAGGCGCTCGACCGCGACCTGGCGCAGCTCACCGCCGAGTCCGAGGTCGTCGAGCCGGCCCTGCCCGCCGCCTACGCCCGCTGGGACAGCCCCGTCTGGCAGGCCTACCGGGTCCCGATGGAGGCGCCGATGGCCGTCCGACTCGGTGACCTCCACCTCCCCGAGCGCACCGGGCTGCGCATCCCGTTCCTGGCCCGGCTGCCGCTGGCCCGCGGGCTCTGGGTGGACTCGGGGCGCGGCCACGGCGAGGCCGCCGCCCTCCTCGACGAGGCCGAGCTGCGCACGCTCGCCCTGGACACGGCCGTCGCGCTGGTGGCCAGGCTGGTCGCGGTGTATCCGACGGACGGCTTCCGGGTGCGGGTGATCGACCCGGCCGGCGCGGGCGCGGGCGCGTTCGCCCCGCTGGTGGAGTCCGGGGTGCTGGCCGGCCCGCCCGCGGCCGGTGCCGCCGGGGTCTCGGCCTGCCTCGCCCAGCTCACCGAGCGGGTGGACCTGCTGCAGATGGCGCTCCGCGCCGGTGCCGCCGACGACCTGCCGCCCGGCGTCGACACGGCCGAGCACCTCCTCGTCGTGCACGACTTCCCGCACGGTTTCGACGACCGGGCGGTGAACCAGCTGCGCTACCTCGCCGACGAGGGCCCGGAGGTCGGCCTGCACCTGCTGATGGTCGCGGACCGGGCGGACGCCGCCGCGTACGGGCCGGTGCTCGATCCGCTGTGGCGCTCGCTGACGCGGCTCACGCCGGTGCCCGAGGACCACCTCGCCAATCCCTGGGTCGGTCATGCCTGGACGTACGAGCCGCCGAGGGTCCCCCAGGGCAGCGCGGTGTTGCGGCAGGTGCTCTCCCAGGTGGCCGACGCCCGTCGGCAATGGGGGGCCTGACCTGCGGGTTTGGACTGGCTTTACCTATCTCTTTACCTTCCCTTGGGTTTTCGGGTACTCTTTTTCACGCGGAGGGGAGTACTCCCCAAGCGCGACGTGCCCGTCAGTACGGACGGATCCGATGATCTGATCCCGGGGCGTCGGCCCGGGCCGTGCCCGGGTGGAAGAGACCTCCGGCAGCGACGACGCTGATCACAAGCCGTACGACGCCGGAGGCGCAGTGGACGTTTCGATGACCCTTTGGGTGCTGACCATTCTCGGTCTGGTTGCCCTGATCGCGGTCGACTTCTTCATCGGGCGCAAGCCCCATGACGTGTCGGTGAAGGAAGCCGGAATCTGGACGATCGTCTGGGTCGTCCTCGCCGTGCTCTTCGGAATCGGCCTGCTGGTGTTCGGGAACAGTCAGGCGGCCGGGGAGTTCTTCGCCGGCTACGTCACCGAGAAGTCGCTCAGTGTCGACAACCTCTTCGTGTTCATCCTGATCATGGCGAAGTTCTCGGTCCCCTCCCACCTCCAGCAGCGCGTGCTGCTCGTGGGCGTGGTGATCGCCCTGGTGCTCCGCACGGTCTTCATCGTCGCCGGCGCCGCGGTCATCGCGAACTTCTCGTGGGTCTTCTACATCTTCGGCGCGTTCCTGATCTACACCGCCTGGAAGCTCATCCAGGAGGCGCGCGCCGACGAGGACGAGGAGGAATGGGAGGAGAACCGTCTCCTCAAGTCCGTCGAGAAGAAGTTCGGCGTCGCGGACAAGTACCACGGCACCAAGCTCTTCATCCGGGTCAACGGCAAGCGCGTCCTGACCCCGCTGATGATCGTCATGCTCGCCATCGGCACCACGGACATCCTCTTCGCCCTGGACTCCATCCCGGCGATCTTCGGCCTGACCCAGGACCCGTACATCGTCTTCACCGCCAACGCCTTCGCCCTCATGGGCCTGCGGCAGCTGTACTTCCTGATCGGCGGCCTGCTGAAGAAGCTGGTCCACCTCAGCTACGGCCTGTCGGTGATCCTCGGCTTCATCGGCGTGAAGCTCGTCCTGCACGCCCTGCACGAGTCCGGGGTGCACGTCCCGGAGATCTCCATCGCGTTCTCGCTCGCGGTCATCGGCGGTGTCCTGGTCATCACCACGATCACGAGCCTCATCGCTTCCAAGAAGCAGGCGCAGCGTGAGGCCGCCGAGGCCCCGGCGGTCGACGCCGGCGAGGCCGAGAAGGACAGCGTCGGAGCCTGACACCCGACGCGAGCAGGGGCCGGTACGAGTTGGTGTCACGCCACTCGTACCGGCCCCTGTGCCGTTTCCCGCGCCGCTAGGCCGTCTCTTCCGGATCGTGCCGGGCTCGCGGCGCCCCGCACGCACGCTCGCCGCGTTGTCGTCGGTCGTCGATGCTCCGCATGGACTCCCTCCTCCGCCTTGCGATCGCACGCACCGGACACCGCTCCCTGATCCGGCCCGATCCGGAAGAAACGGCCTAGGCGGGCTCAGGCTCCGGCTCGGGAGCGGGCTCCGGCGCGGCGGCCCGTGAGGGCAGCGTCTCCGGGAGCAGGGCGAAACAGCCCAGGCTCACCAGCGCCACCACCGTCAGATAGGCCGCCACGCCCCACGGCGGCCCCTCGCCGCCCTGGGAGAGCGCGGTCGCCACGATCGGGGTGAGCGCCCCGCCGAGCACGCCGGCCAGGTTGTAGCCGACGGCCGCGCCCGTGCAGCGCACCCGCGGCTCGTACAGCTCGGGAAGGTACGCGGCGACCACCGAGAACATGGTGATGAACGCGAGCAGCGAACCGAGGAAGCCCAGGAACATCAGCAGCGGCACCGCGGTGTGCAGCAGTGCCACCATCGGGAACATCCACACCGCCGAGGCCGCGCAGCCCGCCAGGCAGAGCGTCCGGCGCCCGTAGCGGTCGCCGAGCATCGCCGCGAACGGGGTCACCGCCCCCTTGATCGCCACCGCCGACATCACGCAGACCAGCATCACCGTGCTGGGCACGCCGAGCCGTTCGGTGCCGTAGGTCAGCGCCCAGGTGGAGACCGTGTAGAAGACGGCGTAGCCGACCGCCAGCGCGCCCGCCGTCAGCAGCACGAGCCGCCAGTGCCCGCGGAACACCTCGGTCAGCGGCGCCTCCGCCCGCTGCCCCGAGGCGGCCAGCTTCTCGAACGCGGGCGTCTCGGCGAGCGAGGAGCGCAGGCCGAGGCCGGCCGCGGCGAGCAGCCCGGCGGCCCAGAACGGCACCCGCCAGCCCCAGGAGCGGAACTCGGCGTCGCTCAGCCCGGCCGTCAGCGCCAGCATCACGCCGTTCGCCAGCAGGAAGCCGACCGCCGGCCCGATCTGCGGGAAGCTGGCCCACAGCGCCCGCCGCCGCTCCGGGGCGTGCTCGGCGGTGAGCAGCACCGCCCCGCCCCACTCGCCGCCGAGGCCGAGCCCCTGGAGGAAGCGCAGGACGAGCAGGAGCAGGGGTGCGGCGATGCCGATGCTCTCGTACGTCGGGACGCAGCCGACGGCGACCGTGGCGCAGCCGGTGAGCAGCAGCGAGGCGAAGAGCACCGGCCGCCGCCCGTAGCGGTCGCCGACGTGTCCGAAGAGGACCGAGCCGAGCGGGCGGGAGACGAAGCCGATCGCGAAGGTGCCGAAGGCCGCCAGGGTGCCGGCGAGGGGCGAGAAGTTCGGGAAGAAGAGCGGGCCGAGGACGAGCGCGGCGGCGGTCCCGTAGACGAAGAAGTCGAAGAACTCGATGGCGGTGCCGACGAGTGAGGCGGCGGCGAGCCGCCCCATCGACGGAGAGTGACTGTGGCGCATGTGGCGCCAACTACCCGCCCGCCGTCCCGGTTACGGGGGCGTGCGGGGGCACGTCGGGATCACCAGCCGCGCTCGCGCCACTCCTCCAGGTGCGGGCGCTCGTCACCCAGCGTGGTGTCGTCGCCGTGGCCGGGGTAGACCCAGGTCTCGTCCGGCAGCGCGCCGAAGAGCTTGGTCTCGACGTCGTGGATCAGGCTCGCGAATGCCTCCGCGTCGCCCCAGGTGCCGCCGACGCCGCCCGGGAAGAGGCAGTCGCCGGTGAAGAGGTGCGGGTGGCCGTGCGGGTCGTCGTAGACCAGCGCGATCGAGCCCGGCGTGTGGCCGACCAGGCGCCGCGCGGTGAGCTCGACCCGGCCGACCGTGACCGTGTCGCCGTCCTCGACGCGGACGTCGGTGGGCACGTCGATGCCCTCCGCGTCGTACGCCCCGGCGTACGTGCGCGCGCCGGTGGCCTCGACGACCTCGGCCAGGGCCTGCCAGTGGTCGCCGTGCTGGTGGGTGGTGACGACGGACGCGATGCCGTCGTCACCGATCAGCGTGAGCAGGGTCCCGGCCTCGGCGGCCGCGTCGATCAGCAGCTGCTCGCCGGTCGCCCGGCAGCGCAGCAGGTACGCGTTGTTGTTCATCGTGCCGACCGCGACCTTCGAGATCATCAGGTCGGTCAGCTCGTGCACGTCCGCAGGTCCGCCGACCTTCACCGCTCCGCTGTACGTCATGGCCTCAGCCTATCCCCGGGGCACGGCGCCCGGGGCGGCAACGGCGGCTACAGGGGCGGGAGCTGGGGGAGCGGGCCGCCCTCGGTGACGAGCGCCGCGCCCTTGTCGCCGCGCCCGGCCAGCCAGCCCAGGAGCTCGTCCAGGGAGCCGGTGACGGTCACCGGGGTGCCCTCGGTGCCCCCGGTCCGGCCGCGGTCGGTGCCGTCCGGGGTGCGCAGGGTGACCGGGGGCACCTCGGGGCGGCCGGACCAGCGGTCGGCGAGGAAGGCGGTCTCGCGCAGCAGGAACTCCTCCGGGAGGTCGCCGAGCTCGTAGCCGGCGCCCAGGTCGACGTGGTGCAGGGCCACCTCGACCCAGCGGCGGAAGGGCACCCGGGAGGCGCTGTCGGTGACGCCGTTGCGCAGCTCCACGGTCCGGTCCCAGGCGGCGGGCTCGGCGCAGACGGCCTGGAAGCGCTCCGCGGTGGCGCGCAGGTCGCCGAGCTGCACGTCGAGGGGGCGGCCGGCGTCCCGCTCGATGTCGGCGTCACGGGTCTCGCCGTCCTCGTACATCGGCAGGCCCTGGAGCACGTTCACCAGAGCGTCGGCGTTGCGGGCGAGGTGGGCGAGGACGTGGCCGCGGCTCCAGCCCGGAAGCCGTGACGGCTCGGCGAGAGCCGCGTTGTCCCAGGAGGCGGCCGCGTCGAGGAGCCGGTCGGTCGCCTCGCGCACGGAGGTCAGGTCACGCACATGGTCGATCATGGCGCAGACCCTAGCGCCGCCGGGGTGTCGCCACTCGTTCGGGTGAAGAGGGCAGCGGAACGCCGGAAATCGAATGTGCGTGCTATAAGCTCGGTGGAAGCATCCGGCATCCTTGGTTGTTGGGTGTTCAGGCACATCCGCTCTCTGAAGAAAGGTGCGGACCGGCGTGGCCGACCGTCTCATCGTCCGTGGCGCTCGTGAGCACAACCTCAAGAACGTCTCGCTCGACCTCCCCCGTGACTCCCTGATCGTCTTCACCGGGCTCTCCGGGTCGGGCAAGTCCTCCCTCGCGTTCGACACGATCTTCGCCGAGGGGCAGCGCCGGTACGTCGAGTCGCTCTCCTCCTACGCCCGCCAGTTCCTCGGCCAGATGGACAAGCCGGACGTCGACTTCATCGAAGGTCTGTCGCCCGCCGTCTCCATCGACCAGAAGTCGACCTCGCGCAACCCGCGCTCGACGGTCGGCACGATCACCGAGGTCTACGACTACCTCCGGCTGCTCTTCGCCCGCATCGGCAAGCCGCACTGTCCCGAGTGCCGCCGGCCGATCTCCCGCCAGTCGCCGCAGGCCATCGTCGACAAGGTCCTGGAGCTGCCCGAGGGCAGCCGCTTCCAGGTCCTGTCGCCGCTGGTGCGCGAGCGCAAGGGCGAGTTCGTCGACCTCTTCGCCGACCTCCAGACCAAGGGCTACAGCCGCGCCCGGGTGGACGGGCAGACGATCCAGCTCAGCGAGCCGCCGACCCTGAAGAAGCAGGAGAAGCACACGATCGAGGTGGTCATCGACCGCCTGACCGTGAAGGACAGCGCCAAGCGACGCCTCACCGACTCGGTCGAGACCGCGCTCGGGCTCTCCGGCGGCATGGTCGTGCTCGACTTCGTCGACCTCGCCGAGGACGACCCCGAGCGCGAGCGGATGTACTCGGAGCACCTCTACTGCCCGTACGACGACCTGTCCTTCGAGGAGCTGGAGCCGCGCTCCTTCTCCTTCAACTCGCCCTTCGGCGCCTGCCCGGACTGCACCGGCATCGGCACCCGCATGGAGGTCGACCCCGAGCTGGTCGTCCCCGACGAGGAGAAGTCCCTCGACGAGGGCGCCATCCACCCCTGGTCGCACGGCCACACCAAGGAGTACTTCGGCCGGCTCATCGGCGGCCTCTCCCAGGCGCTGGGCTTCCGCACCGACATCCCGTACGCCGGGCTGCCGCAGCGGGCCAAGAAGGCCCTCATGTACGGCCACAAGACCCAGGTCGAGGTCCGCTACCGCAACCGGTACGGCCGCGAGCGGGCCTACACCACCCCCGCCTTCGAGGGCGCCGTCTCCTTCGTGAAGCGGCGGCACAGCGAGGCCGAGAGCGACTCCAGCCGCGAGCGCTTCGAGGGCTACATGCGCGAGGTGCCCTGCCCCACCTGCGAGGGCACCCGCCTCAAGCCGATCGTGCTCGCGGTCACCGTGATGGACAAGTCCATCGCCGAGGTCTCCGCGATGTCGATCAGCGACTGCGCCGAGTTCCTCGGCCGCCTCACCCTCAACGCGCGCGACAAGAAGATCGCCGAGCGGGTCCTGAAGGAGGTCAACGAGCGGCTGCGCTTCCTCGTCGACGTCGGCCTCGACTACCTCTCGCTCAACCGGGCCGCCGGCACCCTCTCCGGCGGCGAGGCCCAGCGCATCCGGCTCGCCACCCAGATCGGCTCCGGCCTGGTCGGCGTGCTCTACGTGCTCGACGAGCCGTCCATCGGCCTGCACCAGCGCGACAACCACCGGCTGATCGAGACTCTGGTCCGGCTCCGCGACATGGGCAACACGCTCATCGTCGTCGAGCACGACGAGGACACCATCAAGATCGCCGACTGGGTCGTCGACATCGGCCCCGGCGCCGGTGAGCACGGCGGCAAGGTGGTCCACTCCGGCCCCTTGAAGGAGCTCCTCGCCAACGAGGAGTCGATGACCGGGCAGTACCTGTCCGGCCGCAGGGCCATCGCGACCCCGGACGTCCGCCGCCCCGTGGACCCCTCGCGCCGCCTCACCGTGCACGGCGCCCGCGAGAACAACCTGCGGGACATCGACGTCTCCTTCCCGCTGGGCGTCCTCACCGCCGTCACCGGAGTCTCCGGATCCGGCAAGTCGACCCTGGTCAACGACATCCTCTACACCCACCTGGCGCGCGAGCTCAACGGCGCCAAGTCGGTGCCCGGACGGCACACCCGGGTGGACGGCGACGACCTCGTCGACAAGGTCGTGCACGTCGACCAGTCGCCCATCGGCCGCACCCCGCGGTCGAACCCGGCGACGTACACCGGCGTCTTCGACCACGTCCGCAGGCTCTTCGCGGAGACCATGGAGGCGAAGGTCCGCGGCTATCTGCCCGGCCGCTTCTCCTTCAACGTCAAGGGCGGCCGCTGCGAGAACTGCTCCGGCGACGGCACCATCAAGATCGAGATGAACTTCCTCCCGGACGTCTACGTCCCGTGCGAGGTCTGCCACGGCGCCCGGTACAACCGGGAGACCCTGGAGGTCCACTACAAGGGCAAGTCCATCGCCGAGGTCCTGGACATGCCGATCGAGGAGGCCCTGGACTTCTTCGAGGCCGTCCCGACCATCGCCCGCCATCTGCGCACGCTCCACGAGGTCGGCCTCGGGTACGTCCGACTCGGTCAGTCCGCGCCGACCCTCTCCGGCGGCGAGGCCCAGCGCGTCAAGCTGGCCTCCGAGCTCCAGAAGCGCTCCACGGGCCGCACGGTCTACGTCCTGGACGAGCCGACCACCGGCCTCCACTTCGAGGACATCTCGAAGCTGATCAAGGTCCTCTCCGGTCTCGTCGACAAGGGGAACTCGGTGATCGTCATCGAGCACAACCTGGACGTCATCAAGACCGCGGACTGGCTCATCGACATGGGCCCCGAGGGCGGCAGCGGCGGCGGCATCGTCGTCGCCGAGGGCACGCCCGAGGCGGTCGCCTCGGTCCCGGCCAGCCACACCGGCAAGTTCCTCCGCGAGGTCCTGGGCGCCGACCGGGTCAGCGACGCCACGGCCCCGGCCGCGCGGAGCGCCAGGAAGACCCCCGCGAAGAAGGCGGCGGGCACCAAGGCGACGGCCACCAAGACGGCCGCCACCAAGACGGCCGCCACCAAGACGGCCGCCACCAAGACCGCCGCGGCCAAGACCGCCGCCAAGAAGGCCGCGCCGGCGAAGAAGACCGCCGCGAAGAAGACGGCCTCCAGGACCCGCAAGGCCTGACGGGCGCCACCGACGGCCCCCGAGGGGGTGACCCCGCCGACACCGGCGGGGTCACCCCCTCAGCCGTCGCCCAGCTCGTGCCCGTACGGCGGCTCCGCGCCCGCCCTCGTGCAGGTCACCGCCGCCGCCCTCGCCGCGAACGACAGCAGCTCCCGCCACTCCTCCCGGGACAGGCCGGCCGGATCACGGCCGGCGAGCCCGTGCAGCAGCGCCGCGTTCACCGTGTCGCCCGCGCCGATCGTGTCCACCACCCGCACCCGGACCGCCGGCACCGACACCTCGTACGCCCGGGTGAAGACGCTCAGCCCTCCGGCGCCCCGGGTGAGGACCACCGCCGACGGGCCCCGCTCCAGCCACCCGGCCGGGGAGCCGCCCAGCCAGGCCGCGTCCTCCTCCGAGAGCTTCAGCAGCGACACGTACGGCAGCCAGCCCGCGAAGCGCTCCCGGTAGGCCGCCGCGTCCGGGATCAGACCGGGCCGCACGTTCGGGTCGAGCAGCGTGAAGGCGCCGTCCCGGTACGAGCGCCGCAACAGCGCCTCGTACGCGCTCGCGCCCGGCTCCAGGGCCAGCGAGCAGGTCCCGAAGGCCACCGCCCGCACCCCCTCCGGCAGCCGCTCCGGCAGCGCGAAGAGCCGGTCCGCCGTGCCCTCCACGTAGAAGCCGTAGCGCGCCGAACCGTCCGGCCCCACCGAGGCCACCGCCAGGCTGGTCGGCTCGGGCCCGCGCTGGACCAGCCCGGTCGCCACGCCCGCCGCCCGCAGCCCGCCGACCAGCGCCTCGCCGAACGCGTCGGTCGAGACCCGGGAGCAGAAGGCGGCCTCCGCGCCGATCCGCCCGAGGGCCACCGCCGTGTTGTAGGGCCCGCCGCCCGGCCGCGGCAGCAGCGGGGACAGGGGGCCGGCGGCCCCGTCCGGCACCAGGTCGATCAGGGACTCACCCGCGACGACGATCACGTACCGGAAGGTAACCCATGCCCCACCCGTCACGACAGCCCCGCCGCAGGCCCCCGCGAGCGCGCCGGTATCGTCGTTCGGGTCACCCGCTTCGGGTGGCTTGTCCCCGATTTCCCCGTGAACCCGTGGAGCGCTCATGTCCGGCCAGTCCACCCGCCGCACCGTGCTGAAAGGCGCCGCCCTCGCCGGGGCCGCCGGCCTGGGTGTCTCCGCCTGCTCCACGGACTCCAAGCTGGGCCACGCCCAGACCCCGACCCCGACCGCCCCGGTCGCCCTCGGCGCGCCCGACGAGGTCCCCGTCGGCGGCGCCAAGCTCTACCGCGAGCAGCGCCTCCTGGTGCACTGCCCGGCCAAGGGCCAGTACAAGGCGTTCAGCGCCCAGTGCACCCACGCCGGCTGCGTCCTCGACAAGATCGAGGACAACGAGGGCAACTGCCCCTGCCACGGCAGCCGCTTCGACGTGACCACCGGCAAGGCCCTCCAGGGCCCGGCGACCGTGCCGCTCCCCGAGGTCCCCGTCCGCGTCGAGAACGGCAAGCTGGTCGCGGGCCCCGAGGCGTAAGGGCCCGGAGCGTCAGGCCCGGAGCGTCAGGCCCGGAGCGTGAGGCCCGAGGCGCAAGGCCCGGAGCTGAGGGCCGAGGCCAAGGCCCGGGCCCGCGCAGGCCGGGCCCGCGGCACTCCTGCCCCTACGCCCAGTCCCAGTCGATCCCCAGGATCCCCGGGCGCACCCCCTGCTCCACCAGGTGCACCGCGCGGTGCCGGCCGCTCACCGTCAGCTCGGCCCGGCCGCCGCGCGGCGCGCCCGTCGACGCCTGCGCGAACCGCCGGCACCGCACCGGCAGCGCCGCCTCGTCGAAGCGCACCTGCAGCACGTACTGCCCGCCGGCGAAGCTGAAGCCCCGCACGTACTCCCGGCTCGGACCGCCGGTGCCGTCCTCGAAGCCGTACGAGAAGAAGTACGTGTCCCCGGCCCGCAGCCGCGTGTCGAAGAGCAGCTCCGCGACGAGCACCCCCGTCTCCGCGTGCCGCCGCACCCGCCCCGTGCGGCAGTTCTCCGCCGCCCGCACCTCCACCCGGCCCGGATCGCAGCCGGGGTCGCCCCAGTGGATCGCGAGATAGCGGTCGATGCCGTCCCGGTGCGCCCGGACCACCTGCTGCGAGTCCCGTCCGAGCAGCTCGCGCCCCGCCCCGATCCTCACCCGTTCGTGGTGCCCGACCGTGTGCAGCCCGCCGTCCGCCGGGCTCTCCAGCTCGGCGAGCAGGTCCTCCACCACCCCGGACGCCTCCACCAGGGAGCGGTACGAGCGGGTCGCCGGGCGCTCCACGTCGGCGCGGGCGGCGGTGTCCTCGGCCAGCAGCCGGATCAGCGAGTTCCCCGGCAGCTGGAGCACCTCCTCCAGGGCCCGTACCGCCTTCATCGACTCGGGCCGCTGCGGACGGCGGGCGCCCTGCTGCCAGTAGCTCAGGGAGGTCACCCCGACCTTGATGCCCCGGTGCGCCAGATGGTGCTGGACCCGCTGGAGCGGCAGCCCGCGCACCGCGAGCGCCGTGCGCAGCGCCAGGTGGAAGGGACCGGTGTGCAGCAACTGCGCCAGATCTGCCTCGGTGTGACCCACGAGGACTCCTCAGTGAACGTTCACGTCAGGGCGGACCGAGTACGGCACCTCCCGGGGCGGGCGGGCTGGTGGACCGGGGGCCGTCGTTCACAGCCGGGTCACACCGTTCACAGCTCGCCGTCCTCCCGCATTGAAGCGTGTTGACCCGTTCCGGACAACGCCGGATGCTCCTGACCAGCGTCCGGACGCGCTCCTCTCCTCCAACTCCCCACATCCCCACTTCGGGAGGAACGCGATGCGCAAGAGAAAGCTCTCCTTCGCGGCACTCGCCGCGGCCGCCGCACTCTTCGTCCTGCCCGCCACCCCGGCGTCCGCCGCGCCGGCCGGCTCCGGGACGCAGAACGACACGGTGTCGGCGTACGCGACCAAGCGCCTCAACATCACCATGCAGGCCCAGCAGAAGACCAACTGGTGCTGGGCCGGTGCCGGCAACACCATCGCCACCTGGTTCGGCCGCACCTACAGCCAGAACCAGTTCTGCAACGCCGCCTTCAACCGCCAGCAGGGCTACGACTGCCCCAACTCGCAGGCCACCCTCGGCAACGTCCAGACCGGCCTCAGCTGGGCGGGCATCAACCCCGGCTCGTACGTGGACGGCTGGCTGCGCTACTCGACCGTGCAGACCGAGATCAACGCGAACCGGCCGATCGAGACGCGGATCCAGTGGTCCAGCGGCGGCGGCCACATGCACGTGATCTACGGCTACGACGACGCCAACAGCTGGGTCTACTGGGGCGACCCGTGGCCCTCCAGCGACCGCTACAACTGGGCCTCGCACGACTGGTACGTCAACAACAGCTCCTTCTCCTGGACCCATTCGCTCTACCGGATCGGGGCGTGACGACGATGACCGTACGCACACGAGCCCTGGGCGCGGGCCTGCTGGCCGCCACCGCCCTGGTCGTCCTCGGCGCCGCCCCGGCCGACGCGGCCCCGGCGCCGGTCCCGCCGACCGCGCCCACCCCCGAGCAGGCGGTCGCCGCGCCGCAGACGCTCGACACGCTCGCCCGCTTCTTCAGCCGGGACGCCAAGGACGGCGCCGCTCTCGCGCGGTCCGCGGCCACACCCCGGATCGAGGGCGCGTCGGTGCCGGTGCGGATCCTCTCGCCGGACTTCGTCGCCGGGAAGCCCGGGGCGCCCGTGGCCCGCGTGGAGTTCCACGCGAGCAAGGCGGTCGCCGCGGACGGGCGGACCGCCTCGCTGTGGACCGTACGCGGGGCCGGCGGCTGGCGGGTGGTCAACATCGCCACCGGCGACGACGAGCTCCGCTACACCCGGCAGGGGCTGCGCGCGCTGCCCGGCGGGATCGTCTTCCGCGAGCCGCAGATCGACGCCTGGTACGTCCAGAAGGGGGCGAAGGTGCTGCCGCTGGACGAGGACGCGGTCCGGGCGGTGGGGAGGAACGGGGTGTCGCTCGCGGTGTACCGGGAGCGGGTCGTGAAGGCGTACGGGGACAAGTTGGCGGGGTCCGCGTACGCGAAGAAGGGGGCGGCGGGTGGGTTCGACGCCGTCGCCGCCGATGTCCCGGAGACCGCCGGTGGGTCCGCCGTCAGTGCCGCGTCCACCGCGGCCGGGGTCGGGGCCGTGCTGGTGCTCGGGCTGGTGGGAGCCGCGGCGATACGGCGGCGGCGCGGGTCCGTGGCGGGCGGAGGTGCGGGCGACTAGGAGCGGAGGCGCCCGCCAGGGCGCCGTCCCGTGTGCCCACCCGTCCCGCCCTGCGGAACGACTGCCCACACGGGCGGGGCGGGGCGGGGCAGGGCAGGGCCAGGGCGGTGGTCCGCGCAGCCCGCGGCTCGGTCACTGCGCCAGGTACCCCCCGTCCACCGGCAGGACCGCGCCCGTGATGAAGGACGCCTCGTCCGAGGCCAGGAAGAGGATCGCGGAGGCCACCTCGTCGGGGTGGCCGAAGCGGTTCATCGGGTGGGCGCGGGCCACGGTGTCGAGGTAGGCGGGGCCGCCCGGTTCCTCGCGGACGGCGGCGACGCGCTCGGTCTCGATCGTGCCGGGCGCGACCGCGTTGACGCGGATGCCGCGGGCGGCCCACTCCACCGCCAGGTGCTTGGTCAGGCCCGTCGCCACGAACTTCGCCGGGCCGTACACCGCCTGCCGGGCCTGGCCGGCGACGCCCGAGACCGACGAGGTGCAGACGATCGCGCCGCCGCCGGTGGTGAGCATCGCCTCGATCGCGTACTTGCAGGTCAGGAACATGCCCCGGCCGTCCACGGCCATCACGTGGTCGAAGTCCGCGGCGCTCGCCTCGGTGATGTCGAGCAGCGGGATCACCCCGGCGTTCGCCACCAGGACGTCCAGCCGGCCGAAGCGCTCGACCGCTGCGGCGATCATGCGGCGGGCGTCCGCGTCCCGCGAGACGTCGCCCACCACCGTCACCATGCCGTCGCCGAGCGTGCCGAGCCGCTCCGCGTCCACGTCCGTCGCCACCACCCGGGCGCCCTCGCGCGCGAAGCGCAGCGCCGTCGCCCGGCCGATCCCGCTCGCCGCGCCGGTGACCACGCACACCCGGCCCGCGAGCCGTCCTGAATCCTCGTTCGCCATGTCCGGCCAACGAGCGCGCACGGTCTGAGTGTCGGTCCCCGCCAGTAGGGTGGGAACCATGGCCGACCCCTCCAGCTACCGCCCCAAGCCGGGACAGATCCCCGACTCCCCGGGGGTCTACAAATTCCGCGACGAGCACCGCCGGGTGATCTACGTCGGGAAGGCGAAGTCCCTCCGGCAGCGCCTGGCGAACTACTTCCAGCCGCTCACGAGCCTGCACCCGCGGACGGCGACGATGGTGACCACGGCCGCCTCCGTGGAGTGGACCGTCGTGTCGACCGAGGTCGAGGCGCTGCAGCTGGAGTACTCCTGGATCAAGGAGTTCGACCCCCGGTTCAACGTCAAGTACCGGGACGACAAGAGCTACCCGTACCTCGCGGTCACCCTGAACGAGGAGTATCCGCGGGTCCAGGTCATGCGCGGCCACAAGAAGAAGGGCGTGCGCTACTTCGGGCCGTACGGACACGCCTGGGCGATCCGCGAGACCGTCGACCTGATGCTGCGGGTGTTCCCCGTGCGGACCTGCTCGGCGGGCGTCTTCCGCAACGCGGCCTCCGCCGGGCGGCCCTGCCTGCTCGGCTACATCGGCAAGTGCTCGGCGCCCTGCGTCGGCCGGGTCACCCCCGAGGAGCACCGCGAACTGGCCGAGGACTTCTGCGACTTCATGACCGGCCGCACCGGCACGTATCTGCGCCGGCTGGAGAAGGAGATGACGATCGCGGCCGAGGACATGGAGTACGAGAAGGCCGCCCGGCTGCGCGACGACATAGGGGCCCTGCGCAAGGCCATGGAGAAGAGCGCGGTCGTCCTCGCCGACGCCACCGACGCCGACCTCATCGCGCTCGCCGAGGACGAGCTGGAGGCCGCCGTCCAGATCTTCCACGTCCGCGGCGGCCGGGTCCGCGGCCAGCGAGGCTGGGTCACCGACAAGGTCGAGGCCGTCGACACCGCCGGGCTGGTCGAGCACGCCCTCCAGCAGCTGTACGGCGAGGAGACCGGCGACACGGTCCCCAAGGAGGTGCTGGTCCCCGCCCTGCCGGACGACGCCGACGCGGTCACCGCCTGGCTCTCCGGCCGCCGCGGGTCCAACGTCTCGCTGCGCGTCCCGCAGCGCGGCGACAAGAAGGACCTGATGGAGACCGTCGCGCGCAACGCGCAGCAGGCCCTCGTGCTGCACAAGACCAAGCGGGCCAGCGACCTCACCACCCGCTCCCGGGCCCTGGAGGAGATCGCCGACGCCCTGGACCTGGACTCGGCGCCGCTGCGCATCGAGTGCTTCGACATCTCCCACCTCCAGGGCGAGGACGTCGTCGCCTCCATGGTCGTCTTCGAGGACGGCCTGCCCCGCAAGGGGGAGTACCGCCGCTTTCAGATCAAGGGATTCGAGGGGCAGGACGACGTCCGGTCCATGCACGAGGTGATCAGCCGCCGCTTCAAGCGCTACCTCGCCGAGAAGGAGAAGACCGGCGAGTGGGTGGACGGCGAGGTCCCCGCGGACGAGGGGGCCGAGGGCCGGGAGGACGACGGACGGCCCAAGCGCTTCGCGTACCCGCCGCAGCTCGTCGTGGTCGACGGCGGGCAGCCGCAGGTCGCGGCGGCCCGGCGTGCCCTGGACGAGCTCGGCATCGACGACATCGCCGTCTGCGGGCTCGCCAAGCGCCTGGAGGAGGTCTGGCTGCCCGGCGACGACGACCCGGTGGTGCTGCCCCGCTCCAGCGAGGGCCTGTACCTCCTTCAGCGGGTACGTGACACGGCTCACGATTTCGCCATCCGCTACCAGCGGTCCAAGCGGAACAAGCGCATCCGCAGCAGCCCCTTGGACGCCGTCCCGGGCCTGGGCGAGACACGCAAGCAGGCACTCATCAAGCATTTCGGCTCGGTCAAACGCCTCCGGCAGGCGACAATCGAGCAGATCTGCGAGGTCCCCGGCATGGGCCGCAAGACGGCCGAGGCCGTGGCGGTGGCCCTCGCGCAGGCGGCCCCGGCCGCGCCCGCCGTGAACACGGCAACAGGAGAGATCATGGAAGACGACGGGGGCACGACGGCATGACCACGCACGACCGGCAGCACGAGAACGACCCGCACGCCGAGAACGACCCGCACGAAGAGCAGCAAGCGCAGCAACCGCAGCAAGCGCAGCAACCGCAGCAAGAGCAGCAAGAGCACGAAGACGGAGCACCGGACATGGACACGGGCACCACGGAGCCGGCGGGCGACACCAGCGCCGACGCGGCCACCCCCGAACTGGTGATCATCTCCGGCATGTCCGGAGCCGGCCGGTCCACCGCGGCGAAGTGTCTGGAGGACCTCGGCTGGTTCGTCGTCGACAACCTGCCGCCCGCGCTGATCCCCACCATGGTGGAGCTCGGCGCCCGCTCCCAGGGGAACGTCGCCCGCATCGCGGTCGTCGTCGACGTCCGCGGCCGGCAGTTCTTCGACAACCTCCGCGACTCCCTCGCCGCCCTCGACGCCAAGCAGGTCACCCGCCGGATCGTCTTCCTGGAGTCCTCCGACGACGCCCTGGTCCGGCGCTTCGAGTCGGTCCGCCGCCCGCACCCCCTCCAGGGCGACGGGCGCATCGTCGACGGCATCGCCGCCGAGCGCGACCTGCTGCGCGAGCTGCGCGGCGACGCCGACCTGGTGATCGACACCTCCAGCCTCAACGTCCACGAGCTGCGCGCCAAGATGGACGCCCAGTTCGCCGGCGACGAGGAGCCCGAGCTGCGGGCCACCGTGATGTCCTTCGGGTTCAAGTACGGCCTGCCCGTCGACGCCGACCTCGTCGTCGACATGCGCTTCCTGCCCAACCCGCACTGGGTCCCCGAGCTGCGCCCCTTCACCGGGCTCAACGAGGAGGTCTCGAACTACGTCTACAACCAGCCCGGCGCCAAGGAGTTCCTGGACCGCTACACCGAGCTCCTCCAGCTGATCGCCGCCGGATACCGCCGCGAGGGCAAGCGGTACGTGACGATCGCCGTCGGCTGCACGGGCGGCAAGCACCGCTCCGTGGCCACCGCCGAGAAGCTGGCCGCCCGGCTCGCCTCGGAGGGCGTGGAGACCGTCGTCGTGCACCGGGACATGGGGCGCGAGTGAAGCCGTACAAACGGCGTGCCTCCACGCTGTCGGTGCGCCGCGCGCTCCGCAGGCGCGGCGCCCAGCCCAAGGTCGTCGCGCTCGGCGGCGGCATGGGACTGTCCGCCTCCCTCGCCGCCCTGCGCCGCATCACCGGCGACCTGACCGCCGTGGTCACGGTCGCCGACGACGGGGGCTCCAGCGGCCGGCTCCGTGAGGAGCTGGGCGTGCTGCCCCCCGGCGACCTGCGCAAGGCGCTCGCCGCGCTCTGCGGCGACGACGACTGGGGCCAGACCTGGGCCCGGGTGATCCAGCACCGCTTCCAGTCCAAGGGCGAGATGCACGGCCACGCCGTCGGCAACCTGCTGATCGTCGCCCTCTGGGAGCAGCTCGGCGACCCCGTGCAGGCCCTCGACCTGGTCGGCAGGCTGCTCGGCGCCCAGGGCAGGGTGCTGCCCATGTCCGCCGTGCCGCTGGAGCTCCAGGCCCTGGTCAAGGGCCACGACCCGGAGCGCCCGCTCGACGTGGACACCGTCGCCGGGCAGGCGACCGTGGCCCTCACCCCCGGCGAGGTGCAGTCCGTGCACCTGGTGCCGCACGACCCGCCGGCCGTGCCCGAGGCCGTCGAGGCGGTCCTGGACGCGGACTGGGTGGTACTCGGCCCGGGGTCCTGGTTCTCCTCGGTGATCCCGCACCTGCTGGTGCCCGAGCTGCTCGACGCCCTGGTCGAGACCAAGGCCCGTCGGGTGCTCTCGTTGAACCTCGCGCCGCAGCCCGGAGAAACAGAGGGCTTCTCCCCGCAGCGTCATTTGGAGGTTTTGGCACGACACGCCCCTAAACTCGCCCTGGACGTGGTGCTGGCCGACGAGGCCGCCGTGCCCGACCGCGAGTCCCTCGCCGATGCCGCCAAGCGGCTCGGCGCCGCGGTCGAGCTGGCGCCGGTGGCCAGGCCCGACGGTTCTCCGAAGCACGACCCGGAGCTGTTGGCCGCCGCGTACGACCGTATTTTTCGGATGCATGGAAGGATCGGCCCATGGCGATGACGGCAGCGGTGAAGGACGAGATCTCCCGGCTCCCCGTCACCCGGACCTGCTGCAGGAAGGCCGAGGTCTCGTCGATCCTGCGGTTCGCGGGCGGGCTGCACCTGGTGAGCGGCCGGATCGTGATCGAGGCGGAGCTGGACACGGCGATGGCCGCCCGGCGCCTCAAGCGGGACATCCTGGAGATCTTCGGGCACAGCTCGGAGCTGATCGTGATGGCGCCCGGCGGACTGCGCCGGGGCTCGCGGTTCGTGGTGCGCGTGGTGGCGGGCGGCGACCAGCTGGCCCGCCAGACCGGCCTGGTGGACGGCCGCGGCCGCCCCATCCGGGGCCTCCCCCCGCAGGTCGTGTCGGGTGCCACCTGTGACGCCGAGGCGGCCTGGCGCGGCGCCTTCCTGGCGCACGGCTCGCTGACCGAGCCGGGCCGCTCCTCCTCCCTGGAGGTGACCTGCCCCGGCCCCGAGGCGGCGCTGGCCCTGGTCGGCGCGGCCCGCAGGCTCTCCATCGCGGCGAAGGCCCGCGAGGTGCGCGGCGTGGACCGGGTGGTCGTCCGTGACGGCGACGCCATCGGCGCCCTGCTCACCCGGCTCGGCGCGCACGAGTCGGTGCTGGCCTGGGAGGAGCGGCGGATGCGCCGCGAGGTCCGCGCCACCGCCAACCGGCTGGCCAACTTCGACGACGCCAACCTGCGCCGCTCGGCCCGCGCGGCGGTCGCCGCGGGCGCCCGGGTGCAGCGGGCCCTGGAGATCCTCGCCGACGAGGTGCCCGAGCACCTCGCCGCCGCCGGCCGGCTGCGGATGGAGCACAAGCAGGCCTCCCTGGAGGAGCTGGGCGCGCTCGCCGACCCGCCGCTGACCAAGGACGCGGTGGCCGGCCGGATCCGCCGGCTGCTCGCCATGGCCGACAAGCGGGCGCAGGACCTGGGCATCCCGGGGACCGAGTCCAACCTGACGGAGGAGCTGGACGACAGCCTCGTCGGCTGACCCGTCACCAGAACGGGCGATTCCGTTCAACTCCCCGCTGCCGGTGCCTTTCTGAGGCATCGGCAGCTTCCTTTTCGGCACGCCGTCCGCACCCTTGACGAAGCCCGTGAGTCACCACGAGCCTGACGTCTGTTCACTTTCGTGGCAGACAACAGCAAGGGGGGCTTATGAGACGCAGAGCGAGAGCGGTGCTCGCCGCCGGTTCACTGCTGATCGCGGGACTGGTGGCGGCACCCGTCGCCGGAGCACAGCCGAACACCGACGGCTCGACCCAGGGCGACGGGCTCTCCGTCTGGCGTGCCAAGGTCAGCAAGGAGCAGCTGCCGCTCCTCCTCGACGCCGGCACCGACGCCCGCGAGCTGACGGAACAGGTGCCCGCCAAGGGCTCCGCCACCGTCGAGCTGTACCTCACCGACGCACAGGCGGGGAAGCTCCGGAGCGAAGGTGTCGAGATCGCCGAGCACACCCTCTCCGCCCAGGCGGAGAAGCGCGTCGCCGGCGCCGGGGACGGCGTCTTCCGCCCGTACGGCGGACCCGGCGGCCTCAAGCAGGAGATCATGGACACCGCCCGGTCCCACCCCGGGCTCACCAAGGTCGTCTCCCTCGGCAAGACGGTCAAGGGCCAGGACATCCTCGCCCTCAAGATCAGCAAGGGCGCCGCGAAGAGCAGGGACGGCTCGCGGCCCGCCACGCTCTACATGTCCAACCAGCACGCCCGCGAGTGGATCACCCCCGAGATGACTCGGCGGCTGATGCACTACTACCTCGACGGGTACGGCAAGGACAGCCGCCTCACCAGGCTGGTCGACACCACCGAGCTGTGGTTCGTGCTCTCCGCCAACCCGGACGGCTACGACTACACCCACGCCGACCCGGACAACCGCCAGTGGCGCAAGAACCTGCGCGACAACGACGGCGACGGGCGCATCGAATCCGGCGACGGCGTCGACCTCAACCGCAACTTCGCCTACAAGTGGGGCTACGACGACGAGGGCTCCTCGCCCGACCGCGCCGACGAGACCTTCCGCGGCGCCGGACCGAACTCGGAGCCCGAGACCCGCGCCCTCGACCGCTTCGAGAAGCGCATCGGCTTCCAGTACGGCATCAACTACCACTCCGCCGCCCAGCTGCTCCTCTACGGCGTGGGCTGGCAGGTCGCCACCGACACCCCCGACGACGTGGCCCTCAAGGCGCTCGCCGGCACCCCGCAGAAGTCCGCGGTCCCCGGCTACCGCCCGCAGGTCTCCTCGGAGCTCTACATCACCAACGGCGAGGCCGACGGACACGCCGCCAACGTCAACGGGATGCAGATGTTCACCCCGGAGATGTCCACCTGCGCCACCGCCTCCCGCGTCGACCCGAACGACGCCTGGGACCCGGCGGACTGCGCCTCCGTCTTCACCTTCCCCGACGACGAGAAGCTGATCCAGGCCGAGTTCGCCAAGAACATCCCCTTCGCGCTCGCCGTCGCCGAGACTGCCGCCCACCCGGACCGGCCCGTCTCCCCGGTGGGCATCGAGGCCCCCGACTTCACCCCGGACGCCTTCGCCACCTCCTACGCCGCCCGCGGCCAGGAGCAGGAGGTCGCCGTCACCGCCCGCAAGTCGCTGCGCGCCAAGACCCTGAACTACCGGATCAACGGCGGCCGCACCGAGCGCGAGGGCCTGGAGCCCTGGAAGGGCGGCGAGACCTTCGGGGGTGAGGACAACCTCTACTTCGACCAGTACCGCGCCGAGGTCGAGGGCACCAAGCCCGGCGACAAGGTCGAGGTCTGGTACACGGCCCGCACCCGCGAGGGCAAGACCACCGCGTCCACCCCGTTCACGTACACCGTGGCCGAACGCCCCCGCGGCGACGTCCTCGTCCTCGCCGAGGAGGGCGGCACCGCCGCCGCGAAGAACACCGACGCCTACGTGAAGGCCCTCGCCGCCAACCGGCGCGGCGCCGCCGTCTGGGACGTCGCCACCCAGGGCACCCCGCACGCCCTCGGCGTCCTGAGCCACTTCCGTACCGTCGTCTGGTACACCGGCGCCGAGCAGCCCTCCGGAACCACCCTGCTCGCCGTCCGCGCCTACCTCAACGAGGGCGGCAAGCTGGTCAACGCGGGCGAGAAGTCCGGCGGCCTGGTCACCATCGGCCGCGCCGAGTCCAACGACTTCGCCCAGTACTACCTCGGCGCCTACCGCAGGGCCGGACTGAACGGCCCGGCCTCCTTCGCCGGATCCGGCCGCCTCGGCGGCGCCGGAGCGCCCCTGGGCGCCGTGGCCGGCAACCCGCTCGACAACGCGGGCGCCTACACCGTCACCTCCGACACCCTGAAGCCCGAGCTGTTCCCGCAGTTCGCGAGCAGCGCCTCCGCGGGCGACTACCCCGGCGTCCGCACCCCCTTCGAGCCCTACGAGGGCAGCCGTTTCGAGGCCCTGCGCCACTCGGACAACACCTGGGCGCGGCTCGCCAGGACCGTGGACCTCACCGGCGTCGCCGCCGCCTCGCAGCCGAACCTGAGCTTCCAGGTCAGCTACGACACCGAGCCGGGCTACGACAACCTGATCGTCGAGGCCCACACCGTCGGCCAGGACGACTGGACCACCCTGCCCGACGTCAACGGCGGCACCTCCACCGAACCGCCCGCCGACTGCGGCGAGGGCTACTACGTCCGCGGGCACCCCTTCCTCGGCCACTACCTCACCGTCGGCCAGGACGGCTGCGCCGCCTCCGGCACCACCGGCGCCTGGAACGCCTTCACCGGCCCCTCCAACGGCTGGCGGCAGGCGAAGGTCGACCTGAGCGCCTACGCGGGCAAGCAGGTCGAGCTGGCGATCTCGTACGTCTCCGACCCGGGAACCGGCGAGATGGGCGCCTTCGTGGACGACGTCCGGCTCAGCGCCGGGGCGGTCACCGAGACCGAGGGATTCGAGACCGGGACCGGAAACTGGTCCGTACCGGGCGCGCCGGCCGGCAGTCCGGGGAACGGATCCGACTGGACCCGTTCCGAGGCGCTCTTCCACTCCCAGGCATCGGTCACCACCCGTGACACCGTGCTCTTCGGCTTCGGTCTGGAGCACGTCCCGAATGCGGCGGATCGGGCGGCTCTGCTCGGAAAGGCCCTTAATTCGCTCCGACGCTGATCCGGCCGCTCAGTCGAGCACGCGTTTTCGTCACTCTCCGTAGTGGGGGCGAAGGTCCCTCGAAGGCCCTTACCTCTTGGGAGGTAAGGGCTGTCGGCCTTTTTCCGGCACTTTCAGGGCTCGTACGGCCGCACTGGATGTCACTCTCGGCCGCTCGGAGAGGTAGGGTCGTAAGCGGTCGGGGACATCCCAAAAGAGAAGCTCGCCGGGCGTCGAAACCCGGCGTACCTAACGAGGAGATCGGTTCGTGACGATCCGCGTAGGCATCAACGGCTTTGGCCGTATCGGTCGCAACTACTTCCGCGCGCTCCTTGAGCAGGGTGCCGATATCGAGATCGTGGCTGTCAACGACCTGGGTGACACCGCGACCACGGCCCACCTGTTGAAGTACGACACCATCCTGGGCCGCCTCAAGGCCGAGGTGACCCACACCGCCGACACCATCACCGTCGACGGCCACACCATCAAGGTGCTCTCCGAGCGCAACCCGGCCGACATCCCCTGGGGTGAGCTGGGCGTCGACATCGTCATCGAGTCGACCGGCATCTTCACCAAGAAGGCCGACGCCGAGAAGCACATCGCCGGTGGCGCCAAGAAGGTCCTCATCTCGGCTCCGGCCAGCGACGAGGACATCACCATCGTCATGGGCGTCAACCAGGACAAGTACGACGCGGCCAACCACCACGTCATCTCGAACGCCTCCTGCACCACCAACTGTGTGGCGCCGATGGCCAAGGTTCTCGACGAGAACTTCGGCATCGTCAAGGGCCTGATGACCACGGTCCACGCGTACACCAACGACCAGCGCATCCTGGACTTCCCGCACAAGGACCTGCGTCGCGCCCGCGCCGCGGCCGAGAACATCATCCCGACCACGACGGGTGCCGCCAAGGCCACCGCCCTGGTCCTCCCGCAGCTCAAGGGCAAGCTGGACGGCATCGCGATGCGCGTCCCGGTCCCGACCGGCTCCGCCACCGACCTCGTCGTGACCCTCGACCGTGAGGTCACGAAGGACGAGGTCAACGCGGCCTTCAAGAAGGCGTCCGAGGACGGCTCCCTGAAGGGCATCCTGTTCTACACCGAGGACCCGATCGTCTCCTCGGACATCGTCAGCGACCCGGCGTCCTGCACCTTCGACGCCTCCCTGACCATGGTCCAGGAGGGCAGCACGGTGAAGATCCTCGGTTGGTACGACAACGAGTGGGGCTACTCCAACCGTCTCGTCGACCTCACCGTCTTCGTCGGCGGCCAGCTCTAAACTCTAGGGCGGGTACTTCGATGTGAGCAGGGCTCGGCAGCGCGAAGACGCGCTGTACGAGCCCTGTCTCGTGTGCTCCACCGCGTACCAAGGGAGTCAGTGAACAGATGAAGACGATCGACGAGCTTCTCGCCGAAGGCGTCTCCGGCAAGCGGGTGTTCGTCCGCGCCGACCTCAACGTGCCGCTCGACGGCACCACCATCACGGACGACGGGCGCATCCGCGCCGTCGTCCCCACCGTCAAGGCGCTGGCCGACGCGGGCGCCCGCGTGGTCGTCGCCTCGCACCTGGGCCGCCCCAAGGGCGCCCCGGACCCGGCGTTCTCGCTCGCCCCGGCCGCCACGCGGCTCGGCGAGCTCCTCGGCGCCGACGTGGCCTTCGCGACCGACACCGTCGGCGACTCGGCCAAGGCGACCGTCGCGGCCCTGACCGACGGCCAGGTCGCCGTCGTCGAGAACCTGCGCTTCAACGCCGGCGAGACCTCCAAGGACGACGCCGAGCGCGGCGCCTTCGCGGACCGGCTGGCCGAGCTCGCCGACCTGTACGTCGGTGACGGCTTCGGCGCGGTGCACCGCAAGCACGCCTCGGTCTTCGACCTCCCGGCCCGCCTGCCGCACGCCGCCGGCTACCTCATCGCCAACGAGGTCGGCGTCCTCAAGAAGCTCACCGAGGACGTCAAGCGCCCGTACGTGGTCGCCCTCGGCGGCGCCAAGGTCTCCGACAAGCTGGGCGTGATCGACCACCTCCTGGAGAAGGCCGACCGCATCCTCATCGGCGGCGGCATGGCGTACACCTTCCTCAAGGCCCAGGGCCACGAGGTCGGCATCTCGCTGCTCCAGGAGGACCAGATCCCGGCGGTCCTGGACTACCTGAAGCGCGCCGAGGCCCGCGGCGTGGAGTTCGTCCTCCCCGTCGACGTGCTGGTCTCGGCCGACTTCCCGGACCTGAAGACCAAGGCCCCGGCGAACCCCGAGCTCGTCGCCGCCGACGCCATCCCGGCGGACCAGGAGGGCCTGGACATCGGCCCGAAGACCCGCGAGCTGTACGCCTCGAAGCTGGCCGACGCGGGCACCGTCTTCTGGAACGGCCCGATGGGCGTCTTCGAGCACCCCGACTACGCCAACGGCACCAAGGCCGTCGCCCAGGCGCTCGTCGACTCCCCGGCCTTCACCGTGGTCGGCGGCGGCGACTCCGCCGCGGCCGTCCGGATCCTGGGCTTCGACGAGAATGCCTTCGGCCACATCTCGACCGGCGGCGGCGCCTCCCTCGAATACCTCGAGGGCAAGACGCTTCCCGGCCTCGACGCACTGGAGGACTGACCTCTTCATGAGCAACACCCGCACCCCGCTGATGGCGGGCAACTGGAAGATGAACCTCAACCACCTTGAGGCCATCGCGCACGTCCAGAAGCTGGCCTTCGCGCTCACCGACAAGGACTTCGACGCCGTCGAGGTCGCGGTCCTCGCGCCCTTCACCGACCTGCGCTCCGTGCAGACCCTGGTCGACGGCGACAAGCTGAAGATCCAGTACGGCGCCCAGGACATCTCGGCGCACGAGTCCGGCGCCTACACCGGCGAGATCTCCGGCCTCATGCTGTCCAAGCTGAAGTGCGCCTTCGTGGCCGTCGGCCACTCGGAGCGCCGCCAGTACCACGGCGAGTCCGACGAGCTGTGCAACGCCAAGGTGAAGGCCGCCTTCCAGCACGGGATCACCCCGATCCTCTGTGTCGGCGAGGAGCTGGACGTCCGCGAGGCCGGCAACGCCGTCGCGCACACCCTGGCCCAGGTCGAGGGCGGCCTGAAGGGCCTCCCGGCCGAGCAGGCCGAGACCATCGTGATCGCGTACGAGCCCGTGTGGGCCATCGGCACCGGCAAGGTCTGCGGCGCCGACGACGCGCAGGAGGTCTGCGCGGCGATCCGCGGCAAGCTGGCCGAGCTGTACTCGCAGGACGTGGCCGACAAGATCCGCATCCAGTACGGCGGGTCCGTCAAGGGCGGGAACGTCGCCGAGATCATGGCGAAGGCCGACATCGACGGCGCCCTGGTGGGCGGTGCCTCGCTGGACGCCGACGAGTTCGTCAAGATCGTGCGCTTCCGCGACCAGTGAGTATGCGGTAGCGGAGATACGTCGTACCCTTGCGGGGGTCGGGCAGGCGCCCGGCCCCCGTCCGTATAAGTCCGAGGAAGTTGGTCCAGCCGTGGTTATGGGGTTCTCGATCGCCCTGATCGTCTTCAGCGCGCTGCTGATGCTGCTCGTGCTGATGCACAAGGGGAAGGGTGGCGGCCTCTCCGACATGTTCGGCGGTGGCATGCAGTCGTCCGTCGGTGGTTCCTCGGTCGCCGAGCGCAACCTGGACCGGATCACCGTTGTGCTCGGTCTGCTGTGGTTCGCCTGCATTGTCGTGCTCGGCCTGCTGATGAAGATGGACGGGTAACTCCAATCACTGGACGCGCGTTGGGCCTTACGTAGACTGGGGCATCTTCGAGCACCATCACGCAGGGAGTTACGACCGTGGCAAGTGGCAACGCGATCCGGGGAAGCCGGGTCGGAGCGGGGCCGATGGGAGAGGCTGAGCGGGGCGAGTCCGCACCCCGTCTCCGCATCTCCTTCTGGTGCTCGAACGGGCACGAGACCCAGCCCAGCTTCGCCAGTGACGCACAGGTCCCGGAGACCTGGGACTGCCCGCGTTGCGGCTTCCCGGCAGGTCAGGACCAGGAGAACCCGCCGGACCCGCCGCGCACCGAGCCCTACAAGACGCACCTCGCGTACGTACGGGAGCGGCGCAGCGACGCGGACGGCGAGGCCATCCTCGCCGAGGCGCTTGCCAAGCTGCGCGGCGAGATCTGAGCACGGTGTGATGATGTGACCGAACGGGCCCCGCCCGCGAACCGAGTTCGCGGGCGGGGCCCGTTCGGCGTTCCTCAGCCGCGATGGGCGTCCGCGATGTGCGAGGTGAGGGCCAGGGCGGCGGTGGCCCGCGAGTAGGTCAGCTGCGCGACGCGCGCGTACAGGCAGTCCAGGAGCAGCAGCACCGAGTGGCGGGTGCCGAAGCCGCCGTGCCGGAAGCCGGTGCCGGCCGCCGTCGAGGTCAGGTGCACGCCGGCCGCGCGGGCCACCGGGGAGCGCGGGTCGCCGGTGACCGCGACGGTCGCGGCGCCCCGCTCGGCGGCCAGCCGCAGCGGCCCGAGGACCTCGCGGGTGGCGCCCGAATGGGACAGGGTGACGACCGCGTCGGCGGGCGTCAGGAGGGCCGCCGAGGTCTCCGCCGCGTGCACCTCGGTCCAGGCGCGCGCCTCGCAGCCGATGCCGAAGAGCCGGGCCTGGGTCTCCAGGGCGAGCACCCCGGAGGCGCCCACCCCGTAGACGTCGATCCGGCGGGCCTGGGCGAGGGCCCGGGCGGCCCGCTCCAGGGCGCCGAGGTCGAGCTGCTCGGCGGTGGCGCGCAGGGCCTGGAGGTCGGCGCGGGCGACGGCGGCGACGACCTGCTCCAGCGGCTCGTCGGGCCCGATCTCCGGCCCGAGCGGCGTCCGTTCGGCCGCCTCGCTCTCCTGCCCCTGCTCGCGCGCGAGTTCGAGCAGCAGCCGCTGGTACGAGTCGAGCCCGAGGGCGTGACAGAACCGGGTCACGGTGGCCTGCGAGGTCCCCGTACGGCGGCCCAGCTCGGCGGCGGAGAGCCCGGAGACCCGGGCCGGATCGGCGAGGACCCAGTCGCCGACCTTGCGCAAGGAGCCGGACATCCGGGGGAGTTCGGAGCGGATCAGCGCGGTGATCATGAGGGGCCGGCCTTCGTGGGTCTTGTGTTCCGATGAATCTATCAACCACCATGCGGGCTGATGAACGAATCCGGGATTCAGTGGGTCGTCGGCGTCGACGCGGGCGGTACGCGGACCAGGGCACGGCTCGCCGACGCGGCGACCGGCCGGGTGCTGGGCGAGGGCGCCGGCGGCCCCGGCAACGCGCTGAGCGTGGCCCCCGACGCGCTGGTACGCCACCTGGGCGCGGCCCTGCGCGGGGCCCTGCCGCCGGGCGGCGGAACCGTGGCCGCCGTGGTGGGCGGCTTCGCGGGCGGCGGGCCCGGCGGGGGCCGGGAGCGGGCGCACGCGGCGCTCACGGAGGCGCTGGCCCGCGCGGGCGTCCGGGCCGCCCGGGTCGAGGTGCGGGGCGACGCGGACGTCGCCTTCGCCGGCGGCGCGGGCACGCCCGCCGACGGGCTCGTGCTCATCGCGGGCACGGGCGCGGCGGCGGCCCGGGTGGCCGACCGCCGCGCGATCCGTGCCGCCGACGGCGACGGCTGGCTGCTGGGCGACGCCGGCAGCGGCTTCTGGCTGGGCCGCGAGGCGCTGCGCGCGGTGCTGAGGGCACTGGACGGGCGGGGACCGTCGACCGCGCTCACCAGGCGGGTGGAGGCGCTGTGCGGGGGTCTGAGCAAGGAACACGTGGTGCGCTACGCGTACGGGGCGGAGCCGGTGCGACTGGCCGCGTTGAGCCCGCTGGTGGTGGAGACGGCGGACGGCGGCGACGGGGTGGCGTCCGGACTGCTGGACGCCGCGGCGGACGAACTGACCTCGACCGTGGCCGCGTTGGATCCGAGACCCGGCGAGCCCCTGGTGGTGACCGGCGGTCTCCTGGCCCCCGGCGGCCCCCTGCTCCCGCGCCTGACGGCGAGGGTCTCGGCCCTGGGCCTGGTCCCGGACCCGGTGCGCGACGGGCTAGGAGGGGCGGTCGCGTTGGCGGGACTGCTGGCCTGAAGGCGGCGCACAGGCGTGGGAAGCCGAGGCCAGGCAGAGGGCGCCGGAACGAAGGCCGGAAAGACGCGCGGGGACCGGTCGAGGTGGGCCCGACGACGGCGGGGAGGGGGTCGGATCCGGAGCGGGGGTGGGGGTGTCCGGACGTGGCGGCGCCCGTAACGAGCGAAGCGAAGTGAAGGTCGCAGTCCGGACACCCCCACCCCCGCGGAGGTTCCGACCCCCGTCACCCCACGGGTGGAACCCGCACTCTTGACCACACCCACCCACCCTGGTTCATTGAACCGACAAAACTCAACGCACCCGGTTCCCCCAACCACAGGAGCGAGCCCCCATGCCCGAACCGACCACCACCCCCACCTCCGCCCACTTCGCCGCCCTGGCCCGCGACGCGCTGGACCGGGCCGTAGCCGCCAACAAGGAGTCCGTCCCCGCCGCCGCCCGGCTCTTCGCCGACTGCGTGGCCGCCGACGGGGTGATCCACGCGTTCGGGACCGGGCACTCGCAGGCCGCCGCGCTGGAGGTGGCGGGCCGGGCCGGGGGACTGGTGCCGACGAGCCGGATCGCGCTGGCGGATCTGGTGCTGCGGGGCGGCGAGGACCCGGCGGTGCTGCGGGACCCGCTGCTCGAACGGGAGCCGGGGCTGGCCGACCGGCTGTACGCGCTCGCGACGCCCCGCCCGCAGGACCTGTTCGTGATCATCTCGAACTCCGGTGTGAACAACTCGATCGTGGACATGGCCCTCAAGGTGACGACCGCCGGTCACCCCCTCGTCGCCCTGACCTCGCTGGAGCACACCCACGCCGTGCCCGCGCTGCACGCCGGCGGCCGGCGGCTAGCCGACCTCGCCGACGCGGTGCTCGACAACTGCGCCCCGGCCGGTGACGCCGTCCTCCCGCTGCCCGACGGCGCCGCGCTGTGCGGGATCTCCACGCTCACCTCCTCCCTGCTCGTCCAGATGGTCGTCGCCGACGCCGTCGCGCTCCTGCTCGCCGAGGGGCACGAGCCGCCGGTCTACGTCTCGGCCAATCTGCCCGGCGGCCACGAGCGCAACGCGCTCCTTGAAGCCCGCTACGCGGGACGGCTGCACCGCGGCGGTCACTGAACGCGTTTCGCACACCGGATCAATTAGGTTGGTGGGGCAGCGGGGTACACACGCAGTAAGACGAAGAAATGGGCGATGTCCGAGATGAGTAACGACGGCCGTACCAGGCTCAACCAGCTGCCCGAGTGGGCGGCCCTCGGCAAGCACCGCGAGCAGCTCGGCGGGACGCACCTGCGCGAGCTGTTCGCCGCCGACCCCGCGCGCGGCACCGGTTACACGCTGCGCGTGGGCGACCTGTATCTGGACTATTCCAAGAACCTGGTCACCGAGGAGACCCTGGCGCTGCTGCGCGACCTGGCCGCCGCCACCGGCGTGGCCGAGCTGCGCGACGCCATGTTCCGCGGCGAGAAGATCAACAACACCGAGCACCGCGCGGTCCTGCACACCGCCCTGCGTGCCCCGCGCGGTGCCGTGATCGAGGTGGACGGCGTGGACGTCGTCCCCGAGGTGCACGCCGTCCTCGACAAGATGGCCGCCTTCGCCGACCGGGTCCGCGCCGGCGAGTGGACCGGTCACACCGGCAAGCCGATCAAGAACGTGGTGAACATCGGCATCGGCGGCTCGGACCTGGGCCCGGCCATGGCCTACGAGGTGCTGCGCTCCTTCACCCGGCGCGACCTGACGTTCCGTTTCGTCTCCAACGTGGACGGCGCCGACCTGCACGAGGCCGTCCGGGACCTCGACCCGGCGGAGACCCTGTTCATCGTCGCCTCGAAGACCTTCACCACCATCGAGACGATCACCAACGCGACCTCCGCCCGCGACTGGCTCCTCACCGGTCTGCGGGCCGGTCAGGAGGCCGTCGCGAAGCACTTCGTGGCGCTGTCGACCAACGCCGAGAAGGTCGAGGAGTTCGGCATCGACACGACGAACATGTTCGAGTTCTGGGACTGGGTCGGCGGCCGGTACTCCTACGACTCCGCCATCGGCCTGTCCCTGATGATCGCCATCGGCCCGGACGCCTTCCGGGAGATGCTCGACGGCTTCCACCTCGTCGACGAGCACTTCCGTACCGCCGCCCCGGAGGAGAACGTCCCGCTCCTGCTCGGTCTCCTCGGCGTCTGGTACGGCGCGTTCCACGACGCCCAGGCGCACGCGGTGCTGCCGTACTCGCACTACCTGTCGAAGTTCACCGCGTACCTCCAGCAGCTCGACATGGAGTCCAACGGCAAGTCCGTGACCCGTGACGGGCAGCCGGTCGACTGGCAGACGGGCCCGGTCGTCTGGGGCACCCCGGGCACCAACGGGCAGCACGCCTACTACCAGTTGATCCACCAGGGCACCAAGGTCATCCCGGCCGACTTCATCGGCTTCGCCCGCCCCGTCGGCGACCTGCTGCCGGGCCTGGTGGCCCAGCACGACCTGCTGATGGCGAACTTCTTCGCGCAGACCCAGGCGCTGGCCTTCGGCAAGACGCCGGAGGAGGTACGGGCGGAGGGCGTCCCCGAGGAGCTCGTCCCGCACAAGACCTTCCAGGGCAACCACCCGACCACCACGATCCTGGCCGACGCCCTCACCCCGTCCGTGCTGGGCCAGCTCGTCGCCCTGTACGAGCACAAGGTCTTCGTCCAGGGCGCCGTCTGGAACATCGACTCCTTCGACCAGTGGGGCGTCGAGCTCGGCAAGGTCCTCGCCAAGAAGATCGAGCCGGTGCTGACGGGCGGCGAGGGCGGCGACCGCCTGGACAGCTCCACCGCCGGACTCGTCGCCGCGTACCGCTCGCTGCGCGGCCGGGCCTGACCATGACCACGGGGGAGGAAGCGGTGCGGCTGCGCCCGCCGAGGAACGCCGTGGACGGCCGGGCCGTCCCCTGGTGGCGGGTCCAGCTTCTCGTGAGCACGGCCGTGCCGGTGGCCGTCCTGGCCGTGCTGGGGTGGCTCATCACCCCGGCCAGGACCTGGCTGCTGACCGCGGCCGCGATCGTGGCGGTCCTTGGGCTCGTCTGCACCGCCTTCCTCCCCTCCTGGTGGTTCCGGGTGCACCGCTGGGAGGTCACCGAGGACGCCGTGTACGTACGGACCGGCGCCCTTTGGCAGGAGTGGCGGATCGCCCCCATGTCCCGCATCCAGACCGTCGACACCGTACGGGGCCCGCTGGAGCAGAGCTTCCGGCTCGCCACGGTCACGGTCACCACGGCCTCCTCCAAGGGGGCACTGCGCATCGAGGGCCTCGACCACGAGCTCGCCGCCGAGCTCGCCGAGCGGCTTACCGCGATCACCCGGGGCACCCCCGGGGACGCCACATGACCGAGGACACGGGCACCGACCTCGACACGGGCACGGGCTCGGGCGTGGCCACGGAACCGGCGCAGGCCGCGGACCCGGTACGGGAGTGGCAGCGCCTCCACCCGCGTTCCCTCCTCGCCGGCGCCGCCGTCCTGTGCGGGGTCGCCGGCGGCGCGGCCCTGCCCGCGTTCCTCAGCCTGTCGTCCGGTTCCCGGCCCGCGTGGCAGGCGGCCGGCTGGGTGCTCGCCGGGGCTCTTCTGCTGATCGGCGGCGGCACGGCCGCCGACTGGGTCCGGCTGCGCCGCACCCGTTACCGCGTGGGCCCCGAACTGGTCGAGCTGCACACCGGTCTCGTCGTGGTCAAGCGGCGCTCCCTGGCCCGGGAGCGCATCCGCAGCGTCGACCTCACCGCCAACCCGCTGCAACGCGTCCTCGGCCTGGTCAAGGTCGGGATCGGCACCGGGGAGCACACCGCCGGCGAGTCCACCCTCGAACTCGACCTGGTGTCCCGCGCCGAGGGCGAGCTGCTCCGCCACACCCTGCTCTCCCGTCTCAAGGGCCCCGAGGACCCCGCGTACGACGGCGTCCTCGCGAGCGTGGACCCGCGGTGGATCCGCTACGCCCCGGTCTCCTTCGTCACGCCGCTGCTGGCCACGGCGGCGGCCGGCGCGGTCATGCAGGTCAGCGACTGGTTCGGCGCGCAGGGCGAGGTCATCCACTGGATAGGGGACCGCTTCGAGGACGTCTCGCTGACCTGGATGATCGCCGACCTCGTCCTGCTCGCCGTCGCCGCGGGACTGATCGGCGCCCTCGGTCTGTGGGTCGAGATGTGGTTCCGCTACCGGCTGGAGCGCGAGCCGGGCGGCACCCTGCGGGTCCGCCGCGGCCTGTTCACGGCCCGCTCGATCTCGCTGGAGGAGCGCAGGCTGCGCGGGGTCGAGCTGGTCGAACCGCTCGGCGTACGCCTCTTCCGCGGCGCCCGCGTCGACGCCGTCGCCACCGGGCTCGCCCAGAACGACGACGACAAGCACGCCGACCTCAAGAACCTGCTGCCGCCGGTGCCCCGCGCCGTCGCCGACCGGGTCGCCGCCCAGGTGCTGCGCGAGACCGAGCCGCCCACCGGCGCCCCGCTCGCCCGGCACCCGCGGGCGGCCCTGCGCCGGCGGATCCGCTGGGCGCTGTGGACCGGGCTCGGCCCCGCGGCCGTGCTCGCCGTCCTCGGCGCCTGGCTCGCCTCGCCGGTCCTCGGCTACGTGGCGGCCGTGCTCGCCGTCCTCCTGACCCCGCTCGGGCTCGTCCTCGCCCTCGACGCCTACCGCAACCTCGGACACGGCGTCAGCGGCGCCTACCTCGTCACCCGTTCGGGCAGCGTGCGCCGCTCCACCGTCGCCCTCCAACGGGCCGGCGTGATCGGCTGGACCGTCAAGCAGTCCTGGTTCCAGCGGCGGGCGGGCGTGCTCACCCTGAGCGCCACGACGGCCGCGGGGGAGGGCGCGTACGCCGTCCTCGACGCGGGCGAGAGCCAGGGCCTGAACTTCGCCGCCGAGGCCGTACCGGACCTCCTCGGCCCCTTCCTGGAGCCCGTACCGGCCCCGGAAACGCCGGAGGCCCGGCCCACCGAGCGGTGAACCGGGCCTCCGTGACGCGTCCTCAGGCCGTGGCCGGGGGATACAGATCGCGCGGCAGCTCCGAGGCCGCCGCCGAGTCCAGCAGCCACAGCGTGCGCGAGCGGCCGTAGGCGCCCGCCGCCGGGGCCTGCACCTCGCCCGCGCCGGACAGCGCGATGGCCGCGGCCTTCGCCTTGTCCTCGCCGGCCGCGAGCAGCCAGACCTCCTTCGCGGCCCGGATCGCCGGAAGGGTCAGCGAGACCCTGATCGGCGGCGGCTTGGGAGCGCCGTGCACCCCCACCACCGTCCGCTCGGTCTCGCGGACCGCCGGGAGCTCCGGGAAGAGCGAGGCCACGTGCGTGTCCGGGCCGACGCCCAGCATCAGCACGTCGAAGGCGGGCACCCCGGCGCGGTCCTCGGGGCCGGCCGCCGCCGCGAGCTCCGCCGCGTAGGCGGCGGCAGCGGCCTCGACGTCGTTGCCGTACGGGCCGTCCGAGGCCGGCATCGCGTGCACCCGCGCCGGGTCCAGCGGGACGCTGTCGAGCAGCGCCTCACGGGCCTGGGTGACGTTGCGCTCCGGGTCGCCCTCGGGCAGGAAGCGCTCGTCGCCCCACCACAGGTCGAGCCGCGCCCAGTCGACGGCGTCCCGCGCGGGCGCCGCGCGCAGCGCCGCGAGCAGTCCGTTGCCGTTGCGCCCGCCGGTGAGCACCACCGAGGCGCTGCCGCGGGCGGACTGGGCGTCCACGATCTTCGTGATCAGCCGGGCCGCCGCGGCCTGGGCCATCAGCTCCTTGTCACGGTGGACGACGAGCTGAGGGGCGCTCACTTGGCCGCCGCCTTCTTGGCCGGGGCCTTCTTCGCGGTCTTCGCCGCGGGCGCCGCGGCCGGGGCTCCGGCCTCGGGCTCCGTCTCGGCGGCCGGGGCGGTAGTCGCCGCCTCCTCGTCGAGCCGCTCCAGGCCGAACCGCAGCGCCGAGGCGTACGTGTCGTCCGGGTCGAGGCGGCGCAGCTCCTCCGCGATCAGCTCGGACGTCTCGCGGCGCTTGAGCGCCACGCCGCGGTCCGGCTGTCCGTGGATGGAGAGCGTGGCGAGCGAGCCGTCCGGCCGGTCGAGCACGATGGGGCCGCAGCTGGACTCCATCCGCACCGAGGTGAGGCCGGGCCCGGCCGACGTGGCGCGCCGCACCGGGATCTTCAGCCGGTCCGCCAGCCACATGGCGAGCAGCTCGACGCTCGGGTTGAACTCCTCGCCCTCCACCTCGGCCGAGGTGACCTCGCACGCGACCTGGTCGAGCGCGGCGGCCAGCATCGAGCGCCACGGGGTGATCCGGGTCCACGAGAGGTCCGTGTCGCCGGGGGTGTACGCGTCCGCGCGCGCGGTCAGCTCCTGGATGGGCTGCTCGGCGGCGTACGTGTCGGTCACACGGCGCTGGGCGAGGGCGCCCAGCGGGTCGTTCGCCGGGTCGACCGGTGCGTTCACCGGCCACCAGACGACGACGGGCGCGTCCGGCAGCAGCAGCGGCAGCACCACCGACTGGGCGTGGTCGACGACCTCGCCGTACAGCCGGAGCACGACCGTCTCGCCGGTGCTGGCGTCGGCGCCGAGGCGGACCTCGGCGTCGAGTCGCGCCTTGGCGCGGTCCCGCGGGGAGCGCGAGACCCTCTTGATGACGACGAGGGTCCGCGAGGGGTGCTCGCGGGACGCGTCGTTGGCCGCCTTCAGGGCGTCGTAGGCGTTCTCCTCGTCGGTGACGATGACGAGGGTGAGCACCATGCCGACGGCCGGGGTGCCGATGGCCCGCCGCCCGAGCACCAGCGCCTTGTTGATCTTGGAGGACGTGGTGTCCGTCAGGTCGGTCTTCATGGCCGGCGCCAGCTCCTGCCGTCTCGTGCGAGCATCTCGTCCGCCTCGACCGGACCCCAGGTCCCGGACTGGTACTGCGCGGGCTTGCCGTGCTTGTCCCAGAACTGCTCGATCGGGTCGAGGATCTTCCAGGACAGCTCGACCTCCTCGACACGCGGGAAGAGGTTGGAGTCGCCGAGCAGGACGTCGAGGATGAGCCGCTCGTAGGCCTCGGGGCTGGACTCGGTGAAGGACTCGCCGTAGGCGAAGTCCATCGAGACGTCCCGGACCTCCATCTGCGTGCCCGGCACCTTGGAGCCGAACCGCATGGTGACGCCCTCGTCCGGCTGGACGCGGATGACGAGCGCGTTCTGGCCGAGCTCCTCCGTCGCCGTCTGGTCGAAGGGGGAGTGCGGGGCGCGCTGGAAGACCACCGCGATCTCGGTGACCCGCCGGCCGAGCCGCTTGCCGGTGCGCAGGTAGAAGGGGACGCCCGCCCAGCGGCGGTTGTCGATCTCCACCTTGATGGCGGCGTAGGTGTCGGTCTTCGACTGCGGGTCGATGCCGTCTTCCTGGAGGTAGCCGACGGCCTTCTCGCCGCCCTGCCACCCGGCCGCGTACTGGCCGCGCACCGTGGACTTGCCCAGGTCCTTCGGCAGCTTCACCGCGCCGAGCACCTTGGTCTTCTCCGCGGCGAGCGCGTCGGCGTCGAAGGAGGCGGGCTCCTCCATCGCGGTCAGCGCCAGGAGCTGGAGGAGGTGGTTCTGGATGACGTCACGGGCGGCGCCGATGCCGTCGTAGTACCCGGCCCGGCCGCCGATGCCGATGTCCTCGGCCATGGTGATCTGCACGTGGTCGACGTACGACCGGTTCCAGATCGGCTCGAAGAGGGTGTTGGCGAAGCGGAGCGCCAGGATGTTCTGGACGGTCTCCTTGCCGAGGTAGTGGTCGATGCGGAAGACCGCGTCGGGCGGGAAGACCTCGTGGACGACCTCGTTGAGCTCCTTGGCGGAGGTCAGGTCGTGGCCGAAGGGCTTCTCGATGACCGCACGGCGCCAGGAGCCGTTCTTCTGGTCGGCCAGGCCGTGCTTCTTCAGCTGGCGGACGACCAGGGGGAAGAACTTCGGCGGCACGGACAGGTAGAAGGCGAAGTTGCCGCCGGTGCCCTGCGCCTTGTCCAGCTCCTCGATGGTGGTCTTCAGCTGGTCGAAGGCGTCGTCGTCGTCGAAGTCGCCCTGGACGAAGCGCATCCCCTGGATCAGCTGCTGCCACACCTCCTCGCGGAACGGGGTGCGGGCGTGCTGCTTGACGGCGTCGTGGACCTCCTGTGCGAAGTCCTCGTCCTGCCACTCGCGACGGGCGAAGCCGATCAGCGAGAAGCCCGGCGGGAGCAGACCGCGGTTGGCGAGGTCGTAGACCGCGGGCATGAGCTTCTTGCGGGACAGATCGCCCGTGACACCGAAGATCACCAGACCCGACGGCCCCGCGATGCGCGGGAGCCGTCGGTCTGCGGCGTCACGGAGCGGGTTCGCTCCGGTGACTGCGCTCAAGGTGATTACGCCTCCGAAGGTGCGCGGCGGGCGAGCTCCGCCTCGGTCGACTTGAGCAGGTCGTTCCAGGCGGCCTCGAACTTGTCGACGCCCTCGTCCTCGAGGAGCTGGACGACCTCGTCGTAGGAGATGCCCAGCTTCGCCACGGCGGCGAGGACCGAGCGGGACTCCTCGTACGTGCCACGGATCGTGTCGCCGACGACCTGGCCGTGGTCGGCGGTGGCCTCCAGGGTGGCCTCCGGCATGGTGTTCACCGTGCCCGGGGCGACCAGGTCGTCCACGTACAGGGTGTCCTTGTACGCGGGGTCCTTGACGCCGGTCGAGGCCCACAGCGGGCGCTGCTTGTTGGCGTGCGCCTTGTCGAGGGCGGCCCAGCGCTCGGAGCCGAAGACCTCCTCGTACGCCTCGTAGGCGAGACGCGCGTTGGCCAGGGCGGACTTGCCCTTGAGGGCCTTGGCCTCGTCGGTGCCGAGGACGTCGAGGCGCTTGTCGATCTCGGTGTCCACGCGGGACACAAAGAAGGACGCCACGGAGTGGATCTTCGAGAGGTCCAGGCCGCGCTCGCGGGCCTTCTCCAGGCCCGCCAGGTAGGCGTCCATGACCTCGCGGTAACGCTCCAGCGAGAAGATCAGCGTCACGTTGACGCTGATGCCGAGGCCGATGACCTCGGTGATCGCCGGCAGACCCGCCTTGGTGGCCGGGATCTTGATGAGCGTGTTGGGACGGTCGACCAGCCAGGCCAGCTGCTTGGCCTCGGCGACGGTGGGAGCCGTCTGGTGGGCCAGCCGCGGGTCGACCTCGATGGAGACCCGGCCGTCCTGGCCCTCGGTCGCGTCGAAGACGGGGCGCAGGATGTCGGCGGCGTCGCGCACGTCCGCCGTCGTGATCATCCGGATGGCCTCGTCCACGGTCACCTTGCGGACGGCGAGGTCGACGAGCTGCTGCTCGTAACCGTCGCCCGAGGTGATCGCCTTCTGGAAGATGGACGGGTTGGTGGTCACACCCACCACGTGGCTCTGGTCGATGAGCTCGGCCAGGTTGCCGGACGTGATCCGCTTGCGCGAGAGATCGTCCAGCCAGATCGCGACGCCTTCGTCGGAGAGGCGCTTGAGAGCGTCTGTCATGGGAATTGCATCTCCATTAAGTCGTACGTATGGGCGTCAGCGCGCGGCGGCGGCGAGGGATTCCCGGGCGGCGGCGACGATCGCCTCCGGCGTGAAGCCGAACTCGCGGAACAGCACCTTCGCGTCGGCCGAGGCACCGAAGTGCTCCAGCGAGACGATCCGGCCGGCGTCGCCGACGTACTTGTGCCAGGTCAGGCCGATCCCGGCCTCGACCGCGACCCGCGCCTTGACGGCCGGCGGCAGGACCGAGTCCTTGTACGCCTGCTCCTGCTCCTCGAACCACTCCACCGACGGCATCGAGACCACGCGGGTCGGGACGCCGGCGGCCTGCAGCTGCTCCCGGGCCTCGACGGCCAGGTGCACCTCGGAACCGGTCGCGATCAGCACCAGCTGCGCCTCGCCGCCGTCGGCCTCGAACAGCACGTAGCCGCCCTTCGCCGCGTCCTCGTTCGGCGCGTACGTCGGCACGCCCTGGCGGGTGAGGGCCAGACCGTGCGGGGCGCCCTTGCCGAACACCTTGGTGTGACGCTTCATGATCTCGCGCCAGGCGATCGCCGTCTCGTTGGCGTCGGCCGGGCGGACCACGTTCAGACCGGGGATGGCGCGCAGCGAGGCCAGGTGCTCCACCGGCTGGTGGGTCGGGCCGTCCTCGCCGAGGCCGATCGAGTCGTGCGTCCACACGTACGTCACCGGGAGGTGCATCAGCGCGGACAGGCGCACGGCGTTGCGCATGTAGTCGGAGAACACCAGGAAGGTGCCGCCGTAGATGCGCGTGTTGCCGTGCAGGGCGATGCCGTTCATCTCCGCGGCCATGGAGTGCTCGCGGATGCCGAAGTGGATCGTCCGGCCGTACTTGTCCGCCTCGGGGAGCGGGTTGCCCTCCGGGAGGAAGGAGGACGTCTTGTCGATCGTGGTGTTGTTGGAGCCGGCGAGGTCGGCCGAGCCGCCCCACAGCTCCGGGATCACCGCGCCGAGCGCCTGGAGGACCTTGCCGGACGCCGCACGCGTCGCGACACCCTGGCCCGCCTCGAAGACCGGGAGCTTGTCCTCCCAGCCGGCCGGCAGCTCGTTGGCCTCGATGCGGTCGAACTCGGCCGCCCGGTCCGGGTTGGCGGTACGCCACTCGGCCAGCGACTTCTCCCAGGCGGCGCGGGCCTCGCGGCCGCGGTCGCCGAGGGAGCGGGTGTGCGTGATGACCTCGTCGGTGACCTCGAAGGTCTGCTCCGGGTCGAAGCCGAGGACGCGCTTGGTGGCCGCGATCTCCGCGTCGCCGAGGGCCGAGCCGTGCGCGGCCTCGGTGTTCTGGGCGTTCGGCGCCGGCCAGGCGATGATCGAGCGCATCGCGATGAAGGAGGGGCGCTCGGTCTCGGCCTCGGCGGCCTTGACCGCGGCGTACAGGGCGGCCGGGTCCAGGTCGCCGTTGGCCTGCGGCTCCACGCGCTGGACGTGCCAGCCGTAGGCCTCGTACCGCTTCATGGTGTCCTCGGACACGGCGGTCTCGGTGTCGCCCTCGATCGAGATGTGGTTGTCGTCCCACAGCAGGATCAGGTTGCCCAGCTTCTGGTGCCCGGCGAGCGAGGACGCCTCGGCGGAGATGCCCTCCTGGAGGCAGCCGTCGCCGGCGATCACGTACACGTGGTGATCGAACGGAGAGGCGCCCTGGGCGGCCTCCGGGTCGAACAGGCCGCGCTCGTAGCGCGCGGCCATGGCCATGCCCACGGCGTTGGCGACACCCTGGCCCAGCGGGCCGGTGGTCGTCTCCACGCCGGCCGTGTGGCCGTACTCCGGGTGACCCGGAGTCTTGGAGCCCCAGGTGCGGAAGGCCTTCAGGTCGTCGAGCTCGAGACCGAAGCCGCCCAGGTACAGCTGGGTGTAGAGGGTCAGGGACGAGTGCCCGGCGGAGAGCACGAAGCGGTCGCGGCCCACCCACTCCGGGTCGGCCGGGTCGTGCCGCATCACCTTCTGGAAGAGGGTGTACGCGGCGGGCGCGAGGCTCATCGCCGTACCGGGATGGCCGTTGCCTACCTTCTGCACGGCGTCGGCGGCAAGGATGCGGGCGGTGTCCACGGCCCGCTGGTCCAGTTCGGTCCACTCGAGGTCTGTGGTCGTCGGCTTAGTGCTCACCCTGAGTCAGGGCTCCTCTCCGCATGTCTGTAGCCGGTGACTGAGGGTGTCCCGGCGATGTCGAGCCTACCCCCGGAATTCGTCCCTCTTTTCGTGTTCATGCCGCTCATATGTGCGCTCACAGCAAAGACTGCCGGGCCTTGCGGGACTTCGCCTCCCGAGCCGGACACGGGGGTGTCCCACCCCTTGGGACGTACCCCTGTCGCGGCCGCGTGTGGGTCCCGCCAACACGACCCCACCCCCGCGAAGATCGGCGTATGGGCAACGTCTACAGTGGCGTGGTACGCGCAAGTCTTCACCCCGTCTTCATCCGGGGAGCTTGCTGGGAATTTCTCTGTCAGGGGTGTGCGTGACGGCCGTCGAGTCCCGACCCGCAGGGGTCGTCTTGACTCCCAGCCCGGGAGGCCATCGGCCGTTCGGGGCCCGCGTCAAGGCATTCGTGGCGCTGACCAAGCCGCGGATCATCGAGCTGCTGCTCATCACCACCGTTCCGGTGATGTTCCTCGCCGAGCAGGGCGTGCCCGATCTGTGGCTGGTGCTCGCCACGTGTTTCGGCGGATACCTGTCGGCGGGTGGCGCAAACGCGCTGAACATGTACATCGACCGCGACATCGACGCGCTGATGGACCGCACGTCACAGCGTCCGCTGGTCACCGGCGTGCTCACTCCGCGTGAGGGCCTGGTCTTCGGTCTCACCCTCGCGGTGGTCTCCACGCTCTGGTTCGGCCTGCTCGTCAACTGGCTGTCCGCGGCGCTCTCGCTCGGCGCGCTCCTCTTCTACGTCGTGGTCTACACGATGATCCTCAAGCGGCGCACCGCCCAGAACATCGTCTGGGGCGGCATCGCCGGCTGCCTGCCCGTGCTCATCGGCTGGTCGGCCGTCACGAACTCGATGTCGTGGGCCGCGATCATCCTCTTCCTCGTCATCTTCTTCTGGACGCCGCCGCACTACTGGCCGCTGTCGATGAAGGTGAAGGACGACTACGCCCGCGCGGGCGTGCCGATGCTGCCGGTGCTCGCCTCCAACAAGGTCGTCGCCAAGCAGATCGTGGTCTACAGCTGGATCATGGTCGCCGTCTCCCTGCTGCTGACCCCGCTGGGCTACACCGGCTGGTTCTACACCGCGGTGGCGCTGGCGACCGGCGGCTGGTGGCTCTGGGAGGCGCACGCCCTGCTGCACCGCGCCAAGGCGGGCGCCCAGGGCGCCAAGCTGAAGGAGATGCGCCTCTTCCACTGGTCCATCACCTATGTGTCGCTGCTCTTCGTGGCGGTCGCGGTGGACCCCTTCCTGCGCTGAGGCGCCCTCGCGCATCGCTCCGGTGGACGGCCGGGGTGCGTGGCCCACGCCACGTGCTCCGGCCGTCGCCAGTTGATCTACCCGCGAGTAGCATCCTTGCCATGGCAGACACGAAGCAGACGGAGCGCAGGGCGGCCAAGCTGGCCAAGGAGATCCAGGCGTTCGCCGGCAAGCACGGCGGCGCCGAGGGACAGCTCGCCCACATCGGCCAGGCGGGGACCCGGGTCGTCCTCGTCGGCGAGGACGGCGGCTGGGGCGACCTGGTGGCCCCGACGTTCGAGACCGCCCGGCTGGCGGCCGAGAAGGCCGGCCTCACGCTGCACGACGAGTTCGACGGCGAGTTCGCCGCCAAGGTCGTCACGGGCCCGTACGAGTGGACCCGGATGGCGGGCATCCAGGTCGGCGGCCCGGCGAACGGCTGACGCCCTGAGGCGACGACCTCGCGCCGACGCCCCCACCGCGCTGTCAGTGGCCGCTGATAGCTTCGGGTCCCAGCGAACGGATCATGGGGGAGGCGGCGAAGCCGTGCGTGACGTGACGAGCCACGAGGTCGACCGGGAACGGATCGAGCGGGCCCTGGAGGGCATCCGCAGCCGGACCTTCGGACACTGGCACGACTTCCGCTACGGCGGGGGAGTGTCGCTCAGCGGCCTGGCGAAGGCGCGCGACGAGCTCCTCGACTACGTCGGGGCGTGCTCCGTGGCGGGCCCCGGGCCCGACGGGACGGACCCGCGCCGGGCGCTGTTCACCGCGGCCGAGTGCGCCGTCGGGGCGCTCGGTCTCGGCTGCTTCCCCGAGGGCGACTGGGACGTCCGCTTCCCCCTCGTCGACGAGACGCTGAGCAGCGACGAGCAGCTGTTCGACGAGGGCTGGGACGCGGCGCACGAGGTGCCCACCGCGCGGACCTGGACCGAGACCTTCGCGCTCTGCCTGCTCGGCGGGACGCTCTGGACGCCGCGACGGGTGGTGGGACCGCTGCTCCACGCGGACTACGCGCCCGCGATCCGCTCGGGGGTCCCGTACTCGCGCTTCGACTCCGTCTCCCGGCCGGCCGAGCTCGCCGAGATGGACGCCCTCTGCGCCTATCTGAGCGCGGACGAGTCCTGGGGGCGGCCCGTCCCGCTGCGGCTGCCGGACGCCGAGCAGCGGGCGGCGTCGGCGCGGGCGCTCGACGCGGCGGGGGAGCTCGACCCCGACCAGCGGCTGCTGCGGGTCCTGCTCGACGCCGACCGCGACGCCTTCGACCGGGCCCTCGCGGCCCGCCTCGACGCGCATCGCGAGAGCGCCGGGGCGGCGGGGGACGAGACCCCCGGAAGCCTGCTGCCGGTCCGGACGGCGGCCCTGGCCGCCCTCGCCCGGCAGGTCCACGGCTGGGCACCGGGCGTGCGCTCCGCCTACCTGCCCGACGCGCTGCTGGCCGAGCCGGCGCGGGAGACCGTGGGCTAGGGCCTGTCCGGCGGATCATGGCCGGGGTCGCGGCGTTCCCGGGCCCCGGACGGGCCCGGGAACGGGCTCAGGCTCAGGCCGAGGTGAGTGCCGCGTCCGGCTGGGCCGGGATCGGGGCCGTGGCCACCGGGCGCTCGCGCAGGCTCAGGGCGAGTCGCAGGACGGCGATCCACATCAGCGAGGAGCCGAGCATGTGCGCGGCGACCATGACCTCGGGGACGCCCGTGAAGTACTGGACGTAGCCGACGGCGCCCTGCGCGAGCAGCACGATCAGCAGGTCGCGGGCGCGCGCCCGGGTGTCGTCGGGGGCGTCCACCACGCGCAGGACCAGCCACATGGCGACGGCCAGGGCGCAGACCGCCCAGGCGGCGATGGCGTGGATGTGGGCCGCGTTCGTCCAGTCCCACGGCATGCGCGGCACGTCGCTGGAGTCACCGGCGTGCTTGCCGGCGCCCGTCACCGTGGTGCCGAGGGCGATGAGCAGCGCGGAGACCAGGACGATCGCCCAGGACAGCTTGCGCACCGGGCCCGGGACGCGCGGCTTCGGGGAGCCGTCGCCCTCGCCGGTGCGGTGCCAGGTGATCACGGCCACGGTGAGGAGCGCGTTCGCGGCGAGGAAGTGGCCGGCGACCGTCCACGGGTTGAGGCCCATCCACACCGTGATGCCGCCGATGACGGCATTGCTCATCACGATCCAGAACTGGGCCCAGCCGAGCCGGGTGAGGGCGCGCCGCCGCGGCTTGGTGGAGCGGGCGGCGGTGATCGCCCAGCCGACCGCCGCCGACAGGACGTAGGTCAGCATGCGGTTGCCGAACTCGACGAAGCCGTGGAAGCCCTGCTCCGCGGTGACGATGAGGCTGTCGTCCGTGCACTTGGGCCAGGTGTCGCAGCCGAGACCGGAGCCGGTCAGCCGGACCGCGCCGCCGGTGACGATGATGACCACGCTCATCACGACGGCGGAGAGCGCGGCGCGCCGGAGCGTCCGGGGGGACGGGGTCCAGCGCTGGGCGATGAAGGCGAGGGGGGTCAGCACGGGCCCTATCGTAGGCACGGGCTTGTGCGCGTTTTCACGAGGGGTGCGTTACGGGCTTTTGCGCCGCGAAACGTCACCGGACGCTCACCCTCGGCGCCCGCCGCCCCGTCGCCGGCTCACTCCCAGCGGAAGAAGCGGGCCGCCGCGCCGAGCCCCAGCACCGCCCAGACCGCGAGGATCAGCGCGTCGCCCCAGGGCAGTGTCGCGCCGTGCTGGAGCACGTCCCGCAGGCCGTCGGAGAGCGCCGAGATGGGCAGCAGCTCCAGGACCGAGCGGGCCGCCTCCGGGAAGCGGTCCAGCGGCACGATCACCCCGCCGCCCACCAGGAGCAGCAGGAAGACCAGGTTCGCCGCGGCCAGCGTCGCCTCCGCCTTCAGGGTGCCGGCCATCAGCAGGCCGAGCCCCGAGAAGGCCGCGGTGCCGAGGACGAGCAGCACCAGGACCGAGAACGGGTCGCCCTGCGGCGACCAGCCGAGCCCCAGCGCGATCGCCGTCAGGAGCGCCACCTGGAGCACCTCGGTGACCAGCACCGACAGCGTCTTGGCGGTCATCAGCGCCCAGCGCGGCAGCGGCGAGGCGCCGAGCCGCTTGAGCACCCCGTAGCGGCGCTCGAAGCCGGTCGCGATGGCCTGCCCGGTGAAGGCGGTGGACATCACGGCCAGCGCGAGGACGCCCGGGGCGAGGAAGTCGACGGCCTTGTCCGAGCCCGTGTCGACGACGTCCACCGTCGAGAAGAGCACGAGCAGCAGGGAGGGGATGATCACCGTGAGGAGCAGCTGCTCGCCGTTGCGCAGCAGCATCCGGGTCTCCAGCGCGGTCTGCGCGGCGATCATCCGGCCGACGGGCGCGGCCCCCGGCTTCGGCGCGTACGTACCCGTGCTCATCCGCGCAGCTCCTTGCCGGTCAGTTCGAGGAAGACGTCTTCGAGGGTGTGCCGCTCGACCGAGATCCGGTCCGGCATCACGCCGTGCTGCGCGCACCAGCTGGTGACGGTGGCGAGCAGCTGCGGGTCGACCGTGCCGGTGAGCCGGTACGTGCCCGGGGTCGGCTCCGCCGCGGCGGTGCCGTCCGGCAGCGCCTTCAGGAGCGAGCCGAGGTCGAGGCCGGGGCGGCCGGTGAAGCGCAGGGTGTTCTCGGCGCCGCCGCGGCACAGCTCCTCGGGGCTGCCCTGGGCGACGACCCGGCCGGCGTCGACGATCGCGACGTCGTCGGCGAGCTCCTCCGCCTCGTTCATGAAGTGGGTGGTGAGCACGACGGTCACGCCGTCGGCGCGCAGCTCGCGGACCAGCTGCCAGGTGGCGCGGCGGGCCTGCGGGTCGAGTCCGGCGGTCGGCTCGTCGAGGAAGACCAGCTCGGGGCGGCCCACCACGGCCATGGCGAGCGACAGGCGCTGCTGCTGGCCGCCGGAGAGGCGCCGATAGGTGGTCCGGCCGCAGGAGCCGAGGCCGAGGCGCTCGATCAGGGCGTCCACGTCCAGCGGGTGCGCGTGCAGCTTCGCCATGTGGCGCAGCATCTCGTCGGCGCGGGCGCCGGAGTAGACGCCGCCGGACTGGAGCATCACGCCGATCCGGGGGCGCAGTGCCGGGGCGTCGGCGACCGGGTCGAGGCCGAGGACGCGCACGGTGCCGGCGTCCGGCCTCCGGTAGCCCTCGCAGGTCTCGACGGTGGTGGTCTTGCCGGCGCCGTTGGGGCCGAGGACGGCGGTGACGGTGCCGGTCCGGACATCGAGGTCGAGGCCGTCGACGGCGGTCTTCGTCCCGTACCGCTTGACCAGGCCCCGGACCCGGACGGCGGACTCGACGGACTCGTTTCGCATGCCGGGAAGTCTAGAGAGGGGGCGAAGGTCCCTCCGGCGCGGGGCCCGGGTCCCTAGAGAAGGGACCTTTACGCGCGCTTCGCCGCCGCGGCCGGATCTAGCGTCGACAGAGTGATCAGTGTGGCGGAGAACCTGCGGGAGACGGTCGGACAGGCCGAGCACAAGGCGCACGAGCTGGCGCGCCCCGGCCGGTACGCGGTCTCGGCGGTGTTGGCCGGCGCGTACATCGGCGTGGGCGAGGTGCTGCTGCTGGTCGCGATCTCGCCGTTCGTGGCCGAGCACTCGGCGGCGGTGAAGCTGCTGGAGGGGGCGGTCTTCCCGATCGCGCTGACGATCGTGATGTTCGCGGGGGCGCAGCTCTTCACCAGCAACGTGATGGTGATGCTGCTGGGCGCGCTGTCCGGCCGTACGGGCTGGAAGGACCTGGCGGGCAGCTGGGCGCTGTCGCTGGGCGGGAACCTCGTCGGGGCCTTCGTCTTCGGGGCGATGGTGCACGCCTCCGGGGTGCTGTCGGCGCCGTCGGCGAAGGCGATGCTCGCGGAGATGGTGGCCGGCAAGGAGGCGCTGGGCGGCGGGCAGCTGTTCTGGCGGGCGGTGCTCTGCAACCTGCTCGTGTGCCTCGGGGTCTGGATGTTCTACCGGGCCCGCGGCGACGCGGCGAAGCTGTTCGTGCTGTGGCTGCCGGTGCTCGTGTTCGTGGCGGTGGGTTTCGAGCACTGCGTGGCGAACATGGCCCTGTTCTCCCTCGCGATCCTCGACGGAACGGCCGGTTTCGGCGATCTGCTGCGCAACCTGATCTTCACCGTGCCGGGCAACATCGTGGGCGGAGGAGTGCTGGTGGGCGGCTCGTACTGGTTCACCGGACGGCCGGAAACGTCCTACGAATGATCATTTCCGCAGGTCAGGTAAGCCTTACCTGAGTGATGCACCCCACCGTGACCGGTCCGGGCGCGGCTTGTCACTCCCCGATTAATTACGCAACAATGGCGTTGTGAAAAACGTTGGCGCGGCTCCGGTGGAGGAACTCGCGACCCGAGAGCGTTCCACGCGCAACCGGGTCGCGCGGTCGATCCTTGACCACGGGCCCTCGACCGTCGCCGACCTCGCCGAGCGGCTCGGCCTCACCCAGGCCGCCGTCCGCCGCCACCTCGACTCGCTGGTCGCCGACTCCGTCGTCGAGGCCCGCGAGAAGCGCGTCTACGGGACCCGCACCCGCGGCCGCCCCGCGAAGGTCTTCGCGCTCACCGACTGCGGCCGTGACGCCTTCGACCAGTCGTACGACTCCCTGGCCGTCGAGGCGCTCCGCTGGATCGAGCGCAACGCCGGCGGAGAGGCCGCCGTCGCCGCCTTCGCCCGCGACCGGATCGAGGCCCAGGCCGAGTCGTACCGCGAGGCCGTCGAGGCCGCCGGTCCGCAGGAGCGCACCGAGGCCCTCGCCAAGGCGCTGAGCGCCGACGGGTACGCTGCCACTGCGCGTCACGCGCCGGTCGGCGAGCAGCTCTGCCAGCACCACTGCCCGGTCGCCCACGTCGCCGAGCAGTACCCCCAGCTGTGCGAGGCGGAGACGGAGATCTTCTCCCGCCTCCTCGGGACCCACGTCCAGCGCCTGGCCACCATCGCCCACGGTGACGGCGTCTGCACGACCTTCATCCCGCACGGCGGCCCCCAGGGCCCACAGACCACTTCATCACCTGCATCCGCAAGCACGGCCGGGAGGAACCCCGCATGACCACCGAGATCAGCCACCCCGAGCTCGAGGGCCTGGGTCGGTACGAGTACGGCTGGGCCGACTCGGACGCGGCCGGCGCCACCGCCAAGCGCGGTCTCAACGAGGACGTCGTCCGCGACATCTCCTCGAAGAAGAACGAGCCCGAGTGGATGCTGAAGCTGCGCCTCAAGGGACTGCGGCTCTTCGGCAAGAAGCCCATGCCGACCTGGGGCTCCGACCTCTCCGGCATCGACTTCGACAACATCAAGTACTTCGTGCGGTCCACCGAGAAGCAGGCCGAGTCCTGGGAGGACCTGCCGGAGGACATCAAGAACACGTACGACAAGCTCGGCATCCCGGAGGCCGAGAAGCAGCGCCTCGTCGCCGGTGTCGCCGCGCAGTACGAGTCCGAGGTCGTCTACCACCAGATCCGCGAGGACCTGGAGGAGCAGGGCGTCATCTTCGTCGACACCGACACCGCGCTGAAGGAGCACGAGGAGCTCTTCAAGGAGTACTTCGGCACCGTCATCCCGGTCGGCGACAACAAGTTCGCCTCGCTGAACACGGCCGTGTGGTCCGGCGGCTCGTTCATCTACGTGCCGAAGGGCGTGCACGTCGAGATCCCGCTCCAGGCCTACTTCCGTATCAACACGGAGAACATGGGCCAGTTCGAGCGGACGCTGATCATCGTCGACGAGGACGCCTACGTCCACTACGTCGAGGGCTGCACCGCCCCGATCTACTCCTCCGACTCGCTGCACAGCGCCGTCGTCGAGATCATCGTGAAGAAGGGCGGCCGCTGCCGCTACACGACCATCCAGAACTGGTCGAACAACGTCTACAACCTGGTGACCAAGCGCGCCGTCGCCTACGAGGGCGCCACCATGGAGTGGGTCGACGGCAACATCGGCTCCAAGGTCACCATGAAGTACCCGGCCGTCTACCTGATGGGCGAGCACGCCAAGGGCGAGACCCTGTCCATCGCCTTCGCGGGCGAGGGCCAGCACCAGGACGCCGGCGCCAAGATGGTCCACATGGCCCCGAACACCTCCTCCAACATCGTCTCCAAGTCGGTGGCGCGAGGCGGCGGCCGCACCTCCTACCGCGGTCTCATCGAGATCGGCGAGGGCGCCCCGGGCTCCAAGTCGAACGTCCTGTGCGACGCGCTGCTCGTCGACACGATCTCCCGCTCGGACACGTACCCCTACGTGGACGTGCGCGAGGACGACGTCTCCATGGGCCACGAGGCCACCGTCTCCAAGGTCTCCGAGGACCAGCTCTTCTACCTGATGAGCCGCGGCCTCACCGAGTTCGAGGCGATGGCCATGATCGTCCGCGGCTTCGTCGAGCCCATCGCGAAGGAGCTTCCGATGGAGTACGCGCTGGAGCTCAACCGGCTGATCGAGCTGCAGATGGAAGGCGCGGTCGGCTAAAGCCCCGCCCCGCACCGCCCCGCAGCGACCGATTTTCTTTACGTACGCAGGAAGAGAGCAACACGACAGCCATGGCTGAGGCTCAGAACATCCCCGCGGGCTCCACCACCGCGGGCTCGATCGCGGTGGCCGCCGAGTCCACCGTCGCCACGCGCATGAGCGCCCCGCCGTCCTTCGACGTGGCGGACTTCCCCGTCCCGCACGGCCGCGAGGAGGAGTGGCGCTTCACCCCGCTGGAGCGCCTGCGCGGCCTGCACGACGGCACCGCCGTCGTGTCCGGCGAGGGCGTCCGCGTCGACGTGGAGGCCCCCGAGGGCGTCACCGTGGAGACCGTGGGCCGTGACGACGCGCGTCTCGGCAAGGCCGGCACGCCGGTCGACCGCGTCGCCGCCCAGGCGTACACCTCCTTCGAGAAGGCCTCGGTCGTCACCGTCGCCAAGGAGGCCGTCCTCACCGAGCCGATCCGGATCGCCGTGCACGGCCAGGGCGGCGTCGCCTTCGGCCACCAGGTGATCGAGCTCGGCGCCTTCGCCGAGGCCGTCGTGGTCATCGACCACACGGGTGACGCGGTGCTCGCCGCCAACGTCGACTACGTGCTCGGCGACGGCGCCAAGCTCACCGTGGTCTCCGTCCAGGACTGGGACGAGAAGGCCGTCCACATCGCTCAGCACAACGCGCTGATCGGCCGCGACGCCTCCTTCAAGTCGGTCGTCGTGACCTTCGGCGGCGACGTCGTGCGCATCCACCCGCGCGTCACGTACACCGCCCCCGGCGGCGAGGCCGAGCTCTTCGGCCTGTACTTCACCGACGCCGGGCAGCACCAGGAGCACCGCCTCCTGGTCACCCACAACGTCCCGCACTGCAAGTCCAACGTGGCCTACAAGGGCGCGCTGCAGGGCCAGGACGCCCACGCGGTCTGGATCGGCGACGTCCTCATCGAGGCCGCCGCCGAGGGCACCGACACCTACGAGCTCAACCGGAACCTCGTCCTCACCGACGGCGCCCGGGTCGACTCGGTGCCGAACCTGGAGATCGAGACCGGCGAGATCGCCGGCGCCGGCCACGCCTCCGCCACCGGCCGCTTCGACGACGAGCAGCTCTTCTACCTGATGTCGCGCGGCATCCCGGAGACCGAGGCCCGCCGCCTCGTCGTCCGCGGCTTCTTCGCCGAGCTGGTCCAGCAGATCGGTCTGCCGGACGTCCAGGAGCGCCTGCTGGCCAAGATCGAGGCCGAGCTGGAGGCGTCCGTCTGATGGCCTTCGTCCGCGCCTGTGCGCTGAGCGAGCTGGAGGAGGACACCCCGAAGCGGGTGGAACTCGACGGCACGCCGGTGTCCCTCGTGCACACCGAGGGCGAGGTGTACGCGATCCACGACATCTGCTCGCACGCGAACGTGTCGCTCTCCGAGGGCGAGGTGGAGGACTGCCAGATCGAGTGCTGGCTGCACGGCTCCGCGTTCGACCTGCGCACCGGCAAGCCGTCCGGCCTCCCCGCGACGCGCCCCGTCCCCGTATACCCCGTAAAGATCGAAGGGGACGATGTGCTCGTCTCCGTCACCCAGGAGTCCTGAGTCACCCATGGCAACGCTTGAAATCCACGACCTGCACGTCTCCGTCGAGGCCGAGAACGGTCCGCGCGAGATCCTCAAGGGTGTCGACCTGACCATCAAGCAGGGCGAGACCCACGCCGTCATGGGCCCGAACGGCTCCGGCAAGTCGACCCTGGCGTACTCGCTGGCCGGCCACCCGAAGTACACCGTCACCGGCGGCACCGTCACCCTCGACGGTGAGGACGTCCTGGAGATGTCGGTCGACGAGCGCGCCCGCGCCGGCGTCTTCCTGGCCATGCAGTACCCGGTCGAGGTCCCCGGCGTCTCGGTCTCCAACTTCCTGCGCACCTCCGCCACCGCCGTCCGCGGCGAGGCGCCCAAGCTGCGCACCTGGGTGAAGGAGGTCAAGTCCGCGATGGAGCAGCTCTCCATGGACCCGGCCTTCGCCGAGCGCAACGTCAACGAGGGCTTCTCCGGCGGCGAGAAGAAGCGCCACGAGATCCTCCAGCTCGAACTGCTCAAGCCGAAGATCGCGATCCTCGACGAGACCGACTCCGGCCTCGACGTCGACGCGCTGCGCATCGTCTCCGAGGGCGTCAACCGCGTCCGCGAGAGCGGCGAGGTCGGCACCCTGCTGATCACGCACTACACGCGGATCCTCCGCTACATCAAGCCCGACTTCGTGCACGTCTTCGCGAACGGCCGCATCGTCGAGTCCGGCGGCGCCGAGCTCGCCGACCAGCTGGAGAACGAGGGCTACGACAAGTACGTGAAGGGTGGCGCATCCGCGTGACTTCCGCCCATCCGGGGCTGACCGGCCTCCTCGACACCGAGGCGATCCGCAAGGACTTCCCGCTCCTGGATCGTCTGGTCCACGACGACAAGAAGATCGTCTACCTGGACTCGGCGGCCACCTCGCAGAAGCCGCGCCAGGTCCTCGACGCTCTGAACGCGTACTACGAGCGGCACAACGCCAACGTCCACCGCGGCGTCTACACGGTCGCCGAGGAGGCCACCGCGCTGTACGAGGGCGCCCGCGACAAGGTCGCCGCCTTCATCAACGCGCCGAGCCGCGACGAGGTGATCTTCACCAAGAACGCCTCCGAGTCGCTCAACCTCGTGGCCAACATGCTGGGCTGGGCCGACGAGCCCTACCGCGTGGACCACGAGACCGAGATCGTCATCACGGAGATGGAGCACCACTCCAACATCGTCCCGTGGCAGCTGCTGGGGCAGCGCACCGGCGCGAAGCTGAAGTGGTTCGGTCTCACCGACGACGGCCGGCTCGACCTGTCGAACATCGAGGAACTGATCACGGAGAAGACCAAGGTGGTCTCCTTCACCCTGGTCTCCAACCTCCTCGGCACGATCAACCCGGTCGAGGCGATCATCCGCCGGGCCCAGGAGGTCGGTGCGCTGGTCTGCATCGACGCCTCCCAGGCCGCCCCGCACATGGTGCTCGACGTGCAGGCGCTGCAGGCCGACTTCGTGGCCTTCACCGGCCACAAGATGTGCGGCCCGACCGGCATCGGCGTGCTGTGGGGACGCCAGGAGCTCCTGGAGGACCTGCCGCCGTTCCTCGGTGGCGGCGAGATGATCGAGACCGTCTCGATGCACTCCTCCACCTACGCGCCGGCCCCGCACAAGTTCGAGGCGGGTACGCCCCCGATCGCGCAGGCCGTCGGCCTCGGCGCGGCCGTGGACTACCTGTCGGCGATCGGCATGGAGAACATCGCGCGCCACGAGCACGCGATCACCGAGTACGCCGTCCGGCGCCTCCAGGAGGTTCCGGACCTGCGGATCATCGGCCCCACCACGGCCGAGGACCGCGGCGCGGCGATCTCCTTCACGCTCGGCGACATCCACCCGCACGACGTGGGCCAGGTCCTCGACGAGCAGGGCATCGCGGTCCGGGTCGGCCACCACTGCGCGCGGCCGGTCTGCCTGCGGTACGGAATTCCCGCGACCACGCGAGCGTCGTTCTATCTGTACTCCACCCCGGCCGAGGTCGACGCCCTGGTCGCGGGTCTGGAGCACGTACGGAACTTCTTCGGCTAGGGGACGCCTCGTGAAGCTGGATTCGATGTACCAGGACGTCATCCTGGACCACTACAAGCACCCGCACGGGCGCGGTCTGCGGGACGGCGACGCCGAGGTGCACCACGTCAACCCGACCTGCGGCGACGAGATCACGCTCCGCGTGAAGTACGACGGCTCGCGGATCGAGGACGTGTCGTACGAGGGCCAGGGCTGCTCCATCAGCCAGGCCTCGGCCTCCGTCCTCAACGACCTGCTCGTCGGCAAGGAGCTGGCCGAGGCGCAGAAGATCCAGGGCACCTTCCTGGAGCTGATGCAGTCCAAGGGCCAGCTGGAGCCGGACGACGCGATGGAGGAGATCCTGGAGGACGCGGTCGCGTTCGCCGGTGTCTCGAAGTACCCCGCCCGGGTGAAGTGCGCGCTGCTCAGCTGGATGGCGTGGAAGGACGCGACCGCCCAGGCCCTGGGTGACGGTGTCGCTGAGAGGAAGTCGGCATGACCGAGAACGCCGAGGCCACGATGAAGCCGGCCTCCGAAGAAGAAGTCCGCGAGGCGCTGTACGACGTCGTCGACCCCGAGCTGGGTATCGACGTGGTCAACCTGGGCCTCATCTACGGCATCCACATCGACGAGTCGAACGTGGCGACGCTGGACATGACCCTGACGTCGGCGGCCTGCCCGCTGACCGACGTGATCGAGGACCAGGCGAAGTCCGCCACCGACGGCATCGTCAACGAGCTGAAGATCAACTGGGTCTGGATGCCCCCGTGGGGCCCGGACAAGATCACGGACGACGGCCGCGAGCAGCTGCGCGCGCTCGGGTTCAACGTCTGATCCCGTCCGACGGCACGCGCCGAGGGCCGCACTCCTTTCGGAGTGCGGCCCTCACGCGTGTCCCCGACGTCTCGGAGCAGACGTCTCAGAGCACGCCCGCCGTCTGGGCCAGCACCGGGCCCAGGTTCTCCTTGCGCATGCGCTGGTCCACGTAGAGCAGGGCGGAGACCAGGGGCTGGAGGGGGGCCAGGAGGGCCTGGGAGGCGACGCTGCCGATCAGGACGACGCCCATCACGACGGACATCGAGCCGAGGACCTCGGTGGGGGCGGTGTCGGCGTCGAAGTCCAGCGTCGACATCGGGATCCAGGCGATCAGCGAGAACACCTGCTGGATCGCCCCGCTGACCGCGGCCACGATCGCGGCCGTGGCGATCGTGCAGCCGAAGACGCGCCACCAGGAGCCGCGGACCAGGTCGGCGGAGCGGCGCAGGGCGGTCAGGCCGCCCGTGCCCTCGATGACCGCGGCCGCGGGGGCCAGGCTGAACTTCACCCAGAGCCACAGGCCGAAGGGGACGGTCGCCAGGGCGCCGAGGAGGAACACCAGGCCGGCGACCGCGGGGCCCACGCCCTCGTCGCTCCCGGAGGCGCCGATGCCCGCGATCATGCCGAACAGCATGAGGCCGAAGCCGACGACGAGGAGCAGCACCGGTACGAGCATGGCCAGCATCGACAGGACGACCGCGCTCAGCACCGCGCCCACCCGGGACCAGGCGCGGCGCCAGACGGCCCCGAAGCCCACGGGGCGGCCGAGCACCGCCTCCTGCGCGACGACCGGGGCGGCGGCGTAGACCAGGGCGTTGGCCAGCATCAGGCAGAGCATGGCGGTCAGCCAGACACCGCCGAAGGCGAGGAGCAGCCCCCGGATGTCCGCGCCGTCGGGGTCCTGGCCCTGCGGGAGGTGCGAGAGCCGGTCGACGTTGTCCGACACGGCGTTCCAGGCGACCAGGACCGCGCCGAGGACGAGCACCGTCGCCACCCCGAAGGCGGTCACGGCCACGCCCAGGAGCGGCTTCCAGTAGCGCCCGAGCGCGCTGAACGCGCCGGTCAGGATCTGCCCGAAGGTCAGCGGCACCAGGGGTATGACGCCGGGCTTCGGCGGCGGTGGCGGGGGAGCGTATCCGTATCCGTACGGCCCCGAGGGATTTGTCATGGCCACACGGTAGCGGTCGGCGTCGTTGTGTACGCTCGTACACATGGGATACGGACTGCTCGCGGGCGCCATAGCGGCGGAGATCGTCGCCACCACCTCCATGAAGTACAGCGAGGGCTTCTCGAAGCTGGTGCCCTCGCTGATCACCGGCGCCGGCTACCTCATCGCCTTCGCCCTGCTCGCCCAGGCGCTCAAGACCCTCCAGGTCGGCACCGCCTACGCCATCTGGTCCGGGGTCGGCACCGCCGCCGTCGCCGCGATCGGCGCGCTCTTCCTCGGCGAGTCCATGAACCTCGCCAAGATCGCCGGCATCGTGCTGATCATCGCCGGGGTCGCCGTCCTCAACATGGGCGGCGCCCACTGATGGCCCGGCCCAGGCGGTACGACCCCGAGCGGCGCGACCGGATCGTCGACGCGGCCCTGCGGGTGGTCGGCCGGGCCGGCCTCGCGGGCCTCAGCCACCGCACCGTCGCCGCCGAGGCGGACGTGCCGCTCGGCTCCACCACGTACCACTTCGCCTCCCTCGACGAACTCCTCGTCGCCGCCCTGCGCCGCGCCAACGCCAACTTCGGGAGCGCCCTGCGCGAGAGCCCCGGTCTCGCGGACCCGGCCGCCGACCTCGCCGCCGTCCTCGCCCGGCTCATCGGCGAGTGGCTCGGCGGCGAACGGACCGGCGTGGAGCTGGAGTACGAGCTCTACCTCGCCGCCCTGCGCCGCCCCGCCCTGCGGCCCGTCGCCGCCGAATGGGCCGAGGAGGTCGGCGCCTGTCTCGCCCCGCGCACCGACCCGGCCACCGCCCGCGCCGTCATCGCCCTCATGGACGGCATCTGCCTCCAGGTCCTGCTCACCGACGGCAGGTACGACGAGGAGTACGCCCGCGAGATGCTCGGCCGGGTGCTGGGAGACCGCCGCCGGGCGGGCTGAACGAAGCGCCGAAGACCCGGCCCGCGGACTCGTCCGAACCACCAGGGAAGCGGACCGACACCTGAGACCGGTTGGCCCGCGCGGGGGCCCGCCGGTTAGGTTTTCCGTCATGACCACTGCTCCTCGCTCCACCGGCGCCGTCGCCGCCGGCCTCGCCACCATCGCCGGCGACGGCACCGTTCTCGACACCTGGTTCCCCGCCCCCGAGCTGACCGCCGACCCCGGCCCCGCCGGCACCGAGCGGATCGGCCCCGACCAGGCCCTCAACGCCCTCGGCGAGGGCGCCGTCAAGGCCGTCGGCCTGGACGCCCGCCGCGGTGTCGAGGTGGTCGCCGTCCGCACCGTCATCGCCTCGCTCGACGACAAGCCGCTCGACGCCCACGACGCCTACCTGCGCCTCCACCTGCTCAGCCACCGGCTGGTCAAGCCGCACGGCCAGAACCTGGACGGCGTCTTCGGCCTCCTCGCCAACGTCGCCTGGACCTCGCTCGGCCCGGTCGCCGTCGACGACATCGAGACGGTGCGGCTCAACGCCCGCGCCGAGGGCCTGCACCTCCAGGTCACCTCGATCGACAAGTTCCCCCGCATGACGGACTACGTCGTGCCCGCCGGCGTCCGCGTCGCCGACGCCGACCGCGTCCGCCTCGGCGCCCACCTCGCCGCCGGCACCACCGTCATGCACGAGGGCTTCGTCAACTTCAACGCCGGCACCCTCGGCACCTCCATGGTCGAGGGCCGCATCTCGGCCGGCGTGGTCGTCGGCGACGGTTCCGACATCGGCGGCGGCGCCTCCACCATGGGCACCCTCTCCGGCGGCGGCAACGTCGTCATCTCCATCGGCGAGCGCTGCCTCATCGGCGCCGAGGCCGGTGTCGGCATCGCCCTGGGCGACGAGTGCGTCGTCGAGGCCGGTCTGTACGTCACCGCCGGCACCCGGATCACCATGCCCGACGGCCAGATCGTCAAGGCCCGCGAGCTCTCCGGCGCCTCGAACATCCTCTTCCGCCGCAACTCGGTCACCGGCGCCGTCGAGGCCCGCCCGAACAACGCGGTCTGGGGCGGCCTCAACGAGATCCTCCACAGCCACAACTGACCCGTGGGCCCCCGCGTTAGCCAGAGTGCGGGGGCCGTACGGCAGTCACCAGGCGAGGGGAAGGTCGACATGACGACCAGGATCAGCGGGACGTTCAGGAACCGGTCGGTGCTCAGCGGCGCGTTCGCCGTCGCGGCGGTGGTGCTCCCGGCGGGGGCGGCCGAGGCCGACGAGACGCACAGCCACGCGCACAACGGGCCGAAGGTCGCGCTCATCTCCACCGGGCAGATCGACGACCCGCTGGAGGACGTCCTGGAGCACGCCGCGATCCTCGGCAGGACCGTCACGACCGACTCCGCCTGACGCCTCGGCGCACCGCCGGCCCGCCGCTCCACCTGCTCGGCCGGCGGGCCGTCAGCCCTCCTCGCGACGGCGGCGGTAGCGGGCGAGCACGGTCAGGGCGGTGCCGAGGGTGACGGCCGCCCCTGCCGCGAGGGGCCATGAGCCGACGCCGCCGCCGGTCTCGGCCAGCCTGCCGTCCGCGGTCGGCTCCGGAGCGGGAGTCCCCGCCGGGTCGCCGGGGGAGCGCTCGGGGCCGGGTGTCGGAGCCGGGTCGGGGGTGGGGCTGGGCTTCGCGCCGGGGTCAGGTGTGGGCTCCGGGTCGGGGTCCGGCGTCGGCTTCGGGTCTGGGGTGGGCTCAGGGTCCGGCGTCGGCTCCGGGTCCGGCGTCGGCTCCGGGTCCGGATCCGGTTCGGTCGGGCGGTAGATCTCGGACTCGGTCCACCCGGTGCCCTCGTCGTCGGCGTGTTCCTCGTTCACCCCCGCGCCGAAGGCGTAGAACTGCGACGGGGTGTCCGCCGTGAACTTCATGCGCAGCGGGAAGTCGTTCTTCCCGGGCGGGAGGGGACGCCCGTTCAGGGCCGGGTTCGAGTTGACGAGAAGCGGCGGCTGCGGCGGGGTGAACCCCTGCTCCTGCCACTGTCCGTCGACGTTCATCTGGATCCGTATCTGGTCCGTCCGCAGACCGGGGTAGTCCTCGTCGACGTCCCACCACAGCACGACGCTCAGGTCCCGCAGCACCTCGTTCCCGGTGTTGTCCAGGGTGAGAGTGAACTCCTGCCATTCGCCGCCTGCGAGGAATCGTTTCGGAAGTCGGCTCACGCTCGGGAGGACCAACGCGCCCTGCCTCTTCCGCTCCTCCGCCGTGTCGGGGGCGGACACGGCGGGCGGGCGGGACGCGTCCGCCGCCGCGGGGGTGGCCGGCCAGCTGGCCGGGGTCAGGACCGAGACGGCCGCGAGGGCCGCGATGCGCGTGGATTTCAAGGGAATCGTCGTTTCGCCGAGGTGGACGGGACGATTCCACCCTGGGGCGACGAATCGTCACCGGGTACCCGGTAGCGGTTGATCGACCCATAAACGACGTTTATCGCCCACCCGCCCTAAAGGCTCAGCTTGAACCCGTCGTGGCTCCGCGCGAAGCCCAGCGAGGCGTAGAAGCGGTGGGCGGCCGTCCGGTCCTTGTTGCTGGTGAGCTGGACGAGCGCGCAGCCACGGGCGCCGGCCCGGGCCACCGCGCGCTCCATCAGCTCCCGGCCGAGTCCGCCGCCGCGCCGGTCGGCCCTGATCCGGACCGCCTCGATCAGGGCCCGCTCGGCGCCGCCCTTGCCGAGGCCGGGGATGTAGGTGGCCTGGAGGCAGCCGACGACCAGTGCGCCGTCGGTCTCGTCGACGAGCACCAGCACCTCGTTGCGCGGATCGGCCTCGATGTCCGCGAACGCCCGCTCGTACGCGGGTGTGACGGGCACCGAGGCCGGGTCCACCACTCGGTCCTCGTCGGCGAGGAGCGCGAGGACGGCGGGCAGGTCGGCACGGGTGGCGGGGCGCAGGATCACGGCCCGCAGTCTCGCACACCCGTGCCACCGGGGAGCGCCGGGAACTACGGGCGGAAGCGCAGCACCTGCGGGTCGTGGTCGCTGTTCTGGTCCGCGAACTCGGCGTTGATGTGCACGCTGTCGTACTCGAAGTGGTGCACGCCGGGGCTGGTCAGGATCTGGTCCAGGACCTGGCTGTTGCCCTGGTAGACGTACGAGTAGCGCTCGCTGCGCGGCAGCGACTTGACCGCCGGGTACAGCGCGCCGCCGTCGGTCAGCGCCTTCGTGGTGCCGGAGAACTCGAAGTCGTTGATGTCGCCGAGGACCAGCACGTCGGCCTGCTTGTCCAGCGCCAGGACGTCCTTGACGAAGGCGTTGACGGCCTGGCCCTGGAGCAGGCGCTTGGTCTCCGAGGAGCGGGTCGGCGGCTGGTGGTGCGACACGATGGACTCGTCGCCGCCCTTGGAGCCGAAGTGGTTGGCGACCACGATCACCGTGCGGCCGCGGAAGCGGAACTCGCCCGCGAGCGGCTTGCGGCTGTTCTCCCAGGCGGTGTTCGCCGGGTCGATCCGGCCGGGGGACAGGGTCAGGTGGGCGTCGCCCTTGGTGCCCGTCACAGCGGTGGGGGTCGTCGCGTCGCCGCCCGCGCGGTCCACGAAGGAGACCCGCTCCGGGTTGAAGAGGAAGACCTGACGGATATTGCCGCCGGGCTCGCCGCCGTCCTTGCCGTTCTGCGGGTCGATCGAACGCCACTCGTACGCCGGGCCGCCGGCCGCGACGATCGCGGCGGTGAACTTCTTGAGCGTCTCGCCGGCCGTGACCGTGCCGTCGTTCTTGGCGCCGTTGTCGTCCTGGATCTCCTCCAGGGCGACGACGTCGGGGGAGGCCAGGTTCTCGACGACCGCCTTCGCGAGCGCGTCGAACTTCTCCTGCGGGTCGCTCGGGTCGAGGTTCTCCACGTTGTACGTGGCGACCGCCAGCTCGTTCTTGTGCTGGCGCTCGGTCACCTCGCGCTCCAGGCCGAGGTCCACGTGCTTGCCCAGGGTGTTCGCGACCAGGGTGTAGCCGCCGAACTGGTTGAAGTCCAGCGGGCCCTCGGTCCGGCCGGCCAGCCAGTCGCCGACGTTCGCCTTGGGGAAGGGCTGCTGGGCGATCGGCGCGAGCTGCTGGATCTGGAGCCGGCCGGTGTTCTGCGCGTCGTACGAGCCGTAGACCGTGCCGCCGCGGCGGTTGCCGTTCTCGAACGGCTTCACCGACACCCACAGCTCGGAGTACGGGTCGGTGGCGCCGACCACGCGCGAGGTGCCGATGCGGACGTTGGTGCCCTCCAGGGACTCGTAGTAGTCCAGGGCGTAGGTCTCGGGGTCCAGGGTGAGCCCGTTGATCGAGCCGCCGGCCGCCGGGTCGCCCTCGGGGGTGTACGCGTCCGGCACGGACCACGGCCAGATGGTGACGGGCGCCGGGACCGGGTTGTCCTTCGACAGGACGGTGACCACCGGCTTGGAGATCTGGGTCAGCGACTGGTTGCCCGAGGTCAGACCGCCCGGCACGTACTCGGTCACCGAGCCGTTGACGCTCACCGAGTCGCCGACGGCGACGGTCGGCACGGAGCTCGTGAAGACGAAGATGCCCTCGCTCGTCGCCGGGTCGGCGTCCGCCTGCGGGTCCTGCATCCAGAAGCCGCGCGAGCCGTACGTCCGCACGCCCGTCACGATGCCGGTGACGCCCGCGACCGGCTTGCCGGCCAGCGGCGAGACCCGGGTCGAGCCCTGGATGTCGTGGATGCGGACGGGCGCCGCGCCGGTCACGTCGTCGGCGGAGGCGGACGCGCCGCCCAGCAGGCCGGCGGCGAGGGCGGCGGAGACGACGGCGGCGACGGCGGCGGATCTCGGTATGGAGGAAGACATCAAGGAGCTCCGTGAGGGTTTGGAGAAACGAGCGAAGGGTCTACGCGCGTCAATTTCCTTGCAGACCCTTCCCCTTGTCAAGGGTCGACGGGTGTACGAAGGCTGACGCCTCCGTGAACCGCCGGACCGCCCCCCGAAAACGTCTACGCTGAAGGCCGCTCGAAGCGCCGTGAAGGCCCCGTACTCGCCGAGGAGAACACCCGAGATGGCATCGGACCGCCAGTCCCTTCCCCCCGTTCGCTTGCGCTCGGACGCGGAGTTGGCGCGGGACGCCCTGGCCACCCCCCTCCTCGCCCGCGCCGTGCGGCTCGCCCGCTGGGCCGGCCCGGAGACCCGGGTCGGGGCGGGCGGCGAACTCGTCGACGAGCAGCTGCCCGCCGCCGCCGAGGCCCTCGGACTGGCCGGCGACCCGGACGCCGAGGCGTACGCGAGCGAGGCCTGGCGGCTCGCCGTCGACACGGGCCTCGTGGACGTCCAGGACGCCGAGGAGCCCGCCGACGGCACCGAGCGGGCCGAGGGCGCCGAGGACGGCACCGTCACCCCCGGCGAGAACCTGGCGCTGGTCACCGGCGGCTCCCCGCAGGACGTCCTCGCGATCTGGCTGGAGGGCTACGACGCCGTCTTCGCCGACGCCGCCGCGCCCTACTTCGACGACCTCGACGCGCTCGTCGGCGAGGACGGCGAGATCGACTTCGAGGCCCTGGAGTGGGACCCCGAGGGCGAGGCCGAGTTCCTGGAGGGCGTGCTCGGCAACCTGTACCTGCTGACCGTCAGCGAGGGCGGCGCGGGCGAGGGCCCGGTGCCGCTGCCCGCGCTCGCCGCCTCGATGGTCGTCCCCGACGACATGGGCGAGCCCACCGACGACGTCCTGGAGCAGGTCTCCGACGCGATGATGCGGCTCGACGAGCAGTTCCGGGTCCTCGAACCGATCGGCCTGGTCGCGTACGACCCCGTCGACGAGGCCCTGATGGCCGAGGAGGGCGAGGAGCCCGCCCCGCCCGTCGACGACGAGGACGTCAGCCGCTACGGCATGGTCCGGCTCACCCCGCTCGGCCTGTACGGCGTGCGCGCCCGGATGCTGGAGGCCGGACTCGTCGTCCCCGCCGTCGGCGAACTCGCCGACAAGGGCGCCGACGTCCTCCTCGACGGCATCGCCCACTACCCGCAGGACGCCGCCCGCGCCGAGACCGCGGGCTGGCTCACCGCCCGCGAGCCCGGCACCGCCGCCCGCGAACTCCTCGCCGCCGCCAAGGGCAGCGACCCGGACTCCCCGCTGCGCCGGCTCCACGCGCAGCAGGCGCTGTCCCTCGTCGGCGCCGAGGCCGAGCCGGCCGTCCGGGAGGTCCTGGACGACCCGGAGCTCGGCGGTCTCGCCCGGGTCTGGCTCGCCGAGCACGGCGCGGCGGACATCCCGGCCCCGCCGGAGGCGATGATCTTCTGGCTGGCCATCGACACGATCGCCGCCCAGCTCGACGCCGACGGCGACCTGACCGAGCTCCAGGACCTCATCGAGGGCCTGACCGGCCGCCACGGCGGCTTCTTCGACGCGGCCTGGCGGGTCGAGCACCCGGCGACGGCCGAGGTCCTGGAGGCCATGGGCCGCCTCCACCGGGACAAGCCCACGGCGAAGGAGGCCCGCAAGGCGGCCTTCAAGGCGCGCTCGAAGGGCTGACCACGGGGACCGGAAGCCCCTCAGGTCCGCAGGTACGAGGCCCCGTTGAGGTCGAGCACCGTCCCCGAGGCCCACTGGGCCTCGGGGGAGGCGAGCCAGCGCACGGCCGCGGCGATCTCCTCCGCGGTGCCGACCCGGCCGAACGGGCTCTGGGCGAGGATGGCCTCGCCCTCGGGGCCCGCGAGCCGGGGCGCCACCCGCTCGGTCGCGAAGAAGCCGGGAGCCACCGAGGCCACCCCGATGCCGTACGGGGCCAGGGCCACGGCCAGCGACTGGCCCAGCGCGTGCACGGCCGCCTTCGTGGCGCCGTACGCCGGGTGGTCCGGCTCGCCCTTGAAGGCGCCGCGCGAGCCGATGTTGACGATGCGGCCGCCGGTGCCCGCCTCGATCATCCGCCGGGCCGCGAGATGGCTGAGATACGCCGTACCGAGCAGGTTCACGGACACGTGCCGCTGCCAGAGCCCGACCCACTCCTCGTACGGGGTGGTGGCCGGCGGGTGCGGCAGGTTCACGGCCGCGTTGTTCACCAGCACGTCGAGGCCGCCGAGGGCGCCGGCCGCCTCGTCCGCGACCCGGGCGGCCTCCGCCGGGTCGGCCAGGTCACCGCGGACCAGCGCGTGACCGGAGCCGTCCAGGGACGCGAGGGTCGCGCGGGCCTCCTCCGCGCGCGAGCCGTAGTGCACGGCCACCCGGTCGCCCTGGGCCGCGAACGCGCGCGCCACCGCGCGGCCCAGACCGCGCGAGGCACCGCTGACCAGAACGCGTCGGCCGCTGTGGGGCAGGTTCATGAGGGATCGCCTTTCTGTTCAACCGCCGTTTATACGGGGGCGCGACCGTGTGCCGCGACACCGGGTGACGACAGGGAGAAGAACCGTCATGCCTCTCAACCGCAGAGAATTCGCCAAGAAGTCCGCCGCGACCGGCGCCGGCCTCGCGCTCACCGGCGCCGTGGGCACGCTCGCCACCGCGCCCGAGGCGCTCGCCGCCGACGACCCGCAGGAGTTCGCGGGCGAGGGCCACGGCGAGGGCCACGGCCACGGGCACGGCCACGGGCACCGGCTCGGCTACGGCGAGCTCGTCCCGGACCCGGAGGGCGTCCTCGCGCTGCCCGAGGGCTTCACGTACCGCGTCATCACCCACAGCGGTGTCACCCGCCTGGAGTCCGGCGAGTTCACGCCCTCCAACCACGACGGCACCGCCACCTTCGCCGGGCGCCGCGGCACCACGTACCTGGTCAACAACCACGAGCTCAAGGGCCCCCGGGCCGGCTGGGCGCACCCCGTCCCGCTCACCGAGGGCCTGGTCTACGACCCGGCCGCCGCGGGCGGCTGCACGGTCGTCGAGGTGCACCGGGACGGCACCGTCGCCGAGTGGGTCGGCATCGCCGGCACCTCCACCAACTGCGCCGGCGGCCGGACCCCTTGGGGCACCTGGCTCACCTGCGAGGAGACCGAGGACCTGGCCGGCAAGAACGGCATGACCAAGGACCACGGCTACGTCTTCGAGGTCGACCCGCAGGACCACCGCGCCAACCGGAACCCGAAGCCGGTGAAGGCCTTCGGCCGCTACGCCCACGAGGCCGTCGTCATCGACCCCAAGCGCGGCCACGCCTACCTCACCGAGGACGCCTCCGGCCCCAACGGCCTGTTCTTCCGCTGGGTCCCGCCGAAGGGCTTCGAGCACGGCCGGGGGCGGCTCGCCACCCTCGCCGACGACGCCGGCGTCCTCCAGGCCTTCAAGTGCTTCGACTCGGCCGGCCGCTTCGTCGACGACCTGTCCCGCGCCACGCGGATCGGCACCGTCTACGGCGTGGACTGGGTCGACGTGCCCGACCGTGACGCCCGCAAGACCTCGGTCCGCAAGCAGTTCGGCGCCGGCGAGGTGACCCGCGCCCGCAAGCTGGAGGGCATGTGGTGGGCCGACGGCGGCACCTACATCGTCTCCTCGTACGCCCGTGACGAGAGCCCCGGCGCCGCGCACGACGGCCAGGTCTGGTTCTACGACCCCAAGCGCCGCACCCTCACCCTCCAGGTGCTGCTCGGCGTCAACGCGGCCCCGGATCAGGACGGCGCCTACGACGGCCCGGACAACATCACGGTCTCCCCGTACGGCGGGGTCGTCATCGCCGAGGACGGCGAGGGCGTCCAGCACCTCTTCGGCGCGACCGAGAGCGGCCGGACCTACCCGATCGCCCGCAACGACCTGAACGACAGCGAGTTCACCGGCGTGGTCTTCTCGCCGGACGGCGACACCCTGTTCGCCAACATCCAGGAGCCGGGCATCATGCTCGCGATCACCGGCCCGTGGCGCCGCCAGCCGCGCCGCTGACCTCCTGCCCCTGGTGCCGTCCACGGGCTGACACCTAACATGTCAGTCCATGGACGCCTTACGGCCGGTGGGCCGGACCCTGCTGCGCGACCGCGCGTACGACGCGCTGCGCGAGGCCATCGTGCGCGGTGAGCTCGCGCCCGGTTCCGTGGTCAAGGACGCCGACCTGGCCGAACGCCTCGGCCTCTCGCGCGCCCCGGTGCGCGAGGCCCTGGCCCGGCTCGGCGACGAGGGTCTCGTGGAGACCAAGCCGCAGAGCTACACCCGGGTCACCCGGCTGGTCAGCCGGGTGGTGCGGGACGCCGCCTCCGTGGTGCGGGTGATGCACGAGCTCGCCGCCCGCACCGCCGTACCGCTGCTCGGTCCCGAGGGCATCCGGGCGATGCGCGAGGCCAACGTCCGCTTCGCCTCGGCCGTGCGCTCCGCCGACGTGGAGGCCGCCCTGCGCGCCGACGACGAGCTCCACGACGTGCTCGTCGGCGCGAGCGGCAACCACGCGGTGGCCGCCACCATCGCCCGCTACACGCCCCTGATCCGCCGGGTCGAGCGCCGCCTCTTCGGCGACGCGGGCACCTGCGGCTCCGCCGAGCTCCACGCGCGCCTGATCGACGCGTGCGAAGCGGGCGACACGGAGGAGGCGGTGCGGGTGACCTCGGAGATATGGCGGGCCCTGGAGGAGCTCGCCGACGAGGCGACGGACCCACCGGACCGGCTCTAGGCCGTGGCCGGAACGTCCCGCGCGAGGCGTCCAGGACCTCGACCGCGACCACCCCAGGGAGCCCGTATGCCCACGATCGACGACTTCGAGCGCTATCCGCTGCTCTTCGGGCCCTCGCCCGTGCACCCCCTCCAGCGGCTGACCGGCCACCTCGGCGGCGCCACCCTGTGGGCCAAGCGCGAGGACTGCAACTCCGGCATCGCGTACGGCGGGAACAAGACCCGCAAGCTGGAGTACCTGGTCGCCGACGCGCTCGCCCAGGGCTGCGACACCCTGGTCTCGATCGGCGGGGTGCAGTCCAACCACACCCGTCAGGTCGCGGCCGTCGCCGCGCACGCCGGGCTGCGCTGCGTGCTGGTGCAGGAGAGCTGGGTCGAGTGGCCCGACTCCGTCTACGACAAGGTCGGCAACATCCTCGTCAGCCGGCTCGCGGGCGCCGACGTGCGGCTGGTGCGGGCCGAGTTCGGCATCGGCTTCAAGGAGAGCTGGGAGCGGGCGCTGCGCGAGGTCGAGGAGTCCGGCGGCAAGCCGTACGCCATCCCGGCGGGCGCCTCCGACCACCGGCTCGGCGGGCTCGGCTTCGCCCGCTGGGCGTACGAGGTGGCCGAACAGGAGCGTGAGCTGGGCGTCTTCTTCGACACCGTGGTGGTCTGCTCGGTGACCGGCTCGACCCAGGCCGGCATGGTCGCGGGCTTCGCCGCGCTCGCCGAGGAGGGCGGGCGGCCCCGCCGGGTGCTCGGCGTCGACGCCTCCGCGAAGCCGGTGCCCACCCATGAGCAGATCACCCGGATCGCCCGGGACACGGCCGCCCTGATCGGCGTGGAGCGCCCGCTGACGGCCGCCGACGTCGAGCTGGACGCCCGCTACCACGCGGGGGTGTACGGCGTCCCGGACGAGGCCACCCTCGACGCGATGCGGCTGGCCGCCCGCACCGAGGGCATGGTCACCGACCCCGTCTACGAGGGGAAGTCGATGGCCGGAATGATCGACCTGGTGGACCGGGGCGAGATCGCCCGGGACGCGACCGTGCTCTACGTCCACCTGGGCGGCCAGCCGGCCCTCAACGCCTACAGCGCGCTGTTCTAGCCGGAGCTCGGAGCCCGGATCCCGGAGCGGTACGGGGGTCCCGCGCCGCTCCGGACCCGCGGCTCAGAGCGCCTGGGCCGCGGGCTTCACCATGCCCCGGACGGTCCGCGACTTCACGAACTCGCCCATCGCGGTCATCTCCCACTCGCCGGTGAACTGCTTGATCAGCTTGGCCATCATCACGCCGGTCTGCGGCTCGGCCGTGGTCAGGTCGAAGCGGACCAGCTCCTCGCCGGTGGCGGCGTCGATGAGCCGGCAGTAGGCCTTGGCGACCTCGGTGAACTTCTGGCCGGAGAAGGAGTTGACGGTGAAGACCAGACCGGTGGTGTCGGCGGGCAGCCGGCCCAGGTCGACCACGATGACCTCGTCGTCGCCCGCGCCCTCGCCGGTCAGGTTGTCGCCGGAGTGCTTGACGGCGCCGTTGAGGATGGACAGCTTGCCGAAGTAGCAGCTGTCCTGGTGGTTGCGCTGGGGGCCGTACGCGATGACCGAGGCGTCGAGGTCGATGTCCTTGCCGCGGAAGGCGGGCTCCCAGCCGAGGCCCATCTTGACCTGGGAGAGCAGCGGCCGGCCGCCCTTGACCAGGGAGACCGTCTGGTTCTTCTGGAGGCTGACCCGGCCCTTGTCCAGGTTGATCTTCCCCGCGCCGGGGGCCGGGGCGGCGGGCGGCGCGGCGGGCGGCGCGGCCGGGACCGGGGGAGCGGCGACGGGCGCGGGGGCCCGCACCGGGGCGGGCGCGGGCGCGGCGGCGGCGGCGGGCGTCGGCTCCTCGTCGACGCTGACGCCGAAGTCGGTGGCGATCCCGGCGAGCCCGTTCGCGTAGCCCTGGCCCACCGCGCGGGCCTTCCAGGCGCCGTTGCGCAGGTAGATCTCGATGACCACGAGGGCCGTCTCCGTGCCCAGCCGCGGCGGGGTGAAGGTGGCGAGGACGCTGCCGTCGTCGGCGTTGCGCACGGTCGCCGTGGGCTCGATGCCCTGGAAGGTCTGGCCGGCGGCGTCGGGACTCGCGGTCACGACGATCTTCTCGATCCCGGCCGGGACGGCGCCGGTGTCCACCACGATCGCGTCCGGGGCGCTCCCGCCGCCGGAGCGGTAGCTGACACCGGGCCCGGCGGGCTGGTTGTAGAAGATGAAGTCGTCGTCGGAGCGCACCTTGCCGTCGGCGCCGAGCAGCAGGCCCGACACGTCGAGCCGCACGGGCGCGGCGACGTCCACCGCCACGCGCGCGGCGGTGAGAGGGATGTTCGAGCCGGGGGTCATTGCGGTCATGCCGGGGGTAACGAACGAGACGCTTTTGCCGTTCCCTTACCTTCGTCCGGTTCGGCCACCCTGGTGACGCGGGTGCTCCCGGGCGGTGCGCTCGTTCCCGAAGCGGTACGAGCCCGTCCAGCGGGCCATCACCAGCTGCGGGTCGCCGGCCTCGACCTCCGCCAGGAACGTGTCCGCGCGGCGGCCGCGGAGGGTGCCCGCGGCCCGGCCGCGGTGGGTGAGGACGACGGTGCCGTCGGCACGGCGCGCATAGGAGAATCCCTGGGGTGCTGGCATGCCGGGCATCCTGCCGTTCCCGGCCACATCCGTCATATGAATATTCTTCGGCCTGTGGGTGGGAGCTCTTTCCGGACGCGGGACGTGGACGAGGCGCGGGTCGAGATCGGCGCGCGCTATTACGCCAACTTCATGGACGTGATCGACGCGCAGGAACGTCCCTTCGCCGCGCGGTTCGACACCGTGGCGCTCGGGCCGCTGATGATCGGGGACCTGAGCTGCGGCGCCGATGTGCGCATGCGCTTCGGCGAGCTGGGCGCGTTCCACCTCAACGCCCCGATGAGCGGCACCATGGAACTGCGCCAGGGCGGCGGCGGACGCCCGCTGGTGGCCACGAGCCGGGAGGCGGTCCTGCTGGACCCGGCGGGCGACACCGTCCTCGACCGGTGGAGCGGGGACTGCCGGGCCCTCTCGGTCAAGATCGACGCGACGGCGCTCCACGAGCGCCTGGAACAGCTGATCGGGCGCCCGCCGCGCGGCCGGCTCGCCTTCGGGGCCGGGCTCGACATCACCGGCGGCCCCGGCCTCAGCTGGGTGACCTTCGCCCGCCAGGTGGCGGCGGGGGCGCTGGCCGGCGACGGCCTCGCCACCCATGAGCTGGTCTCCAGGCCGCTCCAGGAGGCCCTGCTCAACGGGCTGCTGCTGGCCGCCGAGCACCCCTGGCGCGAGGAGCTGGCCCACCCGGGCGGACCCGCGCGGCCCGGCCCGGTGAAGCGCGTGATGGACGCGGTGCGGGCCCGCCCCGAGCACCCCTTCACCAGCACCGAACTGGCCGCCCTGGCCCGGGTGAGCGTGCGCCGGCTCCAGGAGTCGTTCCGGGAGTACGTGGGCATGTCCCCGATGGCGTACGTGCGCGAGGTGCGCCTGGAGCGGGTCCACGAGGAGCTGCGGGCGGGCGCGCCGGACGGGCTGAGCGTGACCGAGGTGGCCTGGCGCTGGGGCTTCGCCCACCCGGGCCGGTTCGCGGCACGGTACCGGGAGCGGTTCGGCGAGTCGCCCTCGGAGACCTTGCGGCGCTGAAGGGCACGCCGCGCGCGTTTGGCGAGAACCGATCGCGCTTTCCGGACGGTCGCCGCGTTCCCCGGCTCGCGATGATCTTGGGCGGGTCATATCGTCGCATTGTCCGCGTGCGCCAGCCGCACGCGTCGACCCGGGCCTGGCCGGCTCCCCCGCATTGTCCGGCCGGGCCCGTTCCCCTTTTCCGGCGCGGCCCGTTCTCCTTCTCGGGCGCCGCCCGGCGCCCGTCCGGCGCGCCCCTCAGTGCTTCCAGCGCGGCGGGTCCACGCAGAAGTGCCCGCCCAGGTACACGTCGTCGGCGCTGCCCGGGGCCGGGAGTCCGTGCTCGGCGATGAGCCGCTCCGCGTACACCTCGGAGTCGTCCCTCGGCTCGTAGCCGAGCGCCCGCGCCGACGAGAGGTCCCACCACTCCCGGGTGTTGGCGGAGGAGCCGTACGCCACGGTGTGTCCGACCTCCGGCGCGGTGAGCGCGGCGTGGAACAGCCGGGCGCAGTCGGCGGGGCTCAGCCAGGTCGAGAGCATCCGCACCGAGCTCGGTTCGGGGAAGCAGGAGCCGATCCGCACCGAGACGGTCTCCACCCCGTGCTTGTCCCAGTAGTACTGGGCCAGGTCCTCGCCGAAGGCCTTGGAGAGCCCGTAGAAGGTGTCGGGCCGGTGCGGGGTGGCGACCGGAACGGGGGCTTCGCCGTGGCGGGGGCGCCGGGTGAAGCCGACCGCGTGGTTGCTGGAGGCGAAGACGACCCGGGGCACGCCCTCCTCGCGCACGGCCTCGTACAGGTGCTGGAGCCCGGTGATGTTGGCGGCCGCGATCTCGTCGAACCCGGCCTCCAGGGAGATTCCGGCGAGGTGCACGACGGCGTCCACCCCGCGCACGGCCTCGCGCAGCGCGTCCCGGTCGGCGAGGTCGGCGACGATCGCGTCCGGCGCGCCCGGGACGGGCCGTACGTCGAGGGGGCGCAGCGCGTAGCCGTACCGGGGCAGCAGCTTCCGCATCAGGGTGCCGACGCCGCCGGCGGCCCCGGTGAGCAGAACGGTGCGGGGAGCGGGGGGCATGGACCGGTCTCCGTTCGTGGTCCGGACGCACGGGCGGGGAAGGCCCGCCACGCTAGGCAGCGCCGTGGCGGACCGTCAAGGAGCCGTCCGCCCGGGACCGTCCGCCCGGGACCGTCCGCCCGGGACCGTCCGCCCGGGACCGTCCGCCCGGGGAAGCCGGCCGCTCGGGCGCCGCTGGGCGAAGCCCTCGCGGTGAAGCCGTTCCAGGGCGGGGACGGCGGTCAGGTCGCGGTCGAGTCCCCGCGACCGGCCCGGCCTGGTCGCCGCTCTCGTGGTCAAGTCGTTCCAGGGCGGGGACGGCGGTCAGTCCGCGGTCGAGTCCCCGCGACCGGCCCGGCCTGGTCGCCGCTCTCGCGGGCAAGTCGTTCCGGGGCGGGACGGCGGTCACGTCGCGGTCGAGCCTCCGCGACCGGCCCGGCCGCCCCGCGCGAGGCCCCGCCGTGCCCCGGGCGCGCCCGCCAGCACCGCCGCGCCGGCGAGCCCCGCCAGCGCCACCACCGGCAGCAGCACCCGGGCGTCCAGCACCGCGACCAGTCCGGCCCCCACGGCCAGGGCCACCGCGTTCGGCACGAAGACCAGGGTGTTCGCGGTGCCGGCGGCCCGCCCGACGGCCTCGGCCGGCACGCCCCGCTGGACCGCCGTCATCGCGGCGATCAGCACCCACGGCAGCCCCACCCCGATCACCCCGCTCGCCACCAGGGCCACCGCGTCGTATGGCAGGGTCCGCGCGGCCACCCCCACGGCGAACAGGGCCAGCCCGCCCGCCGCGAGGCCCCGCTCCGGCACCCGCCGCAGCAGGGGGCCCGCCGCGAGGCCCGCCGCCACCGAGCCCGCGCCCTGCGCGGCGTACAGGACACCGGCGTACGCGGGGGCGTGCCCGAGCCCCCGGTCCACCACGGCGTAGACGGCGGCGCCGTTGAGCCCGGCGAGGAACATGGCGAAGCCGCCCGCGACCACGAGTGCCCGCAGCTTCGGCACGCCCCACACCAGCCGGACCCCTTCCGCGATCCGGCCCCGCCCGCCGGCCGCCGCCGGTATCCGCGCCTCCCGCACCCGCAGCAGCGCGAACACGCCCGCCGCCACCGCGAACGTCGCCGCGTCGAGCAGCGCGACCGGCCCGCCGCCGTAGTGCGCGAAGAGCCCGGCGGCGACCAGCGGGGCGACCAGCTTCATGGCCTCGTTCACGGTCATCCGCAGCCCGTTGAAGGACCCGAGCCGCTCCGGGTCGAGCGCGCCCGCGGCGAGCGCCGCCTCCGCCGACTCGTGGATCGCGCCCTGCGTCCCGTACACGAGGAGCACGACGAAGAGCAGCCAGACCCGGTCGGCCCGGTCCACCCACAGGAGCAGCGGCAGCAGGGCCGCCATGGCCAGGTTCGCGGCGACCAGCAGCGGGCGCCGGGGCACCCGGTCGACGAGTCCGCCGAGCAGCGGACCGAACAGTGCGGGGGCCCAGAGCGCGAAGGCGGTGAGTGCCGCGAGGGAGTCGGAGCCGGTCAGGGACTTCACCCAGATCCCGGAGACCAGCCACATCGCGGTGGTGCCGAACCCCGAGACGAGGACGGCGCAGAGGTAGAGAGGAAGGCGCATTCCCGCAGGCTGACGTCTGAGGCGCCCCCTCCGGATCGGGCGGATGCCCTATTCGGCGGGCCCGGGCCCGGGCCGGGCCCGGGCCCGCCGGCCCCGCCCTAGGAGCCGGCGGACGCGGCCTCGGTCCGCCCGGCGCGCTTCTCGTACCGCAGGGCCACCCCGGTGGCCACGGCGCCGAGGCCCTCCCAGAGGCCCACGCCCAGGAAGCCGGCCGGGGCGCGGCCGGTGACGACGGCGAGGGTGAAGACGGTGCAGGTGAGGAGGCGGAAGGGGACCGTCCAGCGGAAGAAGGGCTTCCAGTCGGCCAGGGCGGCCAGCAGGTAGTAGACGCCCATGTTGAGGGCCGCCATGGAGGAGGCCGTCAGGAAGAGGAGGGTGTGGTCCGCGTCCGCCCGGTCCGCGCCGGGTATGGGGGTCAGACCCATGAGACGGATCGTGGTGTCGGGGGACACCAGGCCCACCACCCCCAGGGCGGCGGCGAGGGTGCCGAAGACGGCCATGGTCCAGCCGGAGGGGGAGCGGGGCAGGCGTGCGGTGGAGAGCATGCGCCCTGCATATCGTGAAGCGGGGGCGGTCGTTCCACCGGCCCCCGCTTCCACGGCACTTCGGCCGTTACGTCACCCCGGGGCGGCCGTCACGTCAGCGCGGCGCGTTCCCCTCCGGCTGTCACGTCAGCGCGGCGCGTTCCCCTCCGGGTGTCACTTCAGGGCGGCCTTCATCATCTTCTGCGCCACCGGGGCCGCCAGGCCGTTGCCGCTGACCTCCGAGCGCGCCGCGCCCGAGTCCTCGATCATCACCGCCACCGCGACCTCCTTGCCGGTGGCCGGGTCCTTCGCGTAGGACGTGAACCAGGCGTACGGCGTCTTGCTGTTGTTCTCGCCGTGCTGCGCGGTGCCGGTCTTGCCGCCGACCTCCATGCCGTCGATCGCCGCGTTGCCGCCGGTGCCCTTCTGCACCACCGTCTGCATCGCGCTGCGCAGCTGCTCCGCCGTGGCGGAGGAGACGATCCGCTCGGTGTCCCCGTCCTCGAAGGTCTTCAGGGCGTCGCCGTCGGAGTCGACCACCTGGGAGACCATGTGCGGGCTCGCCATCAGGCCGTCGTTGGCGATGGCCGCCGACACCATGGCCATCTGGAGCGGGGTGGCCGTCACGTCGAACTGGCCGATGCCGGTCAGCGCCGTCTGCGCCTTGTCCATGCCGGACGGGTAGACGCTGGCGTAGGCGCGGACCGGGACGTCCAGCTCCTTGTCGTTGAAGCCGAACTTCTCCGCCATCGCCTTCACCTTGTCCTGGCCGAGGTCGACCGCCATCTTCGCGAAGACGTTGTTGCAGGAGTACTGCAGCGCCGTGCGGATGGTGGCGTTCTCACAGGGCGCCGAGGCGTTCTCGTTCTCCAGGTAGCGGGTCGAGCCGGGCAGCTTGTACGGGTTGGGGCTGCGCGTCGGCGTGTCCACCGAGCCGTACAGGCCGTCCTCCAGACCGGCCGCCGCGACGACCAGCTTGAACGTCGAACCCGGCGGCAGCGGCTGCCGCAGCGCCCGGTTGACCAGCGGCTTGTCCTCGTCCTCGGTGAGCTGCTGCCACGTCGCGCCGTCGGTGAGTCCCGCGATCTTCGAGGGGTCGTACGAGGGCGTCGAGACCATGCCGAGGATGCGGCCGGTCTTCGGGTCGATGGCGACCGCCGCGCCCTTCTTGTTGCCGAGCGCCTGGTAGCCGGCCTTCTGCACGGCCGGGTCGATCGTCGTCAGGACGGAGCCCGGCTCCGCCTGCTTGCGGGTGACGGCGTCCACCGGGTTCTTCAGCCGGGTGTCGGTGCCGTCCAGGACATCGGAGTAGATCCCCTCCAGCTGCGTCGCGCCGTACGCCTGCGAGCTGTACCCGGTGACCGCCGCGTAGAGCTTGCCGTCGGTGTAGTCGCGCTTGTACGCGAGGTCGCCGCCCTTCGTCTCCTTCGAACCGGTGACCGGCGAACCGGCCACGATGATGTTCCCGAGCGGTTGCGCGTACTGCGCGATGGTGTTCCGCCGGTTGCTCTTCTCGTCCGCGAGGGCCTTGCCTTCGTACGCCTGCACCCAGGTGGCCCGGCCCAGCAGGGCGAGCACCAGGAGCAGCGAGAAGACCGAGGCGCGCCTGATCGTCTTGTTCATCCCGCTAGAGGGGACGAACGGAACGGCGGCAGGCGTTCCGGATGTGTCCCTTTTCTCAGCTTTCTCAGCTTTCTCAGGAAACGTTCATGCGGCCCGCGGGCGGGAGCGGGACCGGCCGGCACCCCCGTGTCCGGCCGGCCCCGCGGCTCTCAGCCCGGGGTGATGAACCCCGACTCGTACGCGGCGATCACCGCCTGCGTGCGGTCCCGCGCGCCCGTCTTCGCCAGCACCGCGGCCACATGGGTCTTCACCGTCGCCGGGCCCACCCCCATCCCGTCGGCGATCTCCGCGTTGGTCAGCCCCTTCGCCATCCGGCGCAGCACCTCCGCCTCCCGCTCGGTGAGCCGGGCCGCCCACGGCGCGAGCGGCGGATGGCGGCGGGCGTGCTCGGCGGCGAGGCCCCGGACGGCCGCCGGGTAGAGCAGCGACTCGCTGTGCGCGACCAGGCGCACCGCGCTCACCAGCTCCTCCGGCGCGACCCGCTTCAGCAGGAACCCGGCCGCGCCCGCCCGCAGCGCGTCGTACACGTAGGCGTCGTTCTCGAAGGTGGTCACCACCACGATCCGGGGCGGGTCCGGCAGCGCGGCCAGGATCCGCCGGGTCGCCTGGATGCCGTCGATCTCCGGCATCCGGACGTCCATCAGGACCACGTCGGGCCGCAGCTCCCGCACCACCGAGACCGCCTCGGCGCCGGTGGCGGCCTCCCCGACGACCTCCAGGCCGGGCTCCGCGTCCAGGATCACCCGCAGCGCCGTCCGGACCATCCGCTCGTCGTCCGCGAGGACGATCCTGATCGTGCCGCCGCCCATCAGCCCCTCCCCCCGCCCGCGCCCACCGGCAGCCGCGCGGCCAGCAGCCAGATCCCGTCCGCCGGGCCGGCCTGGGCGGTGCCGCCCAGCAGCCGGGCGCGTTCCGCGATGCCGCGCAGGCCGCGACCGCCGTCCGGGCGGGCCACCGGCGGGGTGCCGGGCAGCGGATTCTCCATCGTGATCTCCAGTTCGTCCCCCGACAGCGCGATCCGCGCCGTCACCCTCGCGCCCCGCGCGTGCCGCACGGCGTTGGTCAGCCCCTCCTGCACGATCCGGTACGCCTCCCGCGACACCGCGTCCGGCACCTCCACCAGGCTCCCGCTCACCGTCAGCGCCACCCCCGGCCCGGCCCCCTTCAGGAGCGCGTCCAGCGCGTCCAGGCCCGGCGCGGCGAGCTCGCCGTCGTCCTCGCCGCTGCGCAACAGGCCCAGGACCGCGTCGAGTTCGCCGACCGTCCGGCGGGTGGTCTCCTCGATCGCGGTGAGCGCCTCCCGTACGAATCCGAGGTCCGCGCCGCCGGGGTCCGCCTCCAGGACCCGGCGGGCGGCACCGGCCTGGAGGGTGACCGCGCTCAGCGCGTGCCCCACCGAGTCGTGCAGCTCGCGGGCGAGCCGGTTGCGCACGGCCAGTTCGGCGGCGCGCCGCTCGGCCGCCGCGAGCCGGTCCGCCGGGCTCGGCCCGAGCAGCCGGGGCGCCGCGTGGGCCAGCAGCGCGCCCGTCGCGGCGGCGGCGGCCGCGAGGGCGAGCAGCAGCAGGAGCCCGAGCGGGAGCCCGGCCCAGGCGAGCCAGGGCCGGTCCAGGTGCCAGAAGCGGCCGACCTCCGAGTCGCGCAGCGCCGCCGAGAACGGCAGCGCGGCCACCGCGAGCGCGAACGGCGGCAGCGCCAGGGTGGCCCCGGCGAGCAGGGCGCCCGTCCCGAGGTGGAGGGTGAACCACCCGGCGGTCCGCGCCCTGGCGGCCCGGCCCCGGGCGGGCCCGTCGGCGAACCGGCCCGGCGCCACCCCGCACAGGGCCCGCGCCGCCGCCACCGACATCGGCCGGGCCAGCGGGAAGAGCGCGGTCAGGGCGGCGAGCGGCAGTCCGACGGCGTACGCCGCGAGCTGGAAGCGGAGGGCGCCGCCGAAGACGTTCCCGCCCGGCGTGAACGGCCCCACGGCCACCGTGCCGACCAGCCAGTACGGCATGAACAGCGCGCCGCCGAGGATCAGGTGCAGCCACCGCCGCCGGGCCGACTGCCCGAAGAGGGCGCCCCAGGACCGTGTCACGTCGCCGCGCTCCGGCGGCCGAGGACGCGCGCGAGGCAGCCCGCCAGCAGGAATCCGGTGATCATCTCGCCAGCGTAGGCGGTGACCATCAGGCCCGCCGGGCCTTTCCCGGCCTCGGTCGCCGGCAGCAGGGAGACCAGCGTCATGTACGCGCCCCAGCACCCGGCCGCACCCGAGGCCACCCAGGAGACGCCCAGGACGGTGCGCACCCGCAGACCGCCGGGCCGGCGCAGGACGAGCAGGAGGACGGCGACGGCGGCCACCAGGAGGAAGATCCCGCGCACCGCGTCGACGACCGCCCGGTCGGAGTCGTACGCGGCGGCGAGGCCGGCGGAGAGGCCGGTGGTCGAGCCGGAGGCCCACAGGAAGCACAGGGTGGCCGGGCCGAGGGCCAGCACGGCCCCGGTGACGGCGGCGGCGCGCAGCCACGGGGTGCCCGCCCCGGCGGGCAGCTCCCGGAGCCGCCCGCTCCAGACCCGGCCCCAGCGGTCGCGGGCGTACAGGACGAAGAGGGTGCCGAGGCTGAGGCCCTGGAGGATGAAGCCGCCGTAGACGACGGGGAAGACCCAGGCGTCGAGGAAGGGCGCGTGCGGCGGCTCCGAGCTGCCGCCGCCGTCGCCGCCCAGCAGGGAGACGGCGAGCTGGGCCGGGTAGGCCGTCATGATCGGCGCGATCAGGCCGATCGCCGCCCACAGCGGGAAGAGGAGCGGCCAGGCCCGCACCCGCAGCCCCCACGGCCGGGTGAGCAGCAGCGCGAGCAGCACCACGACGGCGTCGGCGAGCACGGAGACCCCGTTGGCCACGCCCATCATCGTGGGGTGGTCGAGCAGGACGCTCCCGTCCGGGATGCCGAGCCGGCCGCCGGCCACCCAGACGACCTTGAGCACGATGTACGGGAGGCAGGCGAGGATCGCCAGGGTGCGCAGGACCGGCCGGAGGGAGCCGGCCGGCACGGTGGCGGCGGGAGCGGGGAGCGTCGGTGCGGTCATGACCCCACCGTCCCGTCCGGACCCGCCCCGGCACCTCCTGCCGGAAGACGAACCGCCTCCGCCGCACGGGGGAGACGGCCCGCCGTCAGGGCTCGGTGGGTGCCGTGCTGTGCTGTGCTGTCGGTCGCGACCGGTGGCCGTCGGCGCCGCTCAGAGCCGGCGGGTCGCCAGCGCCAGCCGGTCGCGCGCGTCGAACAGCGCGTCCTTGATGAGCTGTTCGTGCCCCGGGGTCAGCCGGGCCGCCGGCACCGAGCAGCTGATGGCGTCCCGGGCCGGGGTCCGGTTGGGGATCGCGATGCCGAAGCAGCGCAGCCCCAGGGTGTTCTCCTCGCGGTCCACCGCGTGGCCCTGCTCGCGGACGGCCCGCAGCTCCTCGATGAGCTGCTCGCGGTCGGTGACGGTGTGCTCGGTGAGCGCGGGCAGCGTCTCGGGGAGCAGCTGGCGCACCTGCTCGTCGGTGTGGGTGGCGAGCAGCGCCTTGCCGAGCGAGGTCGAGTGCGCCGGCAGCCGGCGCCCGACCCGGGTGAACGGCCGCAGGTAGTGCTGGGACTGACGGGTCGCCAGGTAGACCACGCTGGTGCCGTCGAGACGGGCCAGGTGGATGGTCTCGGCGGTGTCGTCGGACAGCCGGTCGAGGGTGGGCCGGGCCGCCGCCACCACCTCGTCGCCGTCGAGGTACGAGGTGCCGACGAGCAGCGCCCGCACGCCGATGCCGTACCGCGTGCCGGTCGCGTCCGTCTCCACCCAGCCGAGCTCGACGAGGGTGCGCAGCAGCATGTACAGGCTGGACTTCGGATAGCCGACGGCCTCCTGGACGGCGGCGAGCGCGTGCATGCCGGGCCGCCCCGCGAAGAACTCCAGCAACTCCACGGTCCGCACGGCGGACTTGACCTGGGCCCCACCCGCGTCGTTCGACGGCATCGCCCTCGCCCCTCTTCCGGAAGCCACTTGTGGAGACGGCTGGGCCGTCAATAGAGTCCGCTCAGGATTCACCTACCTGGACAGTGTTCAGAATAGCGAACGAGGTGCGTGGCGGTGGCGGCAGAACCAGTGTGGAGCGTGGACCCCCGGACGGGAAAGCCGCGGGAGCAGGTCGCGGTGGAGGCCACGGCCGAGGAGATCGACGGGGCGGTACGGTCCGCCCACGCCGCCCTCGACGCGCTCGCCGACCGGGGCGCCCGCGCCGCGCTGCTGCGGACGGCGGCCGACCTCCTCGACGAGGCCCGCGACCACGTCATCGAGGCCGCCGACGCGGAGACCGCCCTCGGGCCGGTCCGGCTCACCGGCGAACTCGCCCGCACCACCGCCCAGTTGCGCTCCTTCGCGGACATCGTCGACGCGGCCGCCTTCCTCGACGTGCGGATCTCCCGGCCCGACCCGGCCACCACCCCGCCCACCCCCGACCTGCGGCGCATGAAGATCCCGCTCGGCGTCGTCGCCGTCTACGCGGCGAGCAACTTCCCGCTGGCCTTCTCCGTCCCCGGCGGCGACACCGCCAGCGCCCTCGCGGCCGGCTGCCCCGTCGTGGTCAAGGCGCACCCCGGCCACCCGGCCACCTCCGAGCTCTGCGCCTCGCTGCTGCGCCGGGCCGCCGTCAAGGCCGGGCTCCCCGCCGACGTCGTCTCCCTCGTGCACGGCTTCGACGCGGGCGTGGAGCTGATCCGCCACCCGCTGGTCGCCGCGGCCGGCTTCACCGGCTCCGTACGCGGCGGGCGGGCGCTCTTCGACGCCGCCGCCGCCCGCCCGGTACCCATCCCCTTCCACGGCGAACTCGGCTCCCTCAACCCGGTGGTGATCACCCCGGCCGCCGCCGAGGAGCGCGCCGAGGAGCTCGGCGCCGGACTCGCCGGGTCCATGACCCTGGGCGAGGGCCAGTTCTGCACCAAGCCCGGCTTCGTCCTGGCCCCCCGAGGGGAGGCGGGCGACCGGATCGTCACCGCCCTCACCGCCGCCGTCAGCGAGACCGAACCCGGCGTGATGCTCGACCACCGGATGCGCGGCGCCTTCGTCGACGGGGTGCGCGAGCGGGCCGCGCTGCCCGGCGTGACCGCGCCCGTCACCCCGGGCGCCGGCGGCGAGCACACGGTCAGCGCCGGAGTGCTCACCGTCGACGCCGGCCTGCTGACCGCCGGCGGCCACGACCCGCTCCTGGAGGAGTGCTTCGGGCCCGTCACCGTCGTCGCCCGCTACGCCGACCGCGCGCAGCTCGGCGCCGTCCTCGGCCTGCTCCCCGGCAACCTCACCGCCACCCTCCACGTCGCCGACGAGGACCCCGCGGCCGCCTCGCTGCTCGCCGAGCTCACCCCGCTCGCCGGCCGGATCCTCGTCAACGGCTGGCCGACCGGAGTCGCCGTCGCCGCCGCCCAGCACCACGGCGGCCCCTATCCGGCGACCACCTCCACCGGCACCTCCGTCGGCGGGACGGCGATCGAGCGCTGGCTGCGCCCGGTCACCTACCAGTCGACCCCCGGACACCTGCTCCCGCCGGAGCTGCGCGACGACAACCCGCTGGGCGTCCCGCGCTTCTGAGGCCGCGCGTCACGGCTGCCCCGGGGCATGGGGGACTGGAGGCGTGTCGGCCTGTCGGCCTGTCGGTCTGTCGCCCCGGGGTCCTACACCCGCACCACGATCTTCCCGGTGTGGGTGTTGGACTCCATCAGACGGTGCGCGTCCGGGATCGCCGCCAGCCCCTCGAAGGTCTCGGCGATCACCGGCGCCAGCGAGCCGTCGCGCAGCCCCGAGCCGATGAAACCGGCCATCCGGGCCCGCCCCTCGGGCGTCCGCACCACCGCCCCGTTCGCGTAACCCCGCACGGTCAGCGGCCAGTTCAGTGGCACGGCCGCCGGCCGCGGGTCCAGCCACCCGTACAGCACCGCCGTGCCGCCCCGCTCCAGGGCGCCGCCCAGCTCGGCGAAGCCGGGACCGCCGATCGCGTCGAACGCGACCCGGGCACCCCGGCCGCCGGTGTGCCGCCGCACCTCCGCCACCAGGTCCTCGGTGTCGGTGGCGATCACCCGCGCCGCGCCCAGCGCGAGCAGCCGCTCCCGCTTCCCCGCGCCGCGGGTCGTGGCGATCGGCACCGCGCCGATCCGCAGCGCCGTCTGGATGGCCGCCGTGCCGACCCCGCTGGACGCGCCGGTGATCACCACCTCGTCCCCGGGGCGCAGCCCGCCCGCCTCCACCATGCCGCCGTACGCGGTCGAGTACGTCAGCCAGGCCGCCGCCGCCGTCACCGCGTCCACCCCCGTGGGACGCGCCACCACGTACTCCTCCGCCAGCACCACCCGCTCCGCGTACACCCCGTGCACACCGAAGTCGAAGTTGGCCGCCGCCATCACCGCGTCGCCCGGCGCGTACGCCGTGACGCCCTCGCCGACCTCCTCGACCACCCCGGCCGCCTCGTACCCGAGCCGCGAACCGGGCAGCGTCGCCCGGTAGTGGTAGGTGCCCGAACGGAACAGCGCGTCCGCCCGGTTGAGGCCGATCGCCTCCACCCGGATCCGCAGCTCGCCCGGCCCGGGTGCCCGCAGCGGCACCTCCTCGACGGTCAGTACCTCGGGGCCGCCGAGCTCGTGGAACAGAACGGCCCTCGTCATCGTGTCGTCTCCCATGGACCCGACGCTAGAAGCGCCCGGCGGGACGATCCATGTCCCGACGGCTCCCCACCATGTCCGCTCGTCTCGCCCGGCGGACGCGGGGTGCGGGGCGGCGCGGACGCGAGGGTACGGTCCGGGCATGGACGTACTGAGCGATGCCATCGCCGCCATGCGCACCGGCCGGCCGCACTCCTCCCGTACCGTCAGATTCGCCCCCTGGGGGCTGCGTTTCCCCGCCACCAAGGGAGCCGGATTCCACGTCGTGCTCCAGGGTGCCGCCTGGCTGCTGCCGCCCGCCGGCGCGGCGCCCGTCCGGCTCGGCCCCGGCGACGTCGTCCTGCTCGCCCACGGCACCGGACACGGCCTCGCCGACCACCCGGACACCCCGCTCGTCGACGCCGTCCCCGCCCCCGACGGCTCCTGGCCCACCCTCCCGGACCGCGGGCCCGTCGGTGCCGAGGAGACCCTGCTGCTGTGCGGCGCCTACCAGCTGAGCCGGTCCCGCGCCCACCCCCTGCTCACCGGCCTGCCCCCGTACGTCCACATCCCCGCCCGGGTCGGCGCCCACCCCCGGCTGCGCGCCGCCGTCGACCTGCTCGGCGCCGAACTCGCCGAACCCCAGCCGGGCGCCGACACCATCGTCCCCGCCCTCCTCGACACCCTGCTGCTGTACCTGCTGCGCACCTGGTGGCTGGCCGAGCGCGCCGACCGGTCCACCGGCTGGTCCGCCGCGCTCGGCGACCCGGCGGTGGCCGGCGCCCTGCGCGCCCTCCACGACGACCCGGCCCGTGCCTGGACGGTCGAGGAACTCGGCGCCCTCGGCGGCCTGTCGAGGGCCGCGTTCGCCCGCCGCTTCACCGCCCTCGTCGGCCGGCCCCCGCTCGCGTACCTCACCTGGTGGCGCATGACGACCGCCGGCCGTCTGCTGCGCACCGACGACCTGCCCCTGCGGACCGTGGCCCGACGCTCCGGCTACTCCTCGGAGTTCGCCTTCGCCAAGGCATTCAAACGGGAGTACGGGGTGGCCCCGGGCCAGTACCGGAAGGCCGCCTAGGCCCGCCCGCCCGGGCGCCCCGGCAGCCGCAGCGCGCCGAGCGTGGTCAGTGCCAGCAGCGCCGCGCTGATCAGCAGCGAGGTCCGCAGCGCCGCCGCCATGCCCTGGGCGACGAGCGAACCGAAGACCGCGACGGCCAGTGCCCCCGCCGTCTGCCGGATCGCGTTCAGCAGGCCCGCCGCCGTGCCCGCCCGCTCGGCCGGGACCGCCTCCAGCATCGCCGCGATCAGCGGCGGCAGCGAGAAGCCGACCCCCAGCGCCAGCGGCACGAGCAGCAGCGCCTGCGCCGCCCGCGAGGTGTCCGCGTCCACCGTGAGCAGTCCGAGCAGTCCCGCGACGGCGACGGACTGGCCCACCACGACCGGCAGCCTGGGCCCGTACCGCGCCGCCACCTTCGCCGACAGCACGTTCACCCCGGCCAGCAGTCCCGTCATCGGCAGGAACATCAGGCCCGCGCCCAGCGCGTCGAGCCCCATCACCTGCTGGAAGAAGAGGCTGAAGACGAAGACCATCCCGTAGAACGCCACGCTGTTCGCCGAGCCCGCCGTCACGGCCACCGCCACCGTCCGGTCCCGGAACAGGCCCAGCGGCACCATCGGGTGCTCCCGCCGCGTCTCGACCACCAGGAAGGCGGCGAAGGCGACCGCCGCGCCGCCCAGCGCCCACCACCCGGCCGGGCCGCCCTCGATCGCCGCGAACGTCAGCCCGCCGAGCGCCGCCGCCGCCGTCAGCTGGCCCGGCAGGTCCAGCGGCGCGGGCCGCCGCGCCGAGCCCGCGACCCGGGTCAGCAGGGCGAGCGCGACCAGACCGAGCGGCAGGTTGACGAAGAAGATCCCGCGCCAGCTCCACGCCGTGGTCAGCGCGCCGCCCACCACCGGCCCCAGCGCCACCGCGACCGTGGCGCCCGCCGCCCACAGCGACACCGCGCGGGCCCGCCGCACCGGGTCGCCGTACGCCTCGCGCACCAGCGCCAGCGAGGCCGGGAGCATCACCGCGGCCGCCGCGCCCTGCACCGTACGCGCCGCGAGGAGCGTCGGCAGGCCCGGGGCGAGCCCGCAGGCGACGGAGGCCAGCGTGAAGCCGACGACCCCCACGCCGTACGCGCGGCTCGCGCCGATCCGGTCGGCGAGCGCCCCGCTGGACAGCAGCAGCGCGGCGAAGACCAGCGTGTAGGAGTCGACCACCCACTGCAGACCCGTCATCCCGGCCCCCAGATCCGCGCCGATCGCGGGCAGCGCGACGTTGACCACCGAGGTGTCGAGCGTGATGAGCGCGAAGCCCAGCATCGCGGCGACGAGGGCGGCGCCGGGGGAGGCTCCCGGGGCGTCGGAGGCGCCGGGGGCGGCCGGGATGGCAGGGGTGTCAGGGGCGGCGGCGACGGCGGCTTCGGGAAGGTTGGTCGAGGTCATGCGCCCAGCTTGGTGAGCGCGCGGTCCGTAGAGTAGTGGCCCGAATGCCATATGACCGGAGGTTCTGGCCATGCCGTCGTCCCGGGTCCGCCGCGTCGCGGTGATCGCCGCCCCGCCCGCCTCGATGTTCAACCTCGCCATCCCGGAGATGCTGTTCGCCAAGGTCGAGGTCGACGGCGGCCCCGGCTACGAGACGCTCATCTGCGCCCCCGACCCCGGCCCGGTCGCCACCACCGGCGGCCTCGACCTGCACGTCCCGCTGGGCCTCGACGCCACCGACGCGGCCGACACCGTGATCCTGGCCGGCAGCGGCTCGTACACCGACCCCGACCCGCGGATCCTGGACGCGCTGCGCCGGGCCGCCGCCGCGGGCAAGCGGATCGCCTCCATCTGCACCGGCTCCTTCGCGCTGGCCGCCGCCGGGCTCCTGGACGGCCGCGCGGCCACCACGTACTGGGCCTACCGCGAGCAGCTCGCCGAACGGCACCCGACCGTCGACCTCCAGGACGACGTGCTCTTCGTCCAGGACGGCCCGGTGCTCACCTCCTCCGGCTACGCCGCCGGCATCGACCTGTGCCTGCACATCATCCGCACCGACCACGGCGCCGCCGTCGCCAACACCGTGGCCCGGCTCGCCCTCGTCGCGCCGGTGCGGCCCGGCGGACAGACCCAGTTCACCCTCACCCCGCTGCCGCCCGAGCGCGGCGCCTCCTTCGCCCGCACCCGCGCCTGGGCCATGGAGCACCTCGACGAACCGCTCACCCTCACCGACCTGGCCCGGCACGCCGGGGTCTCCGTCCGCACCCTCTCCCGCCGCTTCCACGCCGAGACCGGGGTCAGCCCGCTCCAGTGGCTCCTGCACCAGCGCGTCGAACGCGCCAAGGAACTCCTGGAGACCACCTCCCTGCCCATGGACCAGGTCGCCCGGGCGAGCGGTCTCGGCACGGCCGACTCGCTCCGCCAGCACCTGCTGCGCAGGACCGGCCTGACTCCGAGCGCCTACCGGAGCTCCTTCAACCGGCTGGGCGCGCCCGCAACCGGACCCCTCGCCCCCGCGTCCTGACAGGACATGACCGGAACCGACCCGCACATCCAGTACGCGCTCCCCGCCGACCTGGACGCCATCGCCGCCCTGCACGCCGAGGCCCGCGCGACCTACTACCGCGGCCACCTCCCCGACGCCGACTTCGCGGGCCCCGAGGAACTGGCCCGCTCCCGGGCCGGCTGGGCCGCGGCCATCGACGGCGGGCGGGTGCTCCGGGCCCGCGACGCGGCCGGGGAACTCCTCGGCGTCGCCGCGTACGGGCAGCGGGACGGCACCACCCACCTCACCCAGCTCCACGTCGCCCCCGCCCGCTGGCGCGGCGGCGTCGGCACCGCCCTGCACACCGCCTGCGTCGACGCCTGGCGCGCCGCCGGGGTGCGCACCGCCCGCCTGGAGGTCTTCGAGCCGAACACCCGCGCCCGGGCCTTCTACGCGGCCCGCGGCTGGCTCCCGGACCCCGACACCCCGCGCCACGGGGACCACCTCGTGCTCCGGCTCACACTCGGCCCCGGGCCCGCGGCGGAATGAAACCGGCAGGTCGGGGCGTTCCGCACCATGGACACCCGACCCCGCCCCCGTCTGGAGAGAAACCCACCATGCGCGTCGAGATCTGGAGCGACATCGCCTGCCCCTGGTGCTACATCGGCAAGGCCCGCTTCGAGAAGGGGCTCGCCGCCTTCGCCCACCGGGACGACGTCGAGGTCGTGCACCGCTCCTTCGAGCTCGACCCGAACAGCCCCAAGGGCGACACCGCGCCCGTCCTGGAGATGCTGGCCACGAAGTACGGCCGCACCCTCGACGAGGCCCGCGCCATGGAGGCCCACGTCGCCTCCAACGCCCACTCCGAGGGCCTGGGCTACCGCACCGAGGGCCGCGACCACGGCAACACCTTCGACATCCACCGCCTGCTGCACCTGGCGAAGGAGCGCGGCCGGCAGAGCGAGCTCCTCGACCTCGCCTACCGGGCGAACTTCGCCGAGGAGCGCTCGGTCTTCATCCCCGACACCCTGGTCGCCCTCGGCGTCGAGGCCGGTCTCGACGAGGCCGAGGTCCGCGCGGTGCTCGCCGACGACTCCGCCTACGCCGACGCGGTCCGCGCGGACGAGCGCGAGGCCGCCGAACTCGGCGCGAACAGCGTGCCGTTCTTCGTCCTCGACCGGAAGTACGGGGTCTCCGGCGGGCAGCCCGCCGAGGTCTTCACCCAGGCCCTTGAGCAGGCCTGGCAGGGCCGCACCCTCCAGCCCGTCGGCGGCGACGCCGCGGCCTGCGACGTCGACGGCGGCACCTGCTGACCACCCCCGGGGCGCCCGTCGGCTGACCGACGCATAAGCGCCACTTGGAGATTCCCCATGATCTATGTCAATTGACGGGAGATCGTGGGGAATCCAGGGTGGGGGCATGGACATTCTGGAGCCCCTGGGCGGAGCCGAGTTCGCCCCCAAGCAGACCTATCTGAACACCTCCGCCTGCGCCCTGCTGCCCCGCCGGACGGTCGAGGCCGTCACCCTCCTCGCCGAGGAGACCGCGGCCGGGCGCCCCGACGGCGCCGGCAGTTTCGACCTCGTCGACGAGGCGCGGGCCTCGTTCGCGCGGATCGCGCACATCGGCGCCGACCGGGTCGCGGTCGGCAGCTCGGTCTCCGTCCACGTCGGCATGGTGGCGCAGTCCATGCCGTCCGGGGCCGAGATCCTGTTCCCCGAGGGCGACTTCTCCTCCGTCAGCACCCCCTTCACCATCCGGGGCGACCTGAAGCTCCGTTACGTCCCCCTGGAGCGGCTCGCGGAGTCGGTGCGGCCCGGGACCGCCCTCGTCGCGTTCTCCGCCGTGCAGTCGGCGGACGGCCGGACCGCCGACTTCGCCGCGATCCGCGCCGCGGCCGCCGCGCACGGCGCCCGCACCCTCCTCGACGCCACCCAGTCGGCGGGCTGGCTGCCGCTGTACGCCGCGGACTGGGACTTCACCGTCGCCGGCGGCTACAAGTACCTGCTCTGCCCGCGCGGCGCGTCCTTCCTCACCGTCACCGAGGAGGCCCAGGACGCGCTGCTGCCGATCCACGCGGGCTGGGTCACCGGCGAGGAGCTGTGGGTCAACAGCTACGGCCCGGTGCGCGAACTGGCCCGCTCGGCCCGCCGGTTCGACGAGCCCGCGGCCTTCCTCTCGTACCACGGCGCGGCCCGCTCGCTCGCCCTCCTGGAGGAGGTCGGCATCGAGCGCATCGAGGCCCACAACAAGGCCCTCGCCGCCCGCTTCCGGGCCGGCCTGACCGAGCTCGGCCACGCCCCCGTCGCCGACGAGTCGACCGTCGTCGGCGTCCCGGGCCTCGGCGACCGCGCCGACGCCCTGCGCGAGGCGGGCGTCCTCCTCTCGGCCCGCGCGGGCAACCTGCGGGCCTCCTTCCACCTCTACAACTCCTCGGCGGACGTGGAGCGGGCCCTGGAGGTCATCGCGGGCTGACCCCGCGCCGTACGGGTACGCGTACGGGTACGGGTACGCGTACGGGGAAACGCCGAGGGGCCGCCGGGGGACGCGGACGTACGCGCCCCTCGACGGCCCCTGGTGGCAGAGCAGGGCCACCCGGTCACACCGGGCGCGTCAGCGCCCCCACGCCTCCGTGACCGCGCGGCGGGCGCCTTCCAGGTCCACCGTGCGGCCCGTCTCCGCGAGGGCCGCGCCGAGGGCCGCGAGGGAGGACTGGACGGCGCCCGGGGTCGCGTCCACCCCGTAGTGGTTGACCCGGATCATCTCCTTGGCGAGCGCCCCGCCGCCCGCGATCAGCGGCAGCGACGGGTCCGCGGCCAGCGCCTTCGCCACCAGCTCGGAGGCGTCGACGCCGGCGGGGGAGCGCAGCGTCGTGGCGACCGGGGCCGCGTCCCGCGCCTCGTGCACGTACGGCTCCAGGCCGCCGCCCAGCGCCAGCGCACCCGCGCGGGTGGCCGCCGCGGCGGAGGCGTGCCGGGCCATCAGCGGGTCCAGGCCCTCCGCCTCGATCCGCTCCAGGCAGGCTTCCAGGGCCAGCATCTCCAGCTGCGCCGGGGCGTGCAGCAGCGCCTTGCGGCCGCCGTCGATCCACCGCTCCTTCCAGTCCAGGAGGGAGAGGTACGAGCGGCGCGGCGCCTGCGGATTGGCGGCGAACCGCTCCCACGCCCGCGCGCTCACCGACACCGCCGAGACGCCCGCCGGGCCGCCCATCGCCTTCTGCGCGCCGATGATGCACATGTCGACGCCCCACTCGTCCGGGAGCACCGGCTCGGCGCCGATCGAGGCCACCGCGTCCAGGTAGAACAGCGCGCCGTGGGCCCGTACGACCTCGCCGATCTCCGCGACCGGGTTGGTGTTGCCGGTCGCCGCCTCCGCGTGCACCAGGGACACGAAGTCGATCTCCGGATGCTCGGCGAAGGCCCGCGCCACCTGCTCGGCGGTCACCGCGGTGTGGAACGGCACCTCCAGGTCGACGACCGTCGCGCCGCAGTCGCGCAGCCAGTTGCCGAAGGTCTGCCCGTACGGCCCCGTGACGATGTTCAGCGCGGTCGAGCCCGGCCGCGCGCCGCTGCGGATGCAGCCCTCCAGAGGCAGCAGCGCCTCGCCCTGGGTGATCACCACGTCCTGCTCGGTGCGGAGCAGCGCGGCGACCCGCCGCTCGATCGACGCGAAGTGCGCGGCGGTCAGCGGGGCCAGGTCCAGAAGCGGATGGGTCACGGTCACGGAAGTGCCTTCTTCGGAGTCGAATGGGTGTCGCATACATCGGGATCGAGCTGGTGCCAGCGTAAGCGGTGCGGCCGTCGCCGCGGCCGGGCGCTCCCGTGCGCCGTGATCACCGGATCGAGTGGGTTAGGGACTGTTCGATACCGGTCCGCCCGGCCCCGCCCCCATGCTGGGCTCGCTCGCGACAAGATCACGGAAGGACGGGTCCATGACCACCACCTCGCAGGACGTCATCACCGCCAAGCTGGAGCGCGCCTTCGACACCGTGGACGCCGACGGCGACGGGCAGCTGGAATGGGCGGACTACCGGGCGGTCGCCGACCGCTACGCCACGGCGTACCGGCTGGACGCGGAGGACCGCCGGTCCAGGGCGCTCCGGAACGTCTTCCAGATGTTCTGGCTGGAGCTGCTGCGCCACTCGGGCGTGGCCGGCGACCGGCTCACGAAGGACCAGTTCGTCGCCGCCAGCCGCCGCGCGGCGATCGACAGCAGCCGGATCAACGTCACCGACGCCATCGCCCACTCGATCTTCGACGTGGTGGACGTCGACGGCGACAACGAGGTCAGCGAGGACGAGTTCGCCCGTGCGCTGACCGACGTGTGGAAGGTCGCCGCACCCGACGCGATGGACGCGTTCCACAGGATGGACGCCGACGGGGACGGCGTGATCTCGCGCCCGGAGTTCCTGCGCGCCATGCGCGAGTACTTCTTCTCGGACGACCCGGAGGCCCCGGGCAGCCTCTTCTTCGGGCGCGTCTGACCGGCGGCCCCACAAGACCGGGACGCACGACCGGGGGGTCGACCGGCGCCCGTAGAGTGCCCGTATGAGCGATCACGTGGTGCTGCATGTGAAGGGGCGGGTGCTCGTCGGCCCGGAGGACGTACGGGACGAACTGTGGTGCGTCGACGGGCGGATCACCTTCGAGCGCCCCGGCGCCCTGGCCGGCGAGGCCCTGACCGTCGCGGGCTGGGCGCTGCCCGGCCTGGTCGACGCCCACTGCCACGTGGGGCTCGACAAGCACGGCCCGGTCGACGAGGCCACCGCCGAGAAGCAGGCGCTCACCGACCGGGACGCCGGCACGCTGCTCGTCCGCGACGCCGGCTCGCCCTCCGACACCCGGTGGATCGACGCCCGCGAGGACCTGCCGAAGATCATCCGGGCGGGCCGGCACATCGCCCGCACCCGCCGCTACATCCGCAACTACGCCCACGAGATCGAGCCCGACGAACTGGTCGCGTACGTCGGACGCGAGGCGCGGCGCGGTGACGGCTGGGTCAAGCTGGTCGGCGACTGGATCGACCGCGACCTCGGCGACCTGGCGCCGTCCTGGCCGCGCGCCGAGGTCGAGGCGGCCATCGCCGAGGCGCACCGGCTCGGCGCCCGCGTCACCGCGCACTGCTTCGCCGAGGACTCCCTGCGCGACCTGGTCGAGGCGGGCATCGACTGCGTGGAGCACGCCACCGGGCTCACCGAGGAGACCATCCCGCTCTTCGCCGAACGGGGCGTCGCCATCGTCCCGACCCTGGTCAACATCGCGACCTTCCCGCACCTCGCGGACGGCGGCGAGGAGAAGTTCCCGCGCTGGTCGGCGCACATGCGCCGGCTCCACGAGCGCCGGTACGACACGGTCCGCGCCGCCTGGGACGCCGGGGTGCCGGTCTTCGTCGGCACCGACGCGGGCGGCTCGCTGGCGCACGGCCTGGTCGCCGCGGAGGTCGAGGAGCTGACGAAGGCGGGCATCCCCGCCCTCGACGCGCTCTCCGCGACGGCCTGGGGCGCCCGCGCCTGGCTGGGCCGCCCCTCCCTGGAGGAGGGCGCCCCGGCCGACCTCGTCGTCTACGCCGAGGACCCGCGCGCCGACGTCCGCGCGCTGGCGGCGCCCCGGCGCGTGATCGTCAACGGACGGGTCGTCGGCTGAGCGGTCAGGCCCCCGTGTAGAAGACCAGCCGGGCCCGCTTCTCCGGGATGAACACCTCCGGCAGGTCCACCTCCGGGAGCGTGATCTCGGGGCCCAGCTCGAAGCCGCTGCGCGCGAGCCGGGCGAGCACCTTCTCGTTGGCGGCGTCCGGCTCGCCCACGATCCGGGTGCGGTCGGTCAGCGCGAAGTCGAGCAGGACGCCGAACAGGCGCTCGGTGAAGCCCCGTTCCGGCGCGGCCGCGGGGGCGACGAACAGATGCACGCCGATGTCGCCCGGCTGCGACGCGTAGCACTCGGAGATCCGGTCGGCCTCGGGGTCGTACGTCTGGAAGATGCCGACCGGCACCTCGTCCCGGTGCACCAGGAAGCCGTGGTGGGTGCTGAGGGAGTCGAGGTGCGCGTAGATCTCCCGCACCTGCTCGACGCTCGTGCCGTTCATGCCCCAGAAGCGGCCGCGCTCCTCGTTCACCCAGCGGTGGATGAGCTCGGCGTGCCGCTCGGGGTCGATGCGGTCGACCCGGACGGTGCCGAAGCCCTCGACGGTCCGGACGTACTCAGTTCTGCTCATGCTCTTCCTTCACGAGGTCGTTCCAGTCGGTGACGACCGGGGCGAGGCCGCCCCGCAGCCACAGGGGCAGCTGGTCATGGTGGTGCGGGTCGCCGGGCACCCCCGAGGCGCCGAACGGCACGACCCACAGGCTGCGTTCGCGGTCGGCCAGGTCCCAGACGTAGCGGGCGGCCGAGGCACGGGCGGCCCGGTCGGTGAAGCCGGGGACGGAGGACGTCGACAGGACGCAGTCGTGGTCACCGGCGAGCCCGGGCCACGCGGCGTCGGGGGCGCGCTCCTCGTCCGGCAGGGCCTGCCAGGGCGCCAGCCGGTGCGTCACGCCCCACGCGGGAGGCGCGTCGGCCGCCCCGGTCTCCTCCAGGGAGGCGCGCACGATCCCGCGGACGTCCCCGGCCGGTACGGGCCCGCCGACGAGCAGCGTCTCCAGCGCGAAGGCCACCCGCGGGCCCAGCGCCAGCCAGGGCCGGAACAGTTCGGGGTACGGGGCGGGCGTCCGCAGCTCCGTGAACGCCTCGTGCGCCGCGAGCCGGCGCACGACCGCCCCGCGCACCGCCGCGTACAGGGCGGCGTCCGTGCTGTCGGCGTCCATCCGCCGGTCCCAGCCGAGGAGCGTGCCGCGCACGTCCCGGGCGGCGGGGGAGAGGGTCGCCGCGTCGAGGTCCCGTACGGCGTCGAGCAGTCGGCGGGAGGAGGGGTTGTCGGTGTCGGTGTGGACTGCGCCCATCGCGGCCGGCGTCCAGGTCTTCGAGGCGTCGAGCAGCGCGGTGATCCGCTCGGCGCGGTGCGGCGGCGCGAACTCGACGCCCAGCGGCCCGGCGAGGCCGCGCGCGTTGGCCATCACGGCCCGCTCCCCGACCTCGGCGCGGGGCGTGGCCGCGGCCTCGCCCGTCCAGGCGTGCGCGGCCTCCCAGGCGGGCACCACCCGCAGCGAGTTGAGCCGGTCGCGCACGGGCACGTACCCGGCGACCCGGTGCAGCAGCCCGCCGTCGACGTCGGCCGCCTGCACGACGTTCACCGGCTCGATCCAGCGGTCGAGCGCCCGGTCCACGTCCCCGACGTCCCGCGCCCGCAGCAGCGCGGGCAGCGCGGCGAACCCCGACTCGCCGGTGACGCGGGGCGGGTAGCGCAGACTGACGGCCTCCCAGGTGGAGACGCCGGTCGTGTCGTTCGTGTCGTTCGTGCCCGGGGCGCCGGTCCCGCCGTCCGCGCCGGTCGTGCTCGGGGCGCCGCCGGTCTCTCCGGTCCCGCCGTCCGCTCCGGTCCCGCCGTCCGCTCCGGTCCCGCCGTCCGCTCCGGTCGCGTCGTCCGTGCCCGGGGCGGCTCCGCCTCCGCCGTTCCCCTCGTCCGCGCCGATGATCACCGGACCCCGCGCGGTCTCGATCACCTCGATCGCGACCGGTGCCGCGCCCGCGACCCGGATCGTCTCGGTGTGCGCCGTCGCGGGCTCCCAGCCGTCCGGGCCGAGGGCCTCGACGCGCCCGTCGGGGTGGCGGCGCAGGCGCTCGCGGTAGAGGTCCTGGTAGTCGGCCATCGCGTTGGTGATGGCCCAGGCGACGCGGCCGGTGTGCCCGAAGTGGGCGAGGCCGGGGACGCCCGGTACGGCGAGGCCGAGGACGTCGTGCTCGGGGCAGGAGAGCCGGATCTGCTGGTAGACGCCGGGCGCCTCGATGAAGCGGTGCGGGTCGCCCGCCACGATCGCCGCGCCGCTCGCGGTCCGGGTGCCGGAGACGACCCAGCCGTTGGAGCCCGCGGTGCCGGGGCCGTCCGTCGCGAACAGCTCCGTCCACTCCTCGCCGAGCCGGCGCGCGACCTGGTCGCGCCACAGCTTGGTGGGGAAACCGGCGAACAGGATGTGGGTGGAGAGCCACACGGCGAGCGGCGTCCAGGGCTCCCAGTGCCCCGGCTCCAGGCCGGTCGCGGCGAACTCCGGGGCTCGCCGGGCGCCTTCCGCGAGGCCCTCGTTGACCCCGTCCACGTACGCCCGCACCCAGGCCGCCGTCTCCGCGTCCAGCCGGTCGTGGCAGCGGCGGGCGGTGTCGGCGAGCCTGGCCTGCCGCACGAAGGCGTCCCAGCCGGTCTCCGCCGCGCCGAGGAAGGCGGCGGTGGTGCCCTGGGCCCGGTGCCGTTCGACTTCCAGCTGCCAGGCGCGGTCCCGCGCGGTCACCCGACCCTGGGCGCGGGCCAGTTCGCGCGGACCGTCGGCGCGCAGGTGCGGGATGCCGTAGGGGTCCCGGTAGACCTCGGTGCTCACTGCGTTCGGCCCCGATCCGATCGTCGTTTCTTAGGTTAGGCTGACCTAAATTAATCTACAGGACCGGCGGGACCGACGGGGCCGCGAGGCTCACGAAGCCGCTCGGTCGACAGGGGAGGGGTCGGAGTGGGTCGCACGGGCCACGGCTGGGAGGGCGTCGTCCTCAAGCTGTTCCGGGGCAGGGACTTCACGTTCACGGTGACCGGCGCCGAGCAGGTGACCGAGCACTACCGCCGGGTGCGCTTCACCGACGGCGGACTGCTCGCCGCCGCGGGGGCGCACCCCACCATGTGGGTGCGGCTCTGGTTCGAGCGGGCGGGCAAACCCCACCAGCGCGCCTACACCCTCGTCGACCCGGACCCCGAAGCGGGCACCTTCAGCCTGGAGTTCGCCCTCCACGACGGCGTCGCCAGTCAGTGGGCCCGGACCTGCGCCCCCGGCGACACCGTCGAGGCCACCCTCCAGGGCACCGGCTTCACCGCGCCCGAACCGGCCCCCGGCCGCCTCCTCCTGATCGGCGACGCCGCCTCGCTGCCCGCCGTGAACTCCCTCCTCGACGCCTTCCCCGGCACCCCCGCCACCCTCTGGTTCGAGACCACCCACGCCTCCGACGAGGCGCTCCCGATGCGCCTCGACCCCGACCGGCACGAGCTCCGCCGGGTGCCGCGCGAGGACGCCGGGGCCGCCCTGGTCGCCCGGGTCCGCGAGGAGCTGCCCGCGCTCGCGGCCGGCGCCCCCGACCCGTACGTCTGGATCGCCTGCGACACCGCGACCACCCGCACCCTTGCCTCCTGGGCGCGCAAGGAGCTCGGCCTGCCCAAGGAGCGGGTGCACGCGCTCGGCTACTGGCGGCCCCAGCGGGAGCGGACCGGGGAGCTCGCGGCCGGTTGACGATCCGTTACCTCCGCTCGGTACGGATCGTTGAAGCACCTCACGTCGACGCGCCGCACGCGCCCCCGCGCCCCGCGCACACCGCGACGCGCGGGGCCCGCGGGAACGCCTGTGTCGAAAGATTCGAATATGGGCACGGAAACCACCCTTTGGAGTGAACTCACTCCAGGTGTCTGCCAGTTCACCCACAGTGCGTAAAGATTCCGGTGTCTCGAGTCGCCGCTGCCGCACCGACCCACAGTCCCCGTGGCGAGCGGCCGGCGACGCCATGTCTCTCGTGGGGGTTCCACCGTCTTGAACAGCAACACCTTCCGCATGCCCGTACGCCGTTCCGCCGCAGCCGCCACCGTCGCCGCACTCGCGGTCGGGCCCGTGCTCCTCGTGGCCCCGGCGGCCCACGCCACGGGCGGCGAGGGCGCCGAGGGGCACGCCACCGCCGTCGTCCTGCGCGCCGGACTCGACGTGAACCTGCTCAACAAGGCCGTGAGCGTGCCGCTGCGCGCCTCCCTCAACGAGGTCGAGGCCCCGGCCAGCGCCCGGCGGACCGCCCTCACCGTGCAGGTGAAGGGCGCGGAGAACAACAAGCCGGTCGACGTCCTGCGCGCCGATGTCGCCACCTCCGAGGCGACCGTCCGGGGGAACACCGCGAAGGGCTACGTCAACCTCGTCAAGGCGCGGGTCCACGTCCCCGGACTCCCGCTGCTCTCCCTCGTCGAGGTCGAGAAGGTCACCTCCAAGGCCGTCTGCGAGGCCGGCAAGCGCCCGGTCGCCGAGTCCAACCTGCTCGGCCACATCACCGTCCTCGGCAAGAAGACCACCCTGTCGACCGGTGGCCGGACGAAGGTGAGCGTGCCCGGCGTCGGCGAGGTCGTCCTCGACCTCTCCCGCACCTCCACCACCTCCCGCACCGCCGCCGCCACCGCCCTGGAGCTGAAGGTCACGGTCAACCCGCTCAACCTCAACGTCGCCGAGGTCGGCGGCACGATCACCCTCGCCGAGGCCACCTGCGCCACCCCGGCCGGGAGCAAGCCGACCGAGCGGCCCACCGAGCGCCCGAGCGAGCAGCCCTCGCAGCAGCCGTCCGAGCAGCCCTCGCAGCAGCCCTCCACCCCGCCCAGCCACGACACCGGCGTGAAGACGAACAACGGCGGCACCACCCCCACCGAGAACCTCGCCGAGACCGGAGGCAGCTCCATGACGCCGTACCTGGCCGGCGGCGCCCTCCTGCTCCTCGGCGTGGGCGGCGGCTCGATGCTGCTCGCCCGCGGACGCGCCCGCGCCCGCGGCTGACCGCCCCGCGCCCGACCGCCCGAGGGGGTCCGGCCCGAGGGGGCCAAGGGGACGCCGGGGGCGGTGCCGCAGGTGCGGCACCGCCCCCGGCGAGGGTCCCGCCGCTCAGCCCAGCATCAACAGCGCCTGGTCCAGGGCCTGGAGGAAGCGGTTCGTCGTCGCCCGGTCCCGCACCGCGAGCCGCAGCCAGTTCCGGTCGAGCCCCGGGAAGGTGTCCCCGCGCCGCGCCGCGAACCCGAGCCCCCGCAGCCGTTCCCGCACCGCGTCCGCGCCCTCGATCCGCACCAGCACGAACGGGCCCTCCGCCGCCTCGACCACCCGCACCTCGTCGAACTCAGCGAGCCCCGCCAGCAGATGCGCCCGCTCCCGGCCGATCCGGTGAGCCGCCTCCTCCGCCTCCGCGAGCGCGGCCCGCGCCATGCACGCCTCCGCCGCCACCAGCGCCGGCGTCGACACCGGCCACAGCGGCTGCACGCGCTCCAGCGCGGCGATCGTCTCCGGCTCCGCCAGCACATAGCCGATCCGCAGCCCCGCCAGACCCCAGGTCTTCGTCAGGCTCCGCAGCACCACCAGACCCGGCACGTCCGTCCGCCCGGCCAGCGACTCCCGCTCGCCCGGCACCGCGTCCATGAACGCCTCGTCGACCACCAGCGTCCGCCCGGGCCGGGCCAGCGCCGCGATCGCCTCCGCCGGATGCAGCACCGACGTCGGGTTGGTCGGATTGCCGATCACCACCAGATCGGCCTCCTCCGGCACCGCCGCCGGATCCAGCCGAAAACCGTCCTCCTCGCGCAGCAGCACCCGCGCCACCTCGTGCCCGGCGTCCCGCAGCGCCGCCTCCGGCTCGGTGAACTGCGGATGCACCACGACCGGCCGCCGCGCCGGCAGCGCCCGCGCCAGAAGCACGAACGCCTCCGCCGCGCCCGCCGTCAGCAGCACCCGCCGGGCCGGCAGATCGTGCCGCTCGGCCACCGCCGCCCGCGCCACCCGCCCGTCGGGGTAGGCGGCCAGACCGGTCAGGGAGCCCGCGATCCGCTCCCGCAGCCACTCCGGCGGCGTGTTCGTCCGGACGTTGACCGCGAGGTCGATCAGCTTCTCGTCCCGGACCTCTGCGTCGCCGTGGTGACGTAGATCGTGTGCATCAGCATGAGTGTGGATGTCCATGGCCGCCGTCGTGTGGGGGGTGGGGGTGGGGATGGTGCGCGTGGGGATGCTGCCTGTGGGGGATGAGCCGGGCTCGCCTGCGATGTACCCGTGGCCCCGACCCAACAACCGTACGGCTAAGGCATCTTCGTTCGGCGGACCCACCTCATCCGGCCACCCCGCGACGGAACGCGCGACCGCGCACGTCACGCTCCGCGTCCGCCGCTTCGGCACCACCAGCACCGCCCCCGGCCCCGCCGCCCGCAGCGCCGCCGCCTCCGCCACGGACGCCGTCCCCGTCGCGGCCAGCGCCCGCCCCGAAGGATGCGGTACGGGCACCCCGGCCAGCTCCTCGCTCCGGAACGCCCGCACCGGCACCCCCAGCCGCGCCGCCGCCCCCACGACCCCCGGCTCCACGGCCCGCGCCTCCAGCGTCGCGAGCGCGCCCACGGCACCGCCGTCGAGCCCCGCCTCGCGCAGCGCCGACCCGATCAGCCCCAGCACCTCCGCCGCCCCGGCCCCGGACCGGGCCCCGACCCCCACCACGACCCGGACCCCCGCTTCGAGGTGCGCGGACGCGCCGCCATCGGATAGCAAAGGCCCATGGCTGTAGTCGTCGCGCTCGGCGCGTTCCTGATGACGCTGTTCGGCGGATGGACCGCCCAGCGCGTCACCGACCGGCGCCACCTCGTCCTCGGCCTCGCCGGCGGCCTCATGCTCGGCGTCGTCGGACTCGACCTGCTCCCCGAGGCCATGGACGCCGCCGGCCAGAAGGTCTTCGGCGTCCCCCAGGCCCTGCTGCTCTTCGTCGGCGGCTTCCTCCTCGCCCACGTGATGGAACGTCTCCTCGCGGTCCGCAGCGCCGCGCACGGCGCCGAGCCGGGGGAGCGGACCCCGCAGGTCGGACTCACGGCCGCCGCCGCGATGGTCGGACACAGCCTCATGGACGGCATCGCCCTCGGCGCCGCCTTCCAGGTCGGCGGCGGCATGGGCGCGACCGTCGCGCTCGCCGTCATCACCCACGACTTCGCCGACGGCTTCAACACGTACACGATCACCAGCCTGTACGGGAACGCCCGCCGCAAGGCCGTCGCCATGCTCGTCGCCGACGCGGTCGCCCCGCTCGTCGGCGCCGCCTCCACCCTGCTGTTCACCCTTCCGGAGGAACTGCTCGGCAGCTATCTCGGCTTCTTCGGCGGCGCCCTGCTCTACCTCGCCGCCGCCGAGATCCTGCCCGAGGCCCACCACGACCACCCCGCCCTCACCACCCTGCTGTGCACGGTGGCCGGCGTGGCCTTCATCTGGCTCGTGGTGGGCCTGTCCGGCGGCTGAGCTCACGCGCAGTGCTCCACGAAACGCGCGGCCGCGCCCGGGGCCCCCGCCCAGTGCGTGTGCACATAGCTCGCGTGCACCCCGCCCTGCACGAAGCCCTCCACCCGGCGCTCCGGCTGCCGCAGCCCCCAGGCCGCGAGCGCCCCGGCACCCGGCTCGATCACCGTGCGGTGGAACTCGTGCCCCCGCATCCGGGTCCCCGCCGCCGCCAACACGCTGTCGCTCACGGCGACCGCGTCCCGGTACCCCAGCGTCAGCCGCTCCGACATGCGCGCGTCGGCGTCGAGCACCCCGCACATCGGCCGCCCGTCCAGCGACCGCGCCAGGTACAGCAGCCCGGCGCACTCCGCCGCGACCGGCGCACCCGAGGCGGCGAGCTCGGCGACGGCCTTCCGCAACGGCTCGTTCGCCGACAGCTGCTCGCCGTACATCTCGGGGAACCCGCCCCCTATGACGAGCCCGCGCGTCCCCTCGGGCAGCGCCTCGTCCCGCAGCGGGTCGAAGGTGACCACCTCGGCCCCGGCGGCCGTCAGGAGCTCGGCGTGCTCGGCGTACGAGAAGGTGAAGGCCGCGCCACCGGCGACGGCGACGACCGGGCGCGCGGCCGAACCGCCGGCCTCCGGCCGGTCGACCGGCTCGGGCACCCACGGCGCGTCGTGCAGCTCCGGCGCGCTCCGCGCCAGCGCGAGCAGGGCCTCCAGGTCGCACCCGGCCCGCACCTGCTCCGCCTGCGCCGCCACCGCCTCCACGGCCGCGGCCTGCCGCTCGGCGACCGGCACCAGACCCAGGTGCCGCGAGGGCGTCGCCACGGCGGGCGCCCGCCGCAGCACCCCGAGCACCGGTACGCCCGACTCCTCCAGCGCCTCCCGCAGCAGCAGCTCGTGCCGGTCGGTCGCGACCTTGTTGAGGATCACGCCGCCCAGCCGCACCCGCGGGTCCCAGGACGCGAAGCCGTGCACCAGCGCGGCCACCGACCGGGACTGCGAGGAGGCGTCCACGACGAGCACCACCGGCGCCCGCAGCAGCTTCGCCACCTGCGCGGTGGAGGCCAGCTCGCCCTGCCCGGCGGCACCGTCGTACAGCCCCATCACGCCCTCGACGACCGCCAGGTCGCAGCCCCGCGCGCCGTGCGCGAAGAGCGGCGCGATCAGCTCCGTACCGCACATGTACGCGTCGAGGTTGCGCCCCGGGCGGCCGGTGGCCAGCGCGTGGTAGCCCGGGTCGATGTAGTCCGGTCCGACCTTGTGCGGGGAGACCGCGAGACCACGGCCGGCGAACGCGGCCATCAGGCCGGTCGCGACCGTGGTCTTGCCCGCGCCCGAGGAGGGCGCGGCGATGACGAGACGTGCTACCACTCGATGCCCCGCTGGCCCTTCTGACCCGCGTCCATCGGGTGCTTCACCTTCGACATGTCGGTCACGAGGTCCGCGAAGTCCACGAGCTCCTGCGGGGCGTTGCGGCCGGTGATGACGACGTGCTGCTGACCGGGACGGTCCCGCAGCACCTCGACGACCTCCTTGACGTCGATCCAGCCCCAGTGCAGCAGGTACGCGAACTCGTCGAGGACGTAGAACCGGTACTTCTCCTCGGCGAGGTCCCGCTTGACCTGCTCCCAGCCCTCCCGGGCCTTCTCCTCGTGCGACTGCTCGCCCTCGGCGACCTCGCGCTGGATCCAGGACCAGCCCTCGCCCATCTTGTTCCAGGTGACCGTGCCGCCCTTGCCGGTCTCACCGAGCGCCTTGAGGGCGTTCTCCTCGCCGACCTTCCACTTGGCGGACTTGACGAACTGGAACACCCCGATCGGCCACCCCTGGTTCCAGGCGCGCAGCGCCATGCCGAACGCGGCGGTCGACTTCCCCTTGCCGACGCCCGTGTGCACCATCACGAGTGCGCGGTTGCGGCGTTGGCGGGTGGTGAGACCGTCGTCGGGAACGACGGTCGGCTGTCCCTGTGGCATCAGGCGGCCCTCCTGGCAGAGCGGTTGTCCTGTACGTCCCTCACGTCCCTGACGAGACCCGCGATCGCGTCCGCGCGCAGCTCGTCCAGGGTGACGGCGGTGCCGCCGAGTTCACGGGCGAGGTTCCCGGCGAGGCCCAGCCGCACCGGTCCCGTCTCGCAGTCCACGACGACGCTCGCCGTGCCGTCGGCGGCGTGCAGCCGCGCGGCGCGGGCGGCCAGCGCCAGCGGATCGGCGCCGCCGCCGGTCGCGCGGCCGTCGGTGACGACCACGAGCAGCGGGCGGCGCGAGGGGTCCCTCAGGCGCTCGATCCGCAGCACGTCGTGCGCCTTGAGCAGCCCGGCCGACAGCGGCGTACGGCCGCCCGTCGGGAGCTGTTCGAGCCGGGTGGCGGCCGCGTCCACCGACGAGGTCGGCGGCAGCGCGAGCTCCGCGTCCCGGCCCCGGAAGGTGATCAGACCGACCTTGTCGCGCCGCTGGTAGGCGTCGAGCAGCAGCGACAGCACGGCGCCCTTCACCGCGCCCATCCGCTGCCGGGCCGCCATCGAACCGGAGGCGTCCACGGCGAACAGCACCAGGTTGCCCTCCCGGCCCTCGCGGGTCGCCTGCCGCAGGTCGTCCCGGCGCACCACCAGACCGGGGCCGCTGCGCCCGCGCGCCTTCTGGTGCGGGGCGGCGGCGTGCACGGTGGCGGCCAGGTGCAGCTTGGTCAGCGCGCCCCGGGGGCGGGTGGCGCCGGTGGTGCGGCCGTGCTCGGTGCGGGCCCGGGAGCGGCGCCCGGCGGCGCCCTCGCCGAGGCCGGGCACGCTCAGCATCTTCGTACGGAACGGCTCGGCGGCCCGGACGGCGGCGCGCTCACCCGAGCCGGAGCCGGAGCCGGAGCCGCTGTTCTGCGGCGCGGGGGAGGGGGCAGGGGCGGGGGACTCCTCGGGGGCCGGGGCCTCCTCGGGCGCGGCGCCGTCGTTCTCGGGCGCGGGCCCGTCGCCCTGCGGCGGGATCCCGCCTCCGCCACCGCCTCCGCCGGGACCGCCGTCGCCCGGACCGTCCGGGCCGTCGGGCTCCGGGTCGGGGTCCGGCTCGTCCTCGCCCTTGAACTGCTCCAGCGTCTCGTCCAGCTTGTCCTCGTCGAGCCCGGGGGCGTCGAAGGGCGCGCGCCGCCGCCGGTGCGGAAGGGCCAGCAGCGCGGCCTGTCGCACGTCCTCCGACGTGACCTCGGTCCGCCCCGCCCACGCGGCGAGCGCGGTCGCGGTCCGGGCCATCACGATGTCGGCGCGCATGCCGTCCACCTCGAACGCGGCGCAGGTCGCGGCGATCTGGAGGAGCACCGCGTCACCGAGCGCCACCTTCGGCAGCAACTCCCGCGCGGCGACGATCCGTTCGCGCAGCGCCGCCTCCTCGCCGGCCCAGCGGGCGGCGAACGCGGCCGGGTCGTCCTCGAAGGCGAGCCGCCGCCGGACCACCTCGACCCGCTGCTCGGGAACCCGGGAGGCGGCGACCTCCACGGTCAGCCCGAACCGGTCGAGCAACTGCGGCCGCAGTTCGCCCTCTTCGGGGTTCATGGTGCCGACCAGCAGGAACCGCGCGGCGTGCCGTACGGAGACGCCTTCGCGCTCGACGTGCGACTGCCCCATGGCGGCGGCGTCGAGCAGGAGGTCGATCAAGTGGTCGTGCAGGAGGTTGACCTCGTCGACGTAGAGGATCCCTCGATGCGCGGCGGCGAGCAGTCCGGGCTCGAAGGCCTTCACGCCCTCGGCGAGCGCCCGCTCGATGTCGAGGGCGCCGACGAGCCGGTCCTCGGACGCGCCGACCGGCAGCTCGACCATCCGCGCGGGCCGCGCGTCGGCCGCCCCGGCGCCGTGCGGCCCGTCCGGGCAGCCCGGGTCGGGTGCGGCCGGGTCACAGCTGAAGCGGCAGTCCGCGACGACGGCCACCGACGGCAGCAGCTCGGCGAGTGCCCGCACGGCGGTGGACTTCGCGGTGCCCTTCTCGCCGCGCACGAGGACGCCACCCACCGCCGGGCTGACCGAGTTCAGCAGCAGCGCGAGCCGCAGATCGTCCATGCCGACGACGGCGGTGAACGGATAGCGGGTGCTCATCGGGTGATCACTCCTTCGAGTCGTACGCGGGTCGGGGCGGGCGGGAAAGACGGTGCGGGCGCGGCGTTCACGGCGCCCCCGGCGGCACGAACGGCAGTCCCGTCGGGGCGCCCTCCTCGATGAGCCGCAGCAGCGCGTCCGTGTCGGCGTGCTCCTCGATCAGGTCGCCCAGCCGGTCCAGCTGCTCCTCGCGGAGCGCGCCGAACGAGGTGTCCGGGGCCGGGACGAAGCGGCGGCCGGCCGCGGCGGCGACCTCGCGCAGGAAGGCGCGGCGGAAGCCGTCGCTCTCCAGCGAGCCGTGCCAGTGGGTGCCCCAGACCGCGCCGACCCGGCAGCCGTCGAGGAAGGGCTCGCCGCCCTCGACGGTGGCGACGCCGTGGTGGATCTCGTACCCCTCGACGCGCTCGCCGAGCGCCTCGCCGACCGGCCGGGCCAGGGTCTTCTCGACCCCGAAGCGGATCCGTACGGGCAGCAGCCCGAGCCCGTCGACCACGCCGGCCCGCGACTCGACCTCGTCCTCGATCCGTTCGCCGAGCGCCTGGAAGCCGCCGCAGACGCCGAGCACCGGACGTCCCTCGGCGGCGCGCCGGGCCAGCGCGTCGGCCAGGCCGCGTTCCCGCAGCCAGGCGAGGGCCTTCACGGTGCCGCGGGTGCCGGGGACGACCACCAGGTCCGCGTCGACGAGCTCCTCGGGCCGGTCCACGAACCGGACCACCACGCCCGGCTCGGCGGCCAGCGCGTCCACGTCGGTGAAGTTGGACATCAGGGGGACGGCGCAGACGGCGACCCGCAGCACGTCGGCGCCGACCGGCGGCGCCACCACGGACTCGCGGACGGTGCCGCGCAGCGACACCCGCAGCCCGTCCTCCTCGTCGATGCCGAGCCCGTGCGCGTACGGCAGGACACCGAGGGTGCGGCGCCCGGTGAGGCCGTGGAGCATGTCGAGGCCGGGCTCCAGGAGCGTCACGTCGCCGCGGAACTTGTTCACCAGGTACCCGGCGACGAGCGCCTGGTCCTCGGGGGCGAGCAGGGCCGTCGTCCCGAAGAACTGGGCGAACACCCCGCCCCGGTCGATGTCGCCGACGACCACGACGGGCAGCCGCGCGGCCCGCGCGATGCCCATGTTCACGATGTCCGTGCGCCGCAGGTTGATCTCGGCCGGGCTGCCCGCCCCCTCGCAGATCACGGCGTCATACGTGCCCCGCAGTTCCTCCAGGCACGCCATCACGGGCTCGAAGAGCGTCGCCTGCCGTCCGCCGTGGTAGCCGCGGGCGCTCATCTCGCCGACCGGCTTCCCCATGAGGACGACCTGGCTGGAGCGGTCGGAGCCGGGCTTCAGGAGCACCGGGTTCATCAGCGCGGTGGGCTCGACGCGGGCGGCCTGCGCCTGCATGGCCTGGGCGCGGCCGATCTCGGCGCCCTCCCGGGTCACGAAGGAGTTCAGGGACATGTTCTGCCCCTTGAACGGCGCGACCTTGATCCCCTGCCGGACCAGCCAGCGGCAGATGCCGGCCGTGACGACGCTCTTGCCCGCGTCGGACGTGGTGCCGGCGACCAGCAGCCCCCCACCCCTCATGCGTTCCTCCGCTTCAGCGCGCTCGCGATCATCCGGCCGCCGACGCAGGCGGCCAGGGTCAGTCCGGTGACCCGGCGGGACAGGCGTACCGCCCGGTCGATGTCGGCGACCTCGACGGGCCGCCCCGCCCCGTTGAGGACGGGCCGGTGCTCGATCCGCCCGCCGTACGCCAGCGTCCCGCCGAGCCGTACGCCGAGCGCGCCCGCGAAGGACGCCTCCACGGGGCCCGCGTTGGGGCTGGGGTGCTGGGCCGCGTCGGCGCGCCAGGCCCGGGCGGCGCCGCCCGGGTTCCCGCCGGCGACGGTGGCGAGGACGGCGGTGAGCCGGGCGCCGGGCCAGCCGGCGAGGTCGTCGAGCCGGGCCGAGGCCCAGCCGAAGCGCCGGTACGTCGGCGACTTGTGGCCGACCATCGCGTCCAGGGTGTTGACCGCCCGGAAGCCGACCAGGCCGGGCACGCCCGCGACGGCGCCCCAGAACAGGGCGCCCACGACGGCGTCGGAGGTGTTCTCGGCGACCGACTCGACGACCGCGCGGGCCATCGCGGGACCGTCCAGGGAGTGCGGGTCGCGTCCGCACAGGTGCGGCAGGCGCTCCCGGGCGACCTCCAGGTCCCCGGCCGCGAGCGCCCCGCCGATCGCACGGGCCTCGCGGCCCAGGGTCGTGCCGCCGACGACGGCCCACACGGAGGCGGCGGTCAGGGCGACGGTGGCGGTGCGGCTGCCCCGTACCGTACGGGCGGCCAGCGCGCCGAGGGCCACGGTGGAGCCGGCGCAGACGGCGGTGTGCAGGGCGCCCCAGCCGCGGTGGTCGCGCAGCAGGCGCTTCTCGACGGCGCCGGCGGCCCGGCCGAAGGCGGCGACGGGATGGCCGCGGCGGGGGTCGCCCGCGAGCAGGTCGACGGCGAGGCCGGCGGCCGCTCCGTACGCGAAGACGGTGGTGGCACGGGTGACGCCGGAGGCGCCGGTGGTACCGGGAAGGCTGAGGCCGCGGCCGGGCATGGCGCTCTGTCCTCACTCAGGGTCCGCGCCCTGGATCGACGTGACCGGCGGCGAGAGTTCCTGACTCCCGGCCCCGGGGGGCCGGTCACAGTGGCGGGACCGCGCCGGATTCGCACCGGACTTCCTCTACTGCCGCCGTAATGGCCCCGGCAGTCCACCACGCTGCGCGAACAGCCGTCAACTCACCCTTGACCTGCGTCGGGTCACTGTGCGGAGCGCCACAGACACGAGGGCCGGGCGGCCCGCACCCGATGGTGCGGACCGCCCGGCCCTCGTGCTCGTCGCCTCGGACGACGCGCGGTGGAGCGCGTCAGATGACGATCAGGTAGATGCCGTAGGCCACGGCTGCCGCGCACAGGGCGAAGCAGGCGTAGGCGCCCGTGCGGGCCAGGCCGGCGGAGCCGCCGTTCGCGGCCGCCTCCTCCTGCTTGGAGAGGCCCATGACACCGAGGGTGAAGAGGCCCACCAGGGCGACGGTCGCCACGAGGCTGACTCCGAAGACGGAGCCGAGGGCTGCCCAGTCGATCTTCATGCTTGGTTCCAGTTCCTTAGACCGCGGCGGCGGGGGCCGGGGGAGCGGCCGGGTCCGTGGGGCCCGGGGTGGGGATGGTGGTCTTCAGGCCCGTGTCCGTGACGGCGGCGACGGAGCCGGCCGCCGGCGGCGGGGTGACGGCCGCGATGGCGGTGGTCACGACGCCCGCGGGCTCGGCGGGGGCGTCGAGGTCGTCGGCCGTGACGTTGTTGTGGTCGACCGGCTTGCGGCGGGAGAGCGACCAGATGACCCCGGAGCCGGCGACCAGGAGGACCGCGACGGCGCCGATGCCCCAGGGGCCCTGCTTGGTGAGGAACTCGGCGCCGGCGCCGACCAGGGCCGCGGCGGGCAGGGTCAGACCCCAGGCGACGAACATCCGGGTGGCGGTCGACCAGCGGACGACACCGCCCTTGCGGCCGAGGCCGGCGCCCATCACGGCACCCGAGCAGGACTGGGTGGTGGAGAGCGAGAAGCCCAGGTGCGAGGAGGCCAGGATGACCGTGGCGGCGCTGGTCTGGGCGGCGAAGCCCTGCTGCGGCTGGAGGTCGGTGAGGCCCTTGCCCATGGTGCGGATGATGCGCCAGCCGCCGAGGTAGGTGCCGAGCGCGATCGCGATGCCCGCGGCGACGATGACCCACATCGGGGGGTTGGAGCCGGGGGCGAGGACGCCGCCGGTGACCAGGGCGAGGGTGATGATGCCCATCGTCTTCTGGGCGTCGTTGGTGCCGTGGGCGAGCGAGACGAGACCGGCGGAGGCGATCTGGCCGGCCCGGTAGCCCTTGGCGGTGGCCTTCGTCCCGGTGTTCGACTTCGCGCCGAGGCGGTACGTCAGGCGGGTGGCGACCATCGCGGCCAGACCGGCGACGATCGGCGCGGCGACGGCGGGGATCAGGACCTTGGTGACGATGGTCGGGCCGTTGACCGCGCCCCAGCCCGCCGACATCACGGCGGCGCCGATCAGGCCGCCGAACAGGGCGTGGGAGGAGCTGGACGGCAGACCGAGCAGCCAGGTCAGCAGGTTCCACAGGATGGCGCCGACGAGCGCCGCGAAGATCACTTCTGTACGAATGCCCTCTTCGTTGATGATCCCGCCGGAGATCGTCTTGGCGACCTCCACGGACAGGAACGCGCCGACGAGGTTCAGCACGGCGGACATGGCCACCGCCGTCTTGGGCTTGAGAGCACCGGTCGAGATGGTCGTCGCCATCGCGTTGGCGGTGTCGTGGAAACCGTTCGTGAAATCGAACACGAGAGCTGTCACGACCACAATCGCGAGCAGCAGCGTGATGTGTTCCATTTACCCAGGCAATCGTTTGACGTCAGTGGCTCGTCGAACGTACGCAACCTGGGTGAACGGAAGATGAACTGGGTCGGGCTGTGTGGTGTCCCCAACCGGGGTCCCGGCATTCCGTTTCCGCCTCCGGTTCCGCCCCGGATCCCTCCCGGACGGCACGCCTGTCCACCATGCGGTCAGGGTGCGACCCGGGGTAAGCCCCGCCGTACCGGGACGCATGCGACTCGCACCCCTTCGGCCCCTCTCCGCCCGTTCCGTCCCATGGACCCCCCGGAGCCCGTCGTCGCCCCGCCCGCGCACCCCGTCAGCCGTACGGACGACCCCGCCGGGGAGACCCATGTCACTCGTCAGGGGGCCCGCCGGTGGCAGCCTTCCCGCCCTCTGCCGACACTGGGAGCGTGCGCCCGGCTACAGCGACGGCAGCGGCCGTCACCACAGTGATCGGTGTCGGCGCGGCCGCGGTTGCGGCCGGCCGGTACGCCAGCGACGCCGCCCTGGGGGTGCCGTCAGGGCGCCCCCTCCCGGGCGACCCCAAACTGACCGTGCACGCCACCGGACCCGGCCGGATCACCCTGACCCGCAGCCTGGCCTCCCTGCGCCCCGGCACCTACGGGATCGAGGCCGCCGGACTGCACGCGGTCGTCGGCCCCGTCCTCGACCGGGTCCCGCACACCGCCGACACCGTGGTGCGCCGGCTCGAACGGGTCGAACTCGGCACCCTCTCCACCGGCGCCCGCGTCCGCTTCACCCCCCAGCTGCACTGCGGCACCCCCGAGACCGCCCTCGGCCTGCCCCACGAGGACGTCGAGATCCCCGGCGAACTCGGCAACCTCCCCGCCTGGCTCGTCCCCGGCGCCCACTCCACCTGGGTGATCGCCCTGCACGGCCTCGGCGCCACCCGCGAGCACGCCCTCAACCTGCTCCCCTTCCTCCACCGCCGGCAGGTCCCCGTCCTCGTCCCCGCCTACCGCGGCGACGAGGGCGCCCCCGCCGCCCCCGACGGCCTCGCCCACCTGGGCGACTCCGAGTGGCGCGACGTCGACGCCGCCATCCGCTACGCCGTCCGCCGGGGTGCCGGACAGGTCGTCCTGCACGGCTGGGGCGCGGGCGCCGCGATGGCCCTGCACGCCGCCGCGGGCTCCGGGGTCCGGGACCGGATCCGCGGCCTGGTCCTGGACTCCCCGGTCCTCGACTGGGAGGCGACCCTGCGCAACCTCGCCGCCGCCCGCGGGGTCCCCGGCCCCCTCGTCCCGCTCGCCGTCCGCGCCGCCCAGGGCAGGACCGGCCTGCACGGCGACCGGCTCGCGGAGGCCGCCGACCCCGCCGCGCTGCGCGTGCCGACCCTCGTCTTCCACGGACCCGACGACACGATCGCCCCCTGGGACCGCTCGCAACGGCTGGCCGCCCTCCGCCCCGACCTGGTCACCCTCACCACCGTCGGCAACGCCCCGCACGCGGCCATGTGGAACGCGGACCCGGTCCGCTACGAGGAGGCCCTGCGGCGCTTCATGACGCCGCTCGTCTAGCGGCCGGACGGGGGACTCGTACGGGAACGCGCCGCGCGCGCCGCGCGCCCCGGTCCCGGAGCCGCCGTCCCCCAGCCGTCCCCAGCCGCCCCGGGCCGCCCCGAAGCGTGGACCAATGCACCGGCGTTGCGGATTCCGATTGGGCTTTCGGGCCGTCAGCGGGAAGACTGCCCCCGTGACGTCTCGAAAGCCCGATGAACCATTGGCGCGCAACTCCAGACTCCGACTCGTCCGTCCGCGGGCCCTCGCCACCGCGCGGCGGGCCGTGACGACCCGGCGCACCCGCCCGGCGCCGCGCCCGCCCGAGGGGACACCGCCCCGTGCCGTCCTGGCCGGCCAGGCCCGCGCCGTGCTGGCCGACGCCGTACGCATCGCCCGCTGGGCCGCCGTCGACCGCAACGCCGAGACGGCGCCCCCGGACGTCGTCGACGGGGAACGGGCCGCCGCCGCACTCGCCCTGACGCCCGACCAGGTCCGGGCCGGCTGGGACCGCGCCCGGCTCGCCGGACTCGTCGAACTGCACGGCGACACCGCCCGCCCCGGCTGGCGGCTGCACGCCTGGGACCGCGACGACTCCGCCGTGCTGCGCGGCTGGGTCGCCCTCTTCGACGCCTGGTCGCTGGTCCACCCGGTGCCCGAGGCCGTCGCCCCCGGCGCCGTCGCCGAGGTCGTCGAAGCCGTCCCGCAGGTCCTCTCGCTGCTCCAGCTCTCCGCCGGGCCCGTCCCGGTGCCGACCCTGCTCGACCTGCTCGGGCAGCGCGTCGAGGAGCTGCGCGAGGAGCGCTGCGAGGTTCCGGCCCCCGGCACCGCCGTCGAGACCGCCCCCGCCTCCGAAGGGCTGCCCGCGCTCCTCGACTGGGCCCTGGAGGGACTGGCCGCCGTCGGCGCCCTGACCCTGGGCACCGGCCAGGCCACCCTGACCCCGCTCGGGAACTGGGCGGTCTGGGTCAAGCTGGAGCAGATCTGCGTCGCCGCGCAGAGCCCCGCCGGCAACATCGAGCAGTCCGCCGAGGACATGCTGCGCGGCTGCGCCCGCCTCACCCCGGGCCCGGCCCGCGACGAGTACCGCGCCTGGCTCGCCGCCCGCACCCTCTCCAGCGCCGTCGGCGAGCTCCTCGCCGTGGCCCGCGGCGAGGACGCCCTGCTGCGCGGCCTCGCCTTCGAGGCCCTGCGGGTGGTCGGCGGCCCGGCCGAGCCCGAGGTCCGCGCCGCGCTCACCGAGACCTCGCTGCGCCCGTACGCGCTGCTGTGGCTCGCCGAGTACGAGGGCGCCGACCCCGACGACGCCCCCGAGGTGCTCACCCGGGAGGAGGCGACCTGGCTCTGGGTGGACACCGCCGCGGCCGTCGCCGACCACGGCGAGAGCACCCTGCTCGTACGGCACCTGGAGTCGGCCGTGCAGGGCACCGTCCCCGCGCTGCTCGACGCGGTCAGGGCCGTCGGCCACCCCCGTACCGTCCAGGTCCTGGTCGCGCTCGCCGCGGCGCACCCCGACCCGGCCCTGGCGAAGGCGGTCCGCCGGGCCGCCTTCCAGGTCCACACGGGCGGCGCCTGACCTGCCCGGGTCCCTCCGGCCGATCGACCGGAGGGACCCGCTACCCGCCTCGCCGGTGCGGGCCGCCGGGCGGGGCCGCTACCCGGCCGCGGCGCCGGGGGCGTACGTCCCGAAGCTCCACACGTTGCCCTCGCCGTCCAGGGCCATGTAGTCCCGGGAGCCGTAGTCCTGGTCGGTGGGCGGCATCGCGATCTCGACGCCGTGGGCCACGGCCCGGGCGTGGTGCTCGTCCACGTCCGCGACGCGCACGTAGATCCCCGTCGGGCCGCCGCGGGCCATCAGCTTGTCGAACTGGCTGCCCGAGCCCGCGCTGCCGAGCATCACCATCCCGTTCCCGTACGCGAGCTCCGCGTGCATCACACGCCCGTCCTCGCCCTCGTACACCGCGGTCGCCGTGAAGCCGAACGCCTCGGTGAGCAGCGTGATGGCGGCCTTCGCGTCCTCGTACCGCAGTGTCGGACAGATGTCGGGTGCCTCAGCCATCCCGATCACTTCCTCTCCGGTGATTGATGTGACCTGGATCTCAGTCTGGCAGTCACCACTGACAGGCCGCCGGAGGCCGCCCTTCACCGGAAGGTGTTGCAGCGCGCCGGGTCGCCCGTGCGGTAGCCGGTGGAGAACCACTGCTGCCGCTGCGCCGCCGAGCCGTGCGTCCAGGTCTCGGGCGTCACCCGGCCCTGGAAGCGCTCCTGGATCCGGTCGTCGCCGACCGCCGCGGCGGCGTCCAGACCGTCGCGGATGTCCTCCTCGGTCAACCGGGTCAGCAGCGGCCGGCCGGTTTTGTCGTCGGGGGTGGTCGTCGCGTGCCGCGCCCACACGCCCGCGTAGCAGTCGGCCTGGAGCTCCACCCGTACCGCGTCGGAGTTCGCCCCGGTCCGCCCGTCCTGCGCCTTGGCCAGCGTCCCCATGAGGTTCTGGACGTGGTGCCCGTACTCGTGCGCCACCACGTACGCCTGCGCGAAGGGCCCGCCGGTCGAGCCGAACTTGGTGCGCAGCTCGTCGAAGAAGCCGAGGTCCAGATAGACCCGGCGGTCGCCCGGGCAGTAGAACGGGCCGACGGCCGAGGTCGCCGTGCCGCAGGCGGTGTTCACCCGCTGGGTGAACATCACGGTCGCGGCCGGCGCGTACTGCCGGCCGCGCCGGGCGTACTCGGCCCGCCAGAAGTCCTGCACGCTGTTGACGACCGCCACGATCCGGCAGTCCTCGCGGGCGTTCGCGTCCGCGCCCTTCTTGCAGGTCTGGCTCACCTGGCTCGCGGAGGAGGCCGTCACGGCCGGTTCGTCGCCGCCCGAGGACAGGCCCAGCTGCTCGGGGCCCACCCCGAAGAGCAGGCCCAGGATCAGCGCGATGACGCCGGCGATCCCGCCGCCGATGGTGGCCCTGCCGCCCGGCACCCGGCTGCCGCGGACGTCCTTGACCTCCGAGGTGTCCAGATCGGCGTCGTCGTCGAACTGCATGCCCACCGCCCTCCGCGTTTCTGCCGAGTATCGAGGCTTCCGTCGCCCGTCACCCCTTTTGCGAAGCATGTGAGGTATGCCGCACGGCCGAAAATCAGTTGCAAAGGCCCGTTAGACTGACCGCATGGTCTGTCTCCTCTGGGTGCATTAGCGGCGTCGAAGCCCGCATCAGCCGTCCTTCCGCCCTTCCCACCGCCCTGGAGTCTGTCCGTGATCACCGCTTCCGGAATCGAGCTGCGCGCCGGCGCCCGCGTCCTCATCGAGTCCGCTTCCTTCCGTGTCGCCAAGGGCGACCGCATCGGCCTCGTCGGCCGCAACGGAGCGGGCAAGACCACGCTCACCAAGTGCCTCGCGGGCGAGGGGCAGCCGGCCGGCGGCACCATCACCCGCTCCGGCGAGGTCGGCTACCTGCCGCAGGACCCGCGCACCGGCGACCTCGACGTGCTGGCCCGCGACCGCATCCTGTCGGCCCGCGGCCTCGACACCCTGATCCGCAAGATGCGCCTGAACGAGGAGCGCATCGCCACCGGCGCCGGCGCCACCCGCGACAAGGCGATGCGGCAGTACGAGCGCCAGGAGACCGAGTTCCTCACCAAGGGCGGGTACGCGGCCGAGGCCGAGGCCTCCACCATCTCCGCCGCGCTCGGCCTGCCCGACCGGGTCCTCGGCCAGCCGCTGCACACCCTCTCCGGCGGTCAGCGCCGCCGGATCGAGCTGGCCCGGATCCTCTTCTCCGACGCCGACACCCTGCTCCTCGACGAGCCGACCAACCACCTCGACGCCGACTCGATCGTGTGGCTGCGCGACTACCTGCGGACCTACCGCGGCGGCTTCATCGTGATCTCCCACGACGTCGACCTGGTCGAGACCGTCGTCAACAAGGTCTTCTACCTGGACGCCAACCGCTCCGTGATCGACGTCTACAACATGGGCTGGAAGCTCTACCAGCAGCAGCGCGAGGCCGACGAGAAGCGCCGCAAGCGCGAGCGCCAGAACGCCGAGAAGAAGGCCGCCGCGCTCAACTCGCAGGCCGACAAGATGCGCGCCAAGGCCACCAAGACGGTCGCCGCGCAGAACATGGCCAAGCGCGCCGAGCGCCTGCTGTCGGGCCTGGAGGCGGTCCGCGCCTCCGACAAGGTCGCCAAGCTGCGCTTCCCGGACCCGGCGCCCTGCGGCAAGACCCCGCTCACCGCGGAGGGCCTGTCCAAGTCGTACGGCTCGCTCGAAATCTTCACCGATGTGGACCTGGCCATCGACAAGGGCTCCCGCGTCGTCATCCTCGGCCTCAACGGCGCGGGCAAGACGACCCTGCTCCGCCTCCTCGGCGGGGTCGAGCGGCCCGACACCGGCGAGGTCACCCCGGGCCACGGCCTGAAGCTGGGCTACTACGCGCAGGAGCACGAGACCCTCGACCCCGAGCGCTCCGTCCTGGAGAACATGCGGACGGCCTCGCCCGACCTCGACCTGGTCGAGGTGCGCAAGGTGCTCGGTTCCTTCCTGTTCTCCGGCGACGACGTCGACAAGCCGGCCGGGGTGCTCTCCGGCGGCGAGAAGACCCGGCTCGCGCTCGCGACCCTGGTCGTCTCCTCGGCGAACGTGCTGCTCCTGGACGAGCCCACCAACAACCTCGACCCGGCCAGCCGCGAGGAGATCCTCGGCGCGCTGCGCACCTACAAGGGCGCGGTCGTGCTCGTCACCCACGACGAGGGCGCGGTCGCGGCGCTCGACCCGGAGCGGATCATCCTGCTCCCGGACGGCGTCGAGGACCTGTGGGGCCCGGACTACGCGGACCTGGTCGCCCTGGCCTGACCGGCGCGGACCGGTCCGGCCCGTCCTCGATCGCGGAGTGATCATGCCGGGCTGGATCATTCGGCTCATGGGTGATCCTTCATCTGAGTGAGTGCGTCTCGTACCCCCGGCGCGGGCCCTGCGGAATCCTTCCGCCAGGGCCCGCGCCGTACTGGTGTTCGTGCCGTCTCGCTGACCTGGCACTTCCCTCGCGGAGCGGCTCCGGGGGCACCTCCGGGCACTGCGGAACGACCTATTCCGTTCGTGTCGTTCCCGGCCGTCCGGGCCAAGCCGATGGCACGGACCTTGTCGAATGGGTGGCCAGGAACTCCGGAAGGGGTGATCATGAGAAGTCCAGAGCGCACTTCCCATGAGGAGGCACGGGTGGCCGAGACTCTGAAGAAGGGCAGCCGGGTGACCGGCGCCGCGCGCGACAAGCTCGCGGCAGACCTGAAGAAGAAGTACGACTCCGGTGCGAGCATCCGGGCGCTGGCCGAGGAAACCGGCCGCTCCTACGGATTCGTCCACCGGATGCTCAGCGAGTCCGGAGTCACGCTGCGGGGACGCGGCGGAGCGACCCGGGGCAAGAAGGCGGCCTCGGCCTGACATCGGGGCGGTTCCGCCGGTCCGCCGGATCTCCCGGTGACCACCCGGTCGTCCATGCGGTCGACCGAGTGGTTACTGTGCAGTCACTTAGCAATGGCTGACGTGCTGCACCGGACCGGAGGCGCCCCCATGACTACGCTCGACGACTCTGAGCTCGTTTTCGACAAGGACGGTGTACGGCTCACCGTCGAGGACGCCGTTGCCACGGTGACCCTGACCAACCCGGCGAAGCGCAACGCCCAGTCTCCCGCTCTGTGGCGGGCGTTGACGGAGGCCGGCCGGTCACTCCCGGGCAGCGTGCGGGTCGTGGTCCTGCGCGGCGAGGGCAAGTCCTTCTCCGCGGGCCTCGACCGGCAGGCGTTCACGCCTGAGGGCTTCGACGGAGAGCCTTCCTTCCTGGAGATGGCGCGCGGGTCCGAGGAGGACCTCGACGCGCTCATCGCCGAGTACCAGGAGGCGTTCACCTGGTGGCGCCGCAGCGACATCCTGTCGATCGCGGCCGTCCAGGGGCACGCCATCGGCGCCGGCTTCCAGCTGGCGCTCGCCTGCGACCTGCGGGTCGTCGCCGACGACGTGCAGTTCGCCATGCGCGAGACCAGCCTGGGCCTGGTGCCGGACCTCACCGGCACGCACCCCCTCGTCTCCCTCGTGGGCTACGCCCGCGCGCTGGAGATCTGCGCCACCGGCCGGTTCGTCCACGCCGAGGAGGCCGAGCGCACCGGCCTGGCCAACATCGCCGTGCCCGTCGCCGAACTCGACGCCGCCGTACGGGACCTCAGCGCCGCGCTGCTCGCCGCGCCGCGCTCCGCCGTCATCGAGACCAAGGCGCTGCTCCAGGGCGCCTCGGGCCGCTCGTACGAGGAGCAGCGCACCGCCGAGCGCGCCGCCCAGGCCCGCCGGCTGCGCGACCTCGCGGGCCTCGGCGACTGACCTCCCTTCCCGGGGTACCCCCGCCGGGTCCGGGTGTCTTTGACCTCCTTCTCGGGGCACTCCCGCCGGGTCTGGGCGTCACTGCCCTTCCCTCTCGGGGCACCCCCGCCGGGTCCGGGCGTCGGGGCGCCCCTTCCGGGCCTCAGCGCAGCTCCGACACCACCACCGTGACCGTCGTCGCCTCCGGGGCGGCGGCGGTCACGGCCGTCCGGACGGCGCGGGCCACGTCCAGGGCCCGCCGGCCCGCCGTCACCGCCAGTTCGAGGCGCAGATCCCCGGCCGTGCGCAGGACCGGGCCCCCGTACGCGTCGGTGAGGGCGGCCACGCCCGCCACCGTGAGCGCGGCCAGGGCCGCCGGGTCCTCGGGGGCGGGCGGCGAGGTTCGCCCGGGCGGCGGAGCGGGGGCCATCGGATCCGGGGCCGCGTCGAGCAGCTCCGTGACCCGAAGGTCCACCCCCGCCACCACCAGGCCGAACGCCTCCTCGGCCGCCCCGAGCAGCGCCGTCCGCAGCCGTCCGGCCAGCTCCGGCAGCGGCCGTCCCGCGACCGCCGCGAACTCCACCGCGATCCCCAGCTCCCCGGGCGGCAGCCCGCCCGGCGGCACCGGGAACGGCGTCCCGGCCGCCGCCACGGCGAGCCGGAACCTCGGCGGCTCCGGCGCCGTCCCCCGTACCGCCCGCGCCGCGTCGGCCAGCACCTCCCGCACCGCGCGCTCCGCGATCCAGGCCCCGTCCTCCGGCGCGCCGAGCGGCAGCAGCCGGTCCGTCGCGCGCCCCATGTCCACCGTCGTCATCGCCCCAGCCTGCCGCATCCCCGGCGCGAGACCGGGCAAGCGCCCTTAGTGTGGGCAAATAAGGCAAAAGCCTCACGGAAGGATGGCTGGTGATGGCTGACAGCACGCATTCCGACCAGCAGAGCCCGGTGATCAAGCGCGGCGGCGGCGACCCCGCCTCCCGGGGGCGGACGACGATCGCGGACGGGGTCGTCGAGAAGATCGCCGGTCTCGCCGCCCGCGACGTCGTCGGCGTCCACGCCATGGGCAGCGGACTCTCCCGCACCCTCGGCGCCGTCCGGGATCGCGTCCCCGGCGGGGGCGGCGGCAAGTCGGGCGTCACCCGGGGCGTGAAGGCCGAGGTCGGCGAGGTACAGACCGCCCTCGACCTGGAGATCGTCGTCGACTACGGCGTCTCCATCTCCGACGTGGCCGGCGCCGTACGCGAGAACGTGATCGCCGCCGTCGAGCGCATGACCGGCCTGGAGGTCGTCGAGGTCAACATCGCCGTCAGCGACGTCAAGCTGCCGGACGAAGAGGACGAGGAGCCGGAGTCGCGGCTCCAGTAGCCGACGGCACGACGGCACGACGACGGAAAGGGCTCAACCATGAGCATGGCGGTGGTCGGCCTGGTGGCCGGCATGGCGCTCGGCTTCGCCGGGTACTTCGGCGGCTTCGGCGCGTTCCTCCTGGTCGCCGCGCTGGGGGCGATCGGCTTCATCGCCGGCCGCTTCCTCGACGGGGACCTGGAGTTCGGCGACCTCTTCCGGGGCCGCGACCACGGCGACCGGCGGAGGTGACCCGGGTTGGCAGCGGACCTGGCCCGGGACCGGGTGGGGGCGGCCGCCCGGGGCGCGACCACGGTCGCCGACCGCGTCGTCGCGAAGATCGCCGCCCAGGCGGCCCGTGAGGCGCTCGACCACATCCCCAAGGGCGGCTCCAAGCCGCACGCCTCGGTGGTCGTGCACCGGGACAGCGCCCGGGTCTCGGTGAGCCTCGAACTCCCCTACCCCTCCGACATCGGACGCCAGTGCGGCGCCGTCCGGGGCCGGGTCCGCCACCGCGTGGAGGAACTCGCCGGCCTGGAGGTCCACGAGGTCTCCGTCCACGTGGAGAAGCTGCACTCCGCGCACACCGCGCACGAGAAGGCCCGGGAGCGCCTGCGATGACCACCGGCCCCGCACCCGGACCGGCCCCGGAGGACCCGGGCTCCGGCTCCGGTCCCGTACTCACGGACCCCGTCCCGGCCGACGCCCGGGACGACCCCTCCGGCCCGCAGCCGCCGGGGCGGCGCTTCTGGGCCGTGCGGCGGATCCCCGCCGCCGTCCTCGCCGCCGTCCTGCTCGGCGCCGCCGGACTGCTCCTGTACGACGTGGCGGCCGTCCGGGCCGAGCACGCCGCCATGGCCTGGCGCCGCTCCCTCGCAGACGGCCTCGCCACCCACCGGCTCGACGACACCTGGGTACTCGTCGGCGCGGGCGTCGCCGTGGCCCTCGGGCTCTGGCTGCTGCTGCTCGCCCTCACCCCGGGCCTGCGCGCCGTCCTGCCGATGCGCCGCGAACACCCCGACCTCCGGGCCGGACTCGACCGCGAGGCCGCCGCGCTCGCCCTGCGCGACCGCGCCATGGAGGTGTCCGGCGTGCAGTCCGTGCGGGTCAAGGTGGGCCGGGCCAAGGCGGCCGTCCGGGCGGTCTCGCACTTCCGAGCGCTCGACGAGGTCCGTTCCGACCTGGAGAGCGTCCTCACCACCGGCATCGACGAGCTCGGCCTCGCCCGTCCGCCGGCCCTGACGGTACGGGTGGCCAGGCCGCCCAGGAAGGGGTGACGGCGTGACCGTCGTGCTCCGGCGCGTCAACCGGATCGTGCTCGCCCTCACGGGACTGCTGCTCGTGGTGGGCGGCGGCGCCGCCCTCGCGGCCGGCCTCGGTCTGTCCCTGCCGTCCTGGTGGCCCTGGTCGGGCCCCGACGACGTGCTGCTCAGCAAGGCCGAGCGGCAGCACTGGCGCGCCGAGAGCTGGTGGTGGCCCGTGGTCATCGCCGTGCTCGGGCTCGTCGTGCTGCTCGCCCTGTGGTGGCTGATCGCCCAGTTCCGGCGGGCCCGGCTCGCCGAGGTGCTGGTCGACAGCGGCGACGGCGAGGAGGCCGTGCTGCGCGGCCGGGCCCTGGAAGCCGTCCTGGAGGCCGACGCCGCCGCCCAGGAGGGCGTCGCCCGGGCCCGGGTCTCGCTCACCGGCCGCCGCGCCGCCCCCCGTACCCGCGTCGCGCTCCTCCTGGAGCCGTACGCCGCCCCGGCCGAGGCGCTGACCACCCTCGCCGCCCAGGCCCTGGGCAACGCCCGCACCTCGGCCGGGCTGCCCGCCCTGCCGACCGAGGCCCGCCTGCGGGCGGTCAAGCACCGCGCCCGCAGGGTCAACTGATCCGGCCTCAGAAGCCGCTGCGCGCCCCGCCGTCCACCGGCAGCATCACGCCCGTCAGGTACGAGGCGGCGGGGGAGAGCAGGAACGCGGCCGTGCGGCCGAACTCCTCCGGGGTGCCGTAACGGCGCAGCGGGATCCGCGCCTCGTTCGCCGCGCGGGCCGCGTCGGCGTCCCCGGACAGCGCGTCGAGCGAGCGGACCCGGTCGGTGTCGATCCGGCTCGGCAGCAGGCCGATCACCCGGATGCCGCGCGGGCCCAGGTCGTTGGCGAGCGACTTGGCGAAGCCGGCCAGGCCGGGCCGCAGCCCGTTGGAGATGGTCAGGCCCGGGATCGGCTCGTGCACCGAGCCGGACAGCACGAAGCCGATGACCCCGCCCTCCGGCAGCACCTCCGCCGCCGCGCGGGCGAGCCGCACCGCGCCCAGGAAGACCGCGTCGAAGGCGGCCGCCCACTGCTCGTCCGTGTTGTCCGCGGCGAAGCCGGGCGCCGGGCCGCCGACGCTGATCAGCACCCCGTCGACACCGCCGAACCGCGCCCGCGCCTCCGTGAACAGCCGCTCCGGGGTCTCCGCGTCGGCGTTGTCGGCGGCGACGCCCGCCGCGCCCGGGCCGAGCTCGGCCACCGCCGCGGCGACCGAGCCCTCCTCGCGCCCGGTCAGCAGCACCTTCGCGCCCTCGGCGAGCAGCGCCTCCGCGGAGGCCCGGCCGAGCCCTCGCGTCGCGCCGGTCACCACGTACACACGGTCCTTCAGTCCAAGATCCATGGACCTATCCTGCCGTCTCCTGCGCGGCCAGCGCGAGGGCGGTGCCCACCAGTCCGATGTGGCTGAAGGCCTGCGGGAAGTTCCCCAGCTGCCGGCCCGTCGCCGGGTCGTACTCCTCCGCGAGCAGCCCCACGTCGCTGCACAGCCCGATCAGCCGCTCGAACAGCTCGCGGGCCTCCTCCGTCCGCCCGGTCAGCCGCAGCGCGTCCGCCAGCCAGAAGGAGCAGACCAGGAAGGTGCCCTCCTCGCCCGGCAGCCCGTCCACCGAGGCGCCCTCCGTCGAGTAGCGCCGCACGAAGCCGTCCTGGGTCAGCTCCGCACGGACCGCGTCGACCGTCCCCCGCACCCGAGGATCCTCCGGTGGCAGGAACCCGACCTGGGGGATCAGCAGCGTCGCCGCGTCCAGCTCGCGCGAGCCGTACGCCTGGGTGAACGTGTTGCGCACCGGGTCGTACCCCTTGGCGCACACCTCCGCGTGGATCTCGTCCCGCATCGCCCGCCAGCGCGCCGGGTCGCCCGGCAGCGTCGGTTCGGCCTCCAGGGTGCGCACCGCCCGGTCGGCCGCCACCCAGGCCATCACCTTGGAGTGCACGAAGTGCCGGCGCGGGCCGCGGACCTCCCACAGCCCCTCGTCGGGCTCCCGCCAGGTCGACTCCAGGAAGCCGAGCAGGCTCAGCTGGAGGTTCCAGGCGTGCCGCTCGGCGGGGATCCCGGCCTCGCGGGCGCGGCTGAGCGAGTCCATCACCTCGCCGTACACGTCGAGCTGGAACTGCTCCACGGCCGCGTTCCCGATCCGCACCGGCGCGGAGTCGGCGTAGCCGCGCAGCCACGGCAGGGTCGTCTCGGGCAGCCGCCGCTCGCCCGCCGGCCCGTACATGATCTGGAGATCGGCCGGGTCGCCGGCCACCGCCCGCAGCAGCCAGTCCCGCCAGGCCGCCGCCTCCTCGATGTACCCGGCGGAGAGCAGCGCGCCGAGGGTGAGGGAGGAGTCGCGCAGCCAGCAGGCCCGGTAGTCCCAGTTGCGGACCCCGCCGACCTCCTCGGGCAGCGAGGTCGTCGCGGCGGCCACGATGCCGCCGGTCGGGGCGTAGGTGAGCGCCTTCAGGGTGATCAGCGAGCGCACCACGGTGTCCCGGTAGGGGCCCTGGTAGGTGCAGCGGGCCGCCCACTCCTTCCAGTCCGCGAGCGTCTGTTCCAGCGCCTCGAAGGGGTCGACGAGGTCCGGGCGCGGCTGGTGGGAGGGGTGCCAGGTGAGGACGAAGGCGACCTCCTCGCCCGCGCCGACGGTGAACGACGAGCAGGTCGCGAACTGCTGCCCCCAGGTCTTCACCGGCGGCTCGCTGCGCAGCCATACCGAGTCGGGTCCGGCGACCGCCACGCGGTGGCCCTCGGCCCGCCGCACCCACGGCACGATCGAGCCGTAGTCGAAGCGCAGCCGCAGCGCCGCGCTCATCTCCACGCTCCCGCTGACCCCCCGCACGATCCGCATCAGGTCGGGGGCCTCGTCGCGCTGCGGCATGAAGTCGACGACGTCGACGGTGCCCGTACGGGTCTCCCAACGGGTCTCCAGGACCAGGGTGTCCTCGACGTAGCGGCGGCTCGTACAGGTGGTGGCGCCCTTGGGCGCGATCCGCCAGTGCCCGTTGTCCTCGTCGCCGAGGAGGGCGGCGAAGCAGGCGGCCGAGTCGAAGCGCGGCAGACACAGCCAGTCGACCGATCCGTCGCGGCCGACGAGCGCGGCGGTCTGGAGGTCGCCGATGAGGGCGTAGGCCTCGATACGTTGCGTCACGCTTTGGGCTGTTCCCGGAAGCGGCGGACGTCAATCAGTTCAGGCGCTGGCCCCGGCCGGCTCGGGCGTGCCGTCCGTCACTCCGGCGCCCTCCTCCGCCGCCTGCCGGTCGCGCTTCTCGCGCCGCACCAGGATCACCCAGCCGACCGGTACGCCGGCCGTGAAGAGCCACCACTGGACGGCGTACGCCATGTGCGCGCCGATCGAGTCGTGGTCGGGCTCGGGAATCGTCTCGGGCGAGCCGTCGGCCGGCTCGGGCGCGGTCTGCTCGATGTACCCGCCGAGCACCGTGCGGCCGAGCAGGGCGGCCTGCTGCTCGCTGTTGATCAGCATGACCTGACGGTCGGGCAGGCCCTTGAGGTCCTTGATGCCGCTGGCCCCGGTCGTCTCGTCGGCCTTGAGCCGTCCGGTGACCGTGACCTCGCCGCGCGGGGCGGGCGGCACCTTGGGGAAGGAGTGCTGGTCGTCGGCGGCGGGCACCCAGCCGCGGTTGACCATGACCACCTTGCCGTCCGCGAGGACCAGCGGGGTCAGGACGTGCACGCCGACCCGGTCGTCGGCGGAGGTGCGCCGGCGCACGACGACCTCGTGGGCGGTGTCGAAGGTCCCGGTGGCGGTCACCTGGCGCCAGTAGTCGGCGCGCGGGACGGTGTGCCCCGGGGAGGTCAGCTCCTCGACGGGGACGGACGGGGCCCGCAGGTTGTCCGCGATCAGCGCGTTCTGGGCGACCCGGCGTTCGTGCCGGTGGAACTGCCAGAAGCCCAGCTCGATCATCACGGGGATGAGGACGAGGGCGACGAGGGTGAGGATCACCCACTGCCGGGACAACAGGAAGCGGTACACGTCCTTGACGGTACAACGTGGTGATGGCCCCCCTCGCGGCGGGGCCGGAGGGGGAATCCCCGCGCGGGCGGGGAGCCGCGTCGGACGCGTACCCGGTCCGACGACCCCGCGGCGGTGGCGTCACACCTTGTCGACGATCCCCGCCTTCCCCTCCGCGCGGGCGCAGTGCGCGCCGCAGTACCAGTTGCCCTCGACCTCGACGCCCTGGCCGATGATCTGGACCCGGCAGTGTTCGCAGATGGGCGCCATGCGGTGGATGGCGCAGGAGAAGCAGTCGAAGACGTGCACCGCGCCCTGCGCGTGCACCTCGAAGGACATCCCGTAATCGTTTCCGCAGACCTCGCAACGTGCCATGCGCCACAGGGTGGGGCCGGCGGCGGGCGACGGGCGGGCGGCGCGCCCGGTCCGCCCCGGCCCGTCACTCGTCTGCCGGGGTCACGTCCCGCAGCAGCTGGGTGTACGCGGCCTCGTCGACGACCGGTGTGCCGAAGGCCTTGGCCTTCACGGTCTTGGAGGTGGCCGAGTCGGGGTCGTTGGTCACGAGGAGGCTGGTGACCCGGGACACACTGGTCGCCACGTGCAGCCCCGCCTCGACGGTGCGGTCCTCCAGGAGCTCGCGGTCGATGGAGGTGTCGCCGGAGAACGCCACCCGCATGCCCTGCTTGAGCGGCTTGTCGGAGGTGTAGCGCCCCGGGTTCGGGTACGGGCACGCCGGGCGCTTCCGCGAGGGCCGCCAGCTGTTCCCCCGGTAGGAGGCCTGGTATCCGATCCGCGGCTGGGCCGGGGCGGAGGCCCACTCGGTCAGCGGCCGGCACTCCAGCAGCGGCAGCCGCACGTTCCGCTCGGCGGCGGCGTGCAGGCTGGGGCGGAACGCCTCCGCGAGCACCCGGGCGTCGTCCAGCGCGTTGTGCGCCCGCTGCTGGACCACGCCGAAGTGCGCGGCGAGCGACTCCAGCTTGTGGTTGGGCAGCGGCAGCGCCAGCTCCTTGGAGAGCGCGATGGTGCACAGCCGCTGCCGCACCGGCGCCGTCCGCTCGGCCCGCGCGTACTCGCGCGCGATCATCTGCCAGTCGAACATCGCGTTGTGCGCGACGAGCACCCGGCCGTCGAGCCGGGCCGAGAACTCCTCGGCGATCGCTGGGAAGAGCGGCGCGTCCGCCAGCACGTCGCTGGTCAGCCCGTGGATCCACACCGGCCCGGGGTCCCGCTCGGGATTGACGAGCGTGTACCAGTGGTCCTCGACGTTCCCCTGGGCGTCGAGCCGGTAGACGGCAGCGGAGACTATCCGGTCGTCGCGGGCGAGGCCGGTGGTCTCCACGTCGACGACCGCGTACCCCTGTGGGTAGGCGGTCGGCCACGTCGCTGCGGTCGTAAGGTCGTCGAGCATGGTCACTGAGAATACGGGCCGCCAGTGACACTCCCGCTCCCGGTGCCCCTTCAGTGGCCGGAACCGGTCACCGCGTTGACGGCTCGGAACCGGTGTGCGGGCCGCCGCGGGCCCGGCCGCGGGGGCGGTCGCCGCCGCTGTCGCGGCTGCCGTCGTGCGTGCCCAGCAACCCCGCCACCAGTGCCCGTACCCCCGCCGTGAAGAGCCGTTCGGTGTCGACGGGGGCGGCCAGGGCGCGGGCCAGGGCGGGGTCCTCGTCGGCGGGGGAGGGGGGTGTCGGGGCGGGGGTGCCCGTGGTGGTGGCGGGTGCCCACAGTTCGGTCTCGGCGGGGGACTGGGCCGGGGAGCGTTCGCGGTTGCGTTCCACCAGGACGTGGCCGACGACCTGGAACTGGACCGCCCGCACCAGTTCGGCCGCCCGGGCGCCGCGCAATCCGGCCGCGTGGGCCTCGTGGATCAGGGCGCGCTGGGCGGGCAGGAACATCTGCTCCGTCAGGCCGCGTTCGTGGACCATCGCCACCAGGTGCGGGCGGTCCCGCAGCGCGCGGCGCAGCAGGCGGGCCACCGAGACGATGCGTTCGGCGGGGTCCGCGCCGTGCGGGCGCAGCGTGCCGAGGTCGGCGACCGTGCGCTCGACGAGCGCGTCGAGCAGGGACTCGCGGTTGCCGACGTGCCAGTAGATCGAGGTCACCGCGGTGCCGAGCTCGGCGGCGAGCCGGCGCATGGTGAGGGCCGTCGGGCCGTGCTCCTTCACCAGGGCGGCGGCGGTGTCCAGTACCTGGTCGCGGCTCAATGCGGTGCGTGCCATCGGGTCCCCCAACTCCTTTGCGTGCACGGCTCTTTACCCTTCCGGGCCGTCGGTGTAACTGTGTTACAGGCCGATACGTTCCCGAAAGGCGGTACGTCATGGCACGAGTACGGTACGGGGCGCGCACCGAGGCGGAGATCGCCGCGACCCGCGAGAAGAGCGCGGGGCTCCCCGACATCTGGTCCACCGGAGTGGTCGCCGTCTGGGAGACCGACCCCGACGTCGTGGCGGCCGTCCTGCCGCCCCCGCTCAAGCCCACCGCGCGCCCGCTGGTGCGCGCCAACATCAGCAAGGTCGACCTGCCCGGCTACCCCCTTGGCGCCGGGTCCGTCGCCGTCGCCGCCGCCCACGGCGACCAGGAGGGCTGGTACCCGCTGGTCATGCCGATGACCCACGAGCGGGCCCTGACCGGCGGGCGGGAGGTCTTCGGCGAGCCGAAGAAGCTGGGCGAGGTGCTCGTCGAGCGCGACGGGCTCACGGTCCGGGCCTCGCTCGCCCGGCACGGCATCGCCTTCGTCGAGGTGCGCGGCGCCGTCTCCGGCGATCTCCCGCTGCCCGAGCCGGTCGAGAAGACCGACTTCTACTTCAAGTTCCTGCCGTCCGTGGACGGCGCGGGCACCGGCTTCGACACCGACCCCGTCCTCGTCCACTGCGTCCGCAACGAGAAGGTGCGGCGCCTGGAGCGGGTCACCGGCGACATCGTGCTGCGCGAGTCGATGTACGACCCGGTCGCCGACCTCCCGGTGCGCCGGCTCGTCGAGATCACCATCGGCGAGAAGACCACCGACCAGAAGGGGCGGGTCGTCGAACGGGTCAGCGCCCAGGCCCTGCTGCCCTACGTTCACCAGCGGTACGACGACCCGCGGCAGATCCTCGACGCGCCGCCCGAGGGCTCCGTGGAAGGGCGTGCCTGATGGAGCTGCGACAGGGACAGGTCGCCGTCGTCACCGGCGCGGCCGGCGGCATCGGCCTCGCGATGGCCCGCCGCTTCGCCGCCGAGGGTCTCGCCGTCGTCCTCGGAGACGTCGAGGAGGGCGCGCTGGCCAAGGCCGCCGAGGAGCTGATGGCGGGCGGGGCGCAGATCCTCGCCCGTACCGTCGACGTCAGCGAGCCCGACTCCGTGCGGGCCCTCGCCGACGCCGCGTACGACACCTTCGGCGCCGTCCACGTGCTGTGCAACAACGCGGGCGTCGGCTCCGGCGCCGAGGGCCGCATGTGGGAGCACGAGCCCAACGACTGGAAGTGGGCCTTCGCCGTCAACGTGTGGGGCGTCTTCCACGGCATCCAGGCCTTCCTCCCGCGCATGCTCGCGGGCGGCGAGCCCGGCCACGTCGTCAACACCTCCTCCGGTGACGGCGGCATCGCCCCGCTGCCGACGGCCTCCGTGTACGCCGTCACCAAGTCGGCCGTCGTCACCATGACCGAGTCGCTCTACGCGCACCTGAGGGCGGAGCGGGCGGCGGTCGGCGCCTCCGTCCTCTTCCCCGGCCCGCACATGCTCCGCACCGGGCTGTGGGAGTCGCACCGCAACCGGCCCGAGCGGTTCGCCAAGGAGCGCCCGCGCAGGACGCCGTACCGCAGTCTCGACCAGTGGGAGTCGGCCATGAAGGAGGCCGGGCACGAGATCGCGTTCACCCCGGTCGAGGAGGTCGCCGAGCACGTCGTGGACGGCATCCGGGCCGACCGCTTCTGGATGCTCCCGGCGAGCGAGCACAGCGACCGGCAGATCAGGGCGCGCTCGCAGTCGATGCTCGACCGCGCCAACCCGTCGTACCTGGAGAGCTTCATCCTCGACTGAGGGGCCGTGATGACCGCTTCGAACGAGCCGAACGACCCGAACGACCCGTACCTGATCATCTCCTCCGACTGTCACGCCGGCCTGCCCACCGAGGAGTACCGGCCCTATCTCGACTCCCGCTTCCACCGCGACTTCGACGAGTTCCTCGCCGGGCGCGAGGCCCGCCGCGAGGCCATGACCCGGCTCGGGGTGCGCAACGAGGCGTTCGCCGACAAGTGGTTCCGCGACAACGAGGAAGGGCTGCGCGGCGGCTGGGACTCCGCCCAGCGGCTCAAGGAGCTTGACGGCGACGGGGTGGCCGCCGAGGTCGTGTTCCCCGACGCGGACGCCGTCGACAGCCAGACCGCCGCGCCCTTCGGCGTCGGGCTCGGGCTCTCCGGCGACCAGGACCCGGAGCTCGGCATGGCGGGCGCCAAGGCGCACAACCGCTGGCTCGCCGACTTCGTCTCCCGCAACCCCGAGCGCCACTGCGGGGTCGCGCTGCTGCCCGTCACCGCCGACCCGGCCGAGGTCGTCGCCGAGATCCACCGGGCCAAGGAGTCCGGGCTCGGCGCCCTGATGATCCCCTCCATGTGGGTGGACAAGGCGCCCTACCACGACCGGCGTTACGACCCGGTGTGGGCGGCGGCGGCGGAGACCGGGATGCCGGTGGTGACCCACTCGGGGGCGGCGCCGCGCGAGGAGTACGGCGACCACCTCGGCATCTACGTCTCCGAGGTGACGTTCTGGCCGGCCCGGCCGCTGTGGTTCCTGCTCTGGTCCGGGGTCTTCGAGCGGCACCCGGGGCTGCGGTTCGGCGTCGCCGAGTCCGGCTGCTGGTGGCTGCCGAACCTGCTGTGGTTCATGGACCGCCTCTACCTGGGCGCGCACGGCGGAAAGAAACTGTCCCCCTTCGCCGAGTTGAAGAGGCCGCCCAGCGAGTACCTCGACCGCCAGATGTTCGTCTGCGCCACCAACACCAAGCGGCGTGAGCTGGCGCAGCGGTACGAGATCGGCGTCGACAACATCCTGTGGGGCTCCGACTTCCCGCACCCCGAGGGCACCTGGCCGAACACGCGCACCTGGCTGCGGAACACCTTCCACGACATCCCGGTGGCGGAGACCCGGCGGATGCTCGGCCTCGCGGCGGCGGAGGTCTTCGGATTCGATGTCCAGAAATTGGATCCGATCGCCCGGCGCATCGGTCCCACCCCCGCCGAGCTCGGCCAGTCCGCCGACCAGGCGGCGGTGGAGGCGTCCTGGGCGCGCTCCAGGGACGTCGGCCGGCACTGGCTGACGGAGCACGATTTCCCCGTGCTGGGGGTGACCCCGTGACCCCGGACCCCGTCACCTCGGACCCCGCGGCCTCCGTCCCCGACCGCTACACCGTCGTCTCCGCCGACTGCCACGCCGGCGCCGACCTCCTCGACTACCGGCCGTACCTGGAGAAGCGGCACCACGAGGACTTCGACGCCTGGGCGGCGACCTACGTCAACCCGTACGAGGACCTGCTCGCCGACACCGCCGACCGCAACTGGAACTCGCAGCGCCGGCTGCGGGAGCTGGAGGCGGACGGGATCGTCGCCGAGGTCGTCTTCCCCAACACCATCCCGCCGTTCTTCCCCAAGGCGTCCCTGATGGCCCAGCCGCCCACGCGGAGCGAGTACGAGCGGCGGTGGGCCGGACTCCAGGCGCACAACCGCTGGCTCGCCGACTTCTGCGCGGACGCTCCCGGGCGGCGCGCGGGGGTGGCACAGATCCTGCTCAACGACGTGGACGCGGCGGTCGCGGAGATCCGGCGCACCCGCGAGGCGGGGCTGACCGGCGGCATCCTGCTGCCGGGCGTGCCGCCGGGATCGCCCGTGCCCGAGCTGTACGCGGAGGAGTACGACCCGATCTGGGCGGTCTGCGCGGAGCTGGACGTCCCCGTCAACCACCATGGCGGCTCCGCGTCGCCGCCGCTGGGGGACGAGCCGGCCGCGCGGGCGGTGTTCATGGTGGAGACGACCTGGTTCTCGCACCGCGCGCTGTGGCACCTGATCTTCGGCGGGGCGTTCCGGCGCCACCCGGACCTGAAACTGGTCCTGACGGAGCAGGGTTCGGGGTGGATCCCGGGCGTGCTGCGGATGCTGGACTACTACCACGACCGGCTGGTGGCGGCGTCGACGAGGGCCTCGACGGCCGAGTCGAAGTTCGGCGCGGGTCTGGCGGCCTCGATGGGCAAGGGCCCGAGCGCGGTCTGGCGGGACAACTGCTTCGTCGGCGCCAGCTTCATGCGCCCCCACGAGGTGCCGCTGCGCGACCGGATCGGCCTCGACAAGATCATGTGGGGCAGCGACTACCCGCACGACGAGGGCACCACGCCCTACTCGCGGGAGGGCCTGCGGATCGCGTACGCGGGCCTGCCGCGGGAGGAGGTCGCCGCGATGGTCGGCGGCAACGCGGCCCGCGTCTACGGCTTCGACCTGCGCCTCCTCGACGCCCTGGCCGCCGTCCACGGCCCGACCGTCGAGGAGATCGCCGAGCCCCTGAAGGAGGTCCCGGCGGGCGCCACCAGCCCCGCGTTCGCGCTGGGCGGGTCGGTCCGCGTCTGGTGAACCGCCGGATGCGACCCTCCTGACGTGACCGAAACCCCCGCACACGACGAGGCCCACGGCGGTGGCCTCGGCTCCCGTCTCAACTGGCTCCGGGCCGCCGTGCTCGGAGCCAACGACGGAGTCGTCTCCACCGCGGGCCTCGTCGTCGGCGTGGCGGGCGCCTCCGACTCCCAGTCCGCGCTGCTCACGGCCGGCCTCTCCGGCCTCCTCGCCGGCTCGATGTCGATGGCCGCGGGGGAGTACGTCTCGGTCTCCACCCAGCGCGACTCCGAGGTGGCCGCCCTCGCCCAGGAACGTCGCGAACTGCGCGAGCGGCCCGAGGCCGAACTCGACGAGCTCACCGGACTCCTCACCGCCCGCGGCCTCTCCGCGGACGTCGCCCGCGAGGCCGCCGAACAGCTCACCGCCCGCGACGCCCTGCGCGCCCACGCCCGCGTGGAACTGGGCATCGACCCCGACGCCCTCACCAACCCCTGGCACGCCGCCGGCGCCAGCTTCCTCGCCTTCACGGTCGGCGCCCTGCTCCCGCTCCTCGCGATCGTCCTGCCCCCGCCCGCCACCCGCCTCTGGATCACCGTCCTCTCCGTCCTCGCCGCCCTCACCCTCACCGGCTGGTGGAGCGCCCGCCTCGGTGCCGCCCCGCCCACCCGGGCCATCCTCCGCAACGTGAGCGGCGGCGCCCTGGCGATGGGCGTCACCTACGCGGCGGGCTCGCTGCTGGGGGCGACGGGGGTGTGAGGGGCACGCCGGACGCCCTACCGGGAGCGGGACCTTGTGAGAACCGGCCAAACCCTGCTGACAACTCGTCTCGCATACTTGTCGGTAATCACGTCTAGCCGTCCCCCACCCCCGGCCCTACCGTCGTCGACATGCCCCACCTGCTCGATGTGCCGCACCCCGACGAGGACGCCGCGCCGGGAGCCCGGCGCCCGAGCCGGGTCCGGCGGACGCTCCTCGCCGCCCTCCTCCTCGCCGTCCTCGTCGACCTCGGCTCCCTCCTCCTCGGCGCCGAGCTCGGGCACCAGGTCGCCAAGCCCCTGCTCATGCCGCTCCTCGCCGGGTACGCGGTCAGCCGGCGGGCGCCCCGGGCCCTGGTCGCCGGGCTGCTGTTCGGGTGGGGCGGGGACGTGTTCCTGCTCTCCGACGCCGACTGGGCGTTCCTCGTCGGGATGGGGTCCTTCGCCGTCGGGCACGTCTGCTACCTGGTGCTCTTCGGGCGGCGGCGGACGGGCGCCGCGCCGGGGGTCGCGTACGGCATCGCCCTGCTCGGCACGGTGGCGGCACTGTGGCCCGGGCTCCCGGACGACCTGCGGATCCCCGTCGCCGGGTACTCGCTCCTGCTGACGGCGATGGCCTACCGGTCCGGCGCGCTCGGCCCGCTCGCCGGGGCGGGCGGCGCGCTCTTCCTGCTCTCCGACAGCCTCATCGCCACCGGTGTCGCCGGCTGGCCGCAGCTGCCCGCGCCCGATTTCTGGGTCATGCTGACGTACATCGCGGCGCAGTGGCTGCTGACCGAGGGAACGCTCAGGGCAACGTACGGTGACCGTCGTACAAAAGCCGTGAACAGCGATGTACGGTGAACGTCGTACAAGAGTCTGAGCACAGCGAGGAACGTCCGTCATGCGCGCCACCACCATCCACGCCCCCTTCGACATGCGCGTGCAGGACGTGCCCGACCCGGTGATCCAGGACGCCACGGACGTCGTCGTCCGGGTGGTCCGCGCCTGCATCTGCGGCAGCGACCTGTGGGCCTACCGCGGCGAGTCCGCCCGGCAGCCCGGCCAGCGCATCGGCCACGAGTTCCTCGGGATCGTCGAGGAGGCCGGCGCCGAGGTCCACGGCTTCCGCAAGGGCGACCTCGTCGTCGCGCCCTTCGTCTGGTCCGACGGCAGCTGCGACTACTGCGCCGAGGGCCTCCAGACCTCCTGCCCCAACGGCGGCTTCTGGGGCTCCGTCGGCTCCGACGGCGGCCAGGGCGAGGCCGTCCGGGTCCCCTTCGCCGACGGCACCCTCGTCAAGCTGCCCGCCGAGGCCGCCTCCGACGACCACCTGCTCACCGCCCTGCTCGCCCTCTCCGACGTCATGGGCACCGGCCACCACGCCGCCCTCGGCGCCGGCGTGACCAAGGGCTCCACCGTCGCCGTCGTCGGTGACGGCGCCGTCGGCCTGTGCGGCGTCCTCGCCGCCAAGCGGCTCGGCGCCGACCGGATCATCGCGCTGGGCCGCCACACCGCCCGGACCGACATAGCCCGCGCCTTCGGCGCCACCGACGTCGTCGCCGAGCGCGGCGAGGCCGCCGAGGCCGCCGTCCGCGAGCTCACCGGCGGCCAGGGCGCCCACGCCGTCATCGAGGCCGTCGGCACCGAGCAGTCCATGCGCACCGCCGTCGGCATCGCCCGCGACGGCGGCTCCGTCGGCTACGTCGGCGTCCCGCACGGCAGCGGCACCGGCCTCGACCTGTCCGTCATGTTCGACCGCAACATCGCCCTGCGCGGCGGTGTCGCCCCCGTCCGCGCCTACATCCCCGAGCTGCTCCCGGACATCCTGGACGGCACCATCGACCCGTCCCCGGTCTTCGACCTGACCGTCGGCCTGGACGGCGTCCCCGAGGGCTACCGGGCCATGGACGAGCGCACCGCGCTCAAGGTCCTCGTCAGGCCGTAGCCGTCACCCGCGGCGCGATCAGCCCGTGACCCAGGCGGGCCGGTCCGCCCCCGCCACCCCCGGCGGCCGCGACCAGGCCGCCGGGCCGCCCTCGAACGCCACCGGCGACAGCGCGTGCCGCAGCCGCCCCAGCGGGCCGTCCGTCTCCGCCAGGTACCGCCCCGGTTCGTAGCGGGGGAGGGTGCCCGTCAGCCAGTGCCCGGTCTGCGCGAGGGCGAGCCGGACCAGGCGGGTGCCGCCCTCGCGGTCCTGCTCGGTCAGCGAGCGCAGCACCGCCGCCGCCAGCAGATAGCCCGTGCCGTGGTCCAGGGCCTGCGCCGGCAGCGCGCCCGGCTCCGCCGCCGAACCCTCCACGGTCGCGATGCCCGTCGCCACCTGCACCAGGCTGTCGAAGCCGCGCCGCCCGGCCCACGGCCCGTAGTCGCCCCACGCGGAGAGCCGGGCCACCACCAGGCCGGGGCGGTGCGGGTCGAAGCGGTCCAGGGCGCCCGGCCGGTACCCGGTCACCAGGACGTCCGCCGCGTCGAGCAGCTCGTCGAAGGTGCGCCGGTCCGACGGACGGTCCAGGTCCAGCGCGGCCGTCCGCTTCCCGACGTCCGTCTCGGCATGCTGGTCCGGCAGCTCCGGGTTGCCCGGCGGGTCGATCCGCAGCACGTCCGCGCCGAGCAGCGCGAGCGTCCGGGTGGCGACCGGGCCCGCGATGACCCGGGTCAGGTCGAGCACCCGCAGCCGGCGGCCCGCCCGCTCCCGGGGCGCCGCCTCGTCCAGCCGCTCCCTGCTCAGCAGCGGCCGGGCCGCCACCTCCCGGCCCTGCTCGGTCGCGGCCCACTCCTCGGGCGTGCGCAGGGCGACGGCGAGGCCCCCGGCCCCGTACACGAGCGACTCGACCTCCACCGCGGGCCGCCCGGCGATCGCCGCCGCGACCGCCTCCACCGAGTCGGCGGCGCCGAGCGCGGCGAGCAGCGCGGCCTTGTGGTGCGGGTAGTTGGCGTGGGTGCGCACCCAGCCGTCGGCGGCGCGCCAGAAGCGGGACAGGGGCGCGAAGTTGACCGGGGCCCGCCCGTCCACCCGCAGATGCCGCTCGCTCACGAACGCGGTGGCCACCGCCCCGTCGTCCACCCGGGCCGGCCCCGCGAGCCCGGCGTGCTCGACGGCGGCCAGCGAGCAGACCGCGACGGTCGCCCGCGCCAGGTCCATCACCGGCAGCCGGGCCGGCAACAGCCCCGAGGGCCCGCCGTACACGACCCGGTCGAGCAGGGCGGGATCGCCGCCCAGGGCCGACCACAACAACTCCGTACCGCTGCGCACCGTGGTGTCCATGCCCGCATGATGGCACTCGGTGCCACATGAAGAGGCCCTGGTGTGGCGCACCACACCAGGGCCTGATCACCGATCAGAAGACGGTCCTACCCGCTTACCTGCGGACCGCGTCCAGCGCGTCGACGATGCCCGCGCCGTAGAAGCCGTTCTTGTTCTTGCCGCCCTCGCACACCGCGTCGACGGTGCCGTCGCCCTCGATGTCGTACGGGTTGGTGCACGCGCGCTTGTCGGCCTGCGCGTACAGCAGCGCCTTCAGGGCCGCCGGCGAGGCGTGCGGGTGGGTCGACTTCAGCAGCGCGAGGACGCCCGCCACGTGCGGCGAGGCCATCGAGGTGCCGGCCTTGTAGTTGTAGCCGCCGTTGACCGTGGTCGACAGGATGCGGCCGTTGACCGCCGGGGCGTCCGGGGTCTGGTACTCGGTGCGGTCGCCGCCGGGCGCCGCCACGTCGATGACGCCGAGACCGTAGTTGGAGTAGGACGCCTTCAGCTCCTTGGCGCCGGTCGCGGAGACCGTCACCACGCCCGGCAGCTGCGCCGGGTAGTCGAAGCACTCCTTCGGGTTGATCACCCGGTCACCGGGAGTGGTGTCGTTCGGGCTGCTGTTGTCCACGATCGAGTCGGCCGCGAGGTCGAACTTCGAGTTGCCGGCCGCCGCGACGTTGACCGTGCCCCTGCGCTCCGCGTAGCGGGTCGCACGGGTGACCGCCTCGATGAGGGCCTTCTGGTCCGCGTCGTTCTTGCACGCGAACATCCACGGGTCGGTGTAGTAGCTGTTGTTCGTGACGTCGATGCCGTGCTCGGCCGCCCACACGAAGCCGCAGACCACGGCCTCGGTGTAGAAGAAGCCGTCGGGCGTCGACACCTTGATGCCGGCCAGCTTCACGCCCGGCGCGACACCGGTGACGCCGATGCCGTTCTTGGCGGCGCCGATCGTGCCCGCGACGTGCGTGCCGTGGTCGGACTCGCCCGCGTTGGGACGCCACGAGCCGGGGGTCGTGTCCGCCTTGCCGCTGACGCAGTTGGCGGACGCCTTGGCGTCGAAGTTCGGCGCCAGGTCCGGGTGGGTGTCGTCCACACCGGTGTCGATGATGCCGACCGTGACGCGCTTGCTGCCCAGCGTCTTCTGGTGGGCCTTGTCCGCCTTGATCGCCGGCAGGTCCCACTGCAGGGGCTCCAGCGGGTCCTGCTCGTCCGTGGCGGCGGCCGTGGCGGCCTTCACCTCGGCCGGGGTGAGGGCCTGGTCGCCCTCGCCGACGGAGTCGTCCTGGGCGGCCTTCAGCGGCGCCGTACGGGTCGCGCCGGCCGAGGCCACCCCGCGCACCTTGCGGATCGTGTCGCCGAACGCAGGGTTCTTGGAGCGGACGACTATCACGCCTATCTGGTCGTAGGACACGACCACTTCACCGCCGGCGGCGGCGATCGCCTTCTTCACCGAGGCGGCCGTCCAGCGGCCCCCCTCGACGTTGACGACGTACGAGAGCTGCGGGCCGTCGGTGGACACGGCGGCCGTGACGTCACTCAGCTCCGCGGCGGAGGCGGCGCCGGAGGGCAGGAAGCCGAGCGAGGCCGTGAGCGCGAGACCAACCGGCAGAGCGAGTACTCGGCCGCGCCTCGATCCCAGATGAGCCATGGGTTCTCCACATCATCCGTCTGTACTGTCCGCGCGCCGATTGCATGCGAACAGGTGCATGACGAGTGAAGCTATCGCCGATCTTCCCCACGATTCAATGAGTTGAGAAGACTTCATGAAGATCGGGCAAAAGAAATCCTCGGCGTGAACCGCTTCGCGGTGCCCTCCGTGCCGTTGAGCAAGGGAGCCGGCTCCGTCCTGAAGCCCCCGCTCCGCACCTCAGTGAGGCCCCCTTGTCCATGCCGTCCGTCCCCGCGTCACGAGGAGATTCCGTGGCTACCGAAGCACCGCCGCCGCCGAGAGGCACCGAGACCGAGCACGGTCCCGTCCAGCCCACCACGGAGCAGTTCATCGAGGTCCAGGAGGGCGAGGAGTTCGGCGAACTGCGCCGCACCTACCGCTCGTTCGCCTTCCCCCTGACGATCGCCTTCATCACCTGGTACCTGCTGTACGTCCTGCTCTGCAACTACGCGGGCGACTTCATGGGCACCCGGGTGTTCGGCAACGTCAACGTGGCCCTCGTCCTCGGCCTCGGTCAGTTCGCGACCACCTTCCTCATCGCCTGGCTCTACTCGCGGCACGCGGCCCACCGCCTCGACCCGAAGGCCGAGGCCATCAAGGCGCGCATGGAGGCCGACGCATGAGCACCCCCGCCGACACCCCCCTCCTGCTCGCCGCCGGCAGCGGCGCCGGCGAGCACCGCCCGCTGATCATCGGCCTGTTCGCGGCCTTCGTGGTGGCCACCCTCGTCATCACCGTCTGGGCCGGCCGGCAGACCCGCAGCGCCGCCGACTTCTACGCCGGCGGACGCCAGTTCACCGGCTTCCAGAACGGCCTCGCGATCTCCGGCGACTACATGTCCGCCGCGTCCTTCCTCGGCATCGCCGGAGCCATCGCCCTCTTCGGCTACGACGGCTTCCTCTACTCCATCGGCTTCCTCGTCGCCTGGCTCGTCGCCCTGCTCCTGGTCGCCGAACCGCTGCGCAACTCCGGCCGCTTCACCATGGGCGACGTCCTCGCCTACCGGATGCGCCAGCGCCCCGTCCGCACCGCGGCGGGCACCTCCACCATCGTCGTCTCGATCTTCTACCTGCTCGCCCAGATGGCCGGCGCCGGCGTCCTCGTCTCGCTGCTGCTCGGCATCACCAGCGACGGCGGCAAGGTCGCGATCGTCGCCCTCGTCGGCGTCCTGATGATCGTGTACGTGACCATCGGCGGCATGAAGGGCACCACCTGGGTGCAGATGGTCAAGGCCGTGCTGCTCATCGCGGGCACGCTGCTGATCACCTTCCTCATCCTGCTGAAGTTCCACTTCAACGTCTCCGAGCTGCTCGGCGCCGCCGCCACCAACAGCGGCAAGGGCGAGGCATTCCTCAAGCCCGGCCTCAAGTACGGCGCCACCGGCACCTCGAAGCTGGACTTCCTCTCCCTCGGCATCGCGCTCGTCCTCGGCACGGCCGGCCTGCCGCACATCCTCATCCGCTTCTACACGGTGCCCACCGCCAAGGCCGCCCGTAAGTCCGTCAACTGGGCCATCGGCATCATCGGCGCCTTCTACCTGATGACGATCGTGCTCGGCTTCGGCGCCGCCGCCCTGCTCAAGAACAGCGACATCATCGCCTCCAACAAGGCCGGCAACACCGCGGCCCCGCTCGCCGCCCTGGAGATCGGCGGCGGCGCCGGATCGACGGGCGGCGCGCTGCTGCTCGCCGTCATCTCCGCCGTCGCCTTCGCGACCATCCTCGCCGTCGTCGCCGGCCTCACCCTCGCCTCGTCCTCGTCGTTCGCGCACGACATCTACGCCAACGTGATCCGCCGCGGCCAGGCCACCGAGAAGGAGGAGGTACGGGCCGCCCGCTGGGCCACCGTCCTCATCGGCATCGTCTCGATCGCCCTCGGCGCCCTCGCCCGCGACCTCAACGTGGCCGGCCTGGTCGCCCTGGCCTTCGCCGTCGCGGCCTCCGCCAACCTGCCGACGATCCTCTACAGCCTCTTCTGGAAGCGCTTCACCACCACCGGAGCGCTCTGGTCGATCTACGGCGGACTGATCTCCGCGGTCGTCCTGGTGCTGTTCTCGCCGGTCGTCTCCGGCAAGCCCACCTCGATGTTCAAGAGCGTGGACTTCTACTGGTTCCCGCTGGAGAACCCGGGCCTCGTCTCCATCCCGCTCGGCTTCCTGCTCGGCTGGCTCGGCTCGGTCCTCTCCAAGGAGCGGCCGGACAAGGGCAAGTACGCGGAGCTGGAGGTCAAGTCGCTCACCGGCACCGGAGCGCACTGATCCGGATACCGTCCGCAGTCGTCCGGCGGCCGCGTCGTAGAGTTCTACGACGCGGCCGGTCCGGTCCTCGTGACAATCGGGCCGTGCCCGGTGTCCGACCGGTCACGTAGGCTCGAACGAGAGAGACCGGGACCATCCGGCGGAAGAAGGGGAGGGGGGCCCAGTGCTCATCGACACCTACGGGCGGGTCGCCACCGACCTGCGCGTCTCCCTGACCGACCGGTGCAACCTGCGCTGCACCTACTGCATGCCCGAAGAGGGCCTCCAGTGGCTGGCCAAGCCGGATCTGCTCACCGACGACGAGATCGTCCGGCTGATCCGCATCGCCGTCACCGACCTGGGCGTCACCGAGGTCCGCTTCACCGGCGGCGAGCCGCTGCTCCGCCCCGGCCTCGTCGGCATCGTCGAGCGCTGCGCCGCCCTGGAGTCCCGCCCCCGCATGTCGCTCACCACCAACGGCATCGGCCTCAAGCGCACCGCCGCCGCCCTCAAGGCGGCCGGCCTCGACCGGGTCAACGTCTCGCTCGACACCCTGCGCCCCGAGGTCTTCAAGACCCTCACCCGCCGCGACCGGCACCACGACGTCCTCGACGGCATGGCCGCCGCTCGCGACGCCGGACTCACCCCGGTCAAGGTCAACGCCGTCCTGATGCCCGGACTCAACGCCGACGAGGCCCCCGACCTGCTCGCCTGGGCCATCGCCGAGGGGTACGAGCTCCGCTTCATCGAGCAGATGCCGCTCGACGCCCAGCACGGCTGGAAGCGCGACGGCATGATCACCGCCGGGGACATCCTGGAGTCGCTGCGCACCCGCTTCGCGCTGACCGCCGAGGGTGAGGGCGAGCGCGGCTCGGCCCCCGCCGAGCGCTGGACCGTCGACGGCGGCCCGCACACGGTCGGCGTCATCGCCTCCGTCACCCGCCCGTTCTGCCGGGCCTGCGACCGTACCCGGCTCACCGCCGACGGCCAGGTGCGGACCTGTCTGTTCGCCACCGAGGAGACCGACCTGCGGGCCACGCTCCGCTCGGGCGCGCCGGACGAGGCGGTCGCCGAGATCTGGCGGAAGGCGATGTGGGGCAAGAAGGCCGGCTCGGGCCTGGACGACCCGGACTTCCTCCAGCCCGACCGGCCGATGTCAGCGATCGGCGGCTGAGTCCCACTCGGCGAAGGGGACGACGTCCTTCAGGAAACCCCGTACGCCCAGGAACTGGGAGAGGTGCTCGCGGTGCTCCTCGCACGCGAGCCAGGTCTTGCGCCGCTCCGGCGTGTGCAGCTTGGGGTTGTTCCAGGCGAGGACCCAGACGGCATCGGCCCGGCAGCCCTTGGCGGAACAGATCGGCTTCTCTTCGCTCACTGGACCAATGATCACAGGGTCATTGTCCAGCAAGGGCGATGCCGAGCAGCCACGGGGGGAGCTGCCCGGCATCGGTCCGTCGCTCCGACGGGGGATGCGGAGCGCGTAGGCAGTATGTCATGGCCCATGGGGTGCGGTGCACCGGAACTTCACGATTGATCTGAGCGCTTCTTGAGCTTCGCGCTCACGCTGCGTGATCGTTTCCGCCGTCCCGGCGTTCCGCATCGGCTTCCAGCTCAGGCCGTACCGGCGGGGGGATGAACGAGGAGGGAAGGGACGGCGCGGACTCGCGTCCGGCGTTGGCGATCACCACCGCGACATAGGGGAGCAGCGCCCCGATCACGAGCGCCACGACGGCCACGTACCGCTCCACGTTCCACAGCGAGGCGGCCGCGATCACGGAGAGCGTGCGGATCGACATCGAGATGACGTACCGCCGCTGCCGGCCGCGGACGTCGTCGGCGAGGCCCTGCCGGGCGCCGGTGATCCGGAAGACCTCGGTACCGCCATGCTTCCGCATCACATTCCACCACCCAGCAGCCGTGCCGGACTCTCCCCGGTCCGTACCTGCTTCCACGGTACGCCGGTCCCTCCCGGCGGAGGAGACCGGGGCACGGATGGAGTCGCCCGACATGCGCCGTATGGGCCACGGCCCGAGACTGGGCACACATGCGCACGAGGAGGCGGCGATGGGTTGGTTGTGGGCGATCATTGTGGGCTTCGTCCTGGGTCTGATCGCGAAGGCGATCCTCCCGGGCAAGCAGCAGATCCCGCTGTGGTTGACGACCGTGTTCGGCATTGTCGGAAGCGTGCTCGGCAACGCGGTCGCGACCTGGATCGGGGTCAACGACACCAAGGGCATCGACTGGACCCGTCATCTGCTCCAGCTCATCGGCGCCATCGCCGTGGTGGGCGTGGGGGACATGCTGTGGACCTCGATCAAGGGCAACAAACAGCGGGCCTGAGCGGCCGGCCGACAGCACCCGGGCAGCACGGAGGCCCGGTACGCGCACCGCGCGCGTACCGGGCCTCCGCCCTGATCACGGCCTCGGACTAGCCGACGAACTCGATCGCCGCCAGGTTCTTCTTGCCCCGGCGCAGCACCAGCCAGCGCCCGTGCAGCAGCTCGTCCGCCGACACCGCGGCGTCCTCGGCGGTCACCTTCACGTTGTTCAGGTAGGCGCCGCCCTCCTTCACCGTGCGGCGGGCGCCCGACTTGCTCGGCGCCAGGCCGACCTCGGTGAACAGGTCCACCACCAGGCCGAGCTCCGACACCTGCGCGTGCGGCAGCTCGGAGAGGGCCGCCGCGAGGGTCGGACCGTCCAGCTCGGACAGCTCGCCCTGGCCGAAGAGCGCCTTGGAGGCGTCGATGACCGCCTGGCACTGGTCGGCGCCGTGCACCAGGGTGGTGAGCTCCTCGGCGAGCGCCCGCTGGGCGGTACGGGCCTGCGGCCGCTCCGCCGTCAGCTTCTCCAGCTCCTCCAGCTCCTCGCGGGACTTGAAGGACAGGATCCGCAGGTACGTGGAGATGTCCCGGTCGTCCACGTTCAGCCAGAACTGGTAGAACGCGTACGGGGTGGTCATCTCCGGGTCGAGCCAGACGGCGCCGCTCTCGGTCTTGCCGAACTTGGTGCCGTCGGCCTTGACCATCAGCGGCGTCGCCAGCGCGTGGACCTGCGCCTCCGGCTCCAGCCGGTGGATCAGGTCGAGCCCGGCCACCAGGTTGCCCCACTGGTCCGAGCCGCCCTGCTGCAGCGTGCAGCCGTGCCGCCGGTACAGCTCCAGGAAGTCCATGGCCTGGAGCAGCTGGTAGCTGAACTCCGTGTAGCTGATGCCCTGCTCGGACTCCAGGCGCCGGGCGACGGAGTCCTTGGTCAGCATCTTGTTGACCCGGAAGTGCTTGCCGATGTCCCGCAGGAACTCGATCGCCGACAGGCCGGCGGTCCAGTCCAGGTTGTTGACCATGACCGCGCCGTTCTCGCCCTCGAAGGAGAGGAACGGCTCGATCTGCGAGCGCAGCCGGTTCACCCAGTTCGCGACCGTCTCGGGGTCGTTCAGGGTGCGCTCGGCGGTCGGCCGAGGGTCACCGATCTGGCCGGTGGCCCCGCCGACCAGCGCCAGCGGCCGGTGCCCGGCCCGCTGGAGCCGGCGGACGGTGAGCACCTGGACCAGGTGGCCGACGTGGAGACTGGCCGCGGTCGGGTCGAAACCGCAATAGAACGTGACGGGACCGTCCGCGAGGGCCTTGCGCAGGGCCTCTTCGTCGGTGGACTGGGCGAAGAGCCCACGCCACTTCAGCTCGTCGACGATGTCGGTCACGTCGTCCGTCTCCTAGTGATGGTTGGCGGTCATGGTTGTCCCGGCCAGTCTAGGCGGGTCAGACGCCCTTGCTGACCGAGCTCATGTTGAAGTCCGGCACCCGCAGGGCGGGCATCGCGGCCCGGGTGAACCAGTCGCTCCACTCGCGCGGCAGCGTCTTCTCCGTCCGGCCCGCCTCGGTGGCCCGCGACAGCAGGTCCACCGGCGACTCGTTGAACCGGAAGTTGTTCACCTCGCCGACCACCTCGCCGTTCTCGACGAGGTAGACGCCGTCCCGGGTCAGGCCGGTGAGCAGCAGCGTCGCCGGATCGACCTCGCGGATGTACCAGAGGCAGGTCAGCAGCAGGCCCCGCTCGGTGGCCGCGACCATCTCGTCCAGGGAGCGCTCGCCGCCGCCGTCCAGGATCAGGTTCCCCGCTCCCGGGGCCACGGGCAAGTGAGTAAGGCCCGCGGTGTGCCGGGTGGTGATCAGATGGGCCAGCTTCCCGTCCCGTACCCAGTCCACCGGCTCGACCGGCAGGCCGTTGTCGAAGACGGACGAGTCGTCGCCGGAGGAGTGGGCGATCACGAACGGCGCGGACTCCAGGCCCGGCTCGTTCGGGTCGCTGCGCAGGGTCAGCGGCAGCGGCGAGAGGGTCTCGCCGAGCCGGGTGCCGCCACCGGGCTTGGAGAAGACCGTCCGGCCCTCCACCGCGTCCCGGGCCGTCGAGGACCACAGCTGGTAGATCAGCAGGTCGGCCACGGCGGTCGGCGGCAGCAGCGTCTCGTACCGCCCGGCGGGCAGCTCGATCCGGCGCTCGGCCCAGCCGAGCCGGACCGCGAGCTCGGCGTCGAGCGCGGCCGGGTCGACGTCCTTGAAGTCGCGGGTCGAGCGCCCCGCCCACGCCGAGCGCGAGCGGTCCGGCGACTTGGCGTTGAGCTCCAGGGTGCCCTTCGGCTGGTCGTGCCGGAGCCGGAGCCCGGTGGACGTGCCGAGGTAGCTGGAGGTGAACTCGTGGTTGGCGAATCCGTACAGTTCCCGGCCGCCGGCCCGGGCCCGGGCGAAGGCCTCGCCGAGCGCGGGCGCGAACGCGTCGAAGACCGCGGAGGTGGTCTCCGCCGGCGCGTCCGTGAAGTCGGGCGACGAGGGCACGCCCGTCACCAGCGGCTGGGCGTCCTCGGCGGGCCCGGCCGCCCGCGCGGCGGCCTCCGCCTCGCGGACCAGCGGCTCCAGGTCGGCCGCGGTCACGGCCGAGCGCGAGACGACGCCGGAGGCGGTGCCCTGGGCGCCGTCCACGGTGGCGATCACGGTGAGGGTGCGGCCGCGGGTCACGCCGTTGGTGGTGAGCGCGTTGCCGGCCCAGCGCAGGTTGGCCGAGGACTCCTCGTCGGCGATGACGACGCAGCCGTCCGCGCGGGACAGCTCCAGGGCCTTCTCGACGATCTCGTACGGCTTGCTGACGCGGCTCATCGACCGGCCTCCTGCGTCGTGTTCAGGATGTTGACGCCCCGGAAGAGGGCGGAGGGGCAGCCGTGGGACACGGCGGCGACCTGGCCCGGCTGGGCCTTGCCGCAGTTGAACGCGCCGCCGAGCACGTACGTCTGCGGGCCGCCGACCTGCTCCATGGAGCCCCAGAAGTCGGTGGTCGTCGCCTGGTACGCGACGTCCCGCAGCTGGCCGGCGAGCCGCCCGTTCTCGATGCGGAAGAAGCGCTGGCCGGTGAACTGGAAGTTGTAGCGCTGCATGTCGATCGACCAGGAACGGTCGCCGACCACGTAGATGCCCCGCTCCACGCCCCCGATCAGGTCCTCGGTGGACAGCCCGCCCGGGTCCGGCTGGAGCGACACGTTGGCCATCCGCTGCACCGGCACGTGGCCGGGGGAGTCGGCGAAGGCGCAGCCGTTGGAGCGGCCGAGACCGGTCAGCTTCGCGATCCGCCGGTCCAGCTGGTAGCCGACGAGCGTGCCGTCCTTCACCAGGTCCCAGGACTGGGCCTGGACGCCCTCGTCGTCGTAGCCGATGGTGGCGAGCCCGTGCTCGGCGGTGCGGTCACCGGTCACGTTCATGACCGAGGAGCCGTACGCCAGCTTGCCCAGCTGGTCGAAGGTGGCGAAGGAGGTGCCCGCGTACGCCGCCTCGTAGCCGAGGGCGCGGTCCAGCTCGGTGGCGTGGCCGATGGACTCGTGGATGGTGAGCCACAGGTTCGACGGGTCGACGACCAGGTCGTAGCGGCCGGCCTCGACGCTCGGCGCCCGCATCTTCTCGGCGAGCAGCCCCGGGATCTCGTCGAGCTCCTTGTCCCAGTCCCAGCCGGTGCCCGTCAGGTACTCCCAGCCTCGCCCGACCGGCGGCGCGATGGTCCGCATCGAGTCGAACTCGCCGGTGGTCTCGTCGACGGCGACCGCGGTCAGCTGCGGGTGCAGCCGGACGCGCTGCTGGGTGGTGACGGTGCCCGCGGTGTCCGCGTAGAACTTGTTCTCGTGCACCGTGAGCAGCGAGGCGTCCACGTGCGCCACGCCGTCGGCGCGCAGCAGCCGCGCGCTCCAGTCGGCGAGCAGCCCGCTCTTCTCCTCCGCGGAGACGGCGAAGGGGTCGATCTCGTACGAGGAGACCCACACCTTCTCCGCGTGCACGGGCTCCGCGGCCAGCTCCACGCGCTCGGTGGACCCGGCCGCCGCGATCACCTTCGCCGACAGCTTGGCCATGGCCACCGCCTGCGAGGCGACCTTGGCGGCCCCGTCCATGGTGAGGTCGACGCCGGAGGCGAAGCCCCAGGCCCCGCCGTGCACCACCCGCACCGCGTAGCCGAGGTCGGTGGTGTCCGAGGAGCCGGACGGCTTCGCGTCCCGCAGCCGCCACGAGGCGCTGCGCACCCGCTCCAGGCGGAAGTCGGCGTGGTCGGCGCCGAGCGCCCGCGCGCGGGCGAGCGCCGCGTCGGCGAGTGCCCGCAGCGGAAGCGCCGTGAATGCTTCGTCGAGGGAATGGGGGCCAGATGGCACAGCTGTCTCCTGTCGTGTGAGACCGGTCGTCCCTGATCATGTCGCGCTTTACGCCGGGATGCCCAGACCATTCTGTAGGGATCCGACAGTGACATCCGTACGCCACTGTCAGGGCCCGATTCTCCGTATCGAGGAACGGACCGATAGGTTTTCGGCATACCAGACCGCTATCGAAAGGGTGATCCGTTGAGCCGCTCGGTTCTCGTCACCGGAGGAAACCGGGGCATCGGCCTCGCCATCGCCCGCGCGTTCGCCGAGGCCGGCGACAAGGTCGCGATCACGTACCGCTCCGGCGACCCCGCGGAGCTGGAGAAGGCCGGCTTCCTGGCCGTCCGCTGCGACATCACGGACACCGAGCAGGTGGACCAGGCGTACAAGGAGATCGAGGAGAAGCACGGTCCGGTCGAGGTCCTCGTGGCCAACGCCGGCGTGACGAAGGACCAGCTCCTCATGCGCATGTCCGAGGAGGACTTCACGTCCGTCCTCGACACCAACCTCACCGGCACCTTCCGGGTCGTGAAGCGCGCCAACCGCGGCATGCTGCGCGCCAGGAAGGGCCGCGTCGTGCTGATCTCCTCGGTCGTCGGTCTGCTCGGCTCCGCGGGCCAGGCGAACTACGCCGCCTCGAAGGCCGGACTGGTCGGTTTCGCGCGTTCCCTCGCCCGGGAACTGGGGTCGCGCAACCTCACCTTCAACGTCGTCGCGCCCGGTTTCGTCGACACCGACATGACCGCCGTCCTCACCGACGAGCAGCGCGCCGGCATCGTGTCCCAGGTACCGCTGGGCCGTTACGCGCAGCCCGAGGAGATCGCCGCCGCGGTGAAGTTCCTCGCCTCGGACGACGCCTCGTACATCACTGGAGCCGTCATCCCGGTTGACGGCGGATTGGGCATGGGTCACTGATCACATGAGCGGAATTCTCGAGGGCAAGCGCATCCTGATCACCGGTGTGCTGATGGAGTCCTCCATCGCCTTCCACGCCGCGAAGCTGGCCCAGGAGCAGGGCGCGGAGATCATCCTCACCGCCTGGCCCCGGCCCACGCTGACGGAGCGCATCGCCAAGAAGCTCCCCAAGCCCGAGAACGTGAAGGTCCTGGAGCTCGACGTCTCCAACGACGAGCACCTCGCGCGCCTGGAGGGCCAGGTCCGCGAGCAGCTGGGCGACCGCCTCGACGGGGTCGTGCACTCCATCGGCTTCGCCCCGCAGGACGCGCTCGGCGGCAACTTCCTCAACACGCCGTTCGAGTCGGTCTCGACCGCCATGCACGTCTCGGCCTTCTCGCTGAAGTCCCTGACGATGGCGCTGCTCCCGCTGATGAGCGAGGGCGGTTCGGTCGTCGGCCTCACCTTCGACGCGAAGTTCGCCTGGCCGCAGTACGACTGGATGGGCCCGGCCAAGGCCGCCCTGGAGGCCACCAGCCGCTACATGGCGCGTGACCTGGGCAAGCAGAACATCCGCTGCAACCTGGTCTCGGCCGGTCCGCTCGGTTCGATGGCCGCGAAGTCCATCCCGGGCTTCGGCGAGCTGGCGAGCGTCTGGGACTCCCGCTCCCCGCTGGAGTGGGACCTGTCCGACCCGGACCCGGCCGGCCGCGCCATCGTCGCGCTGCTCTCCGACTGGTTCCCGAAGACGACCGGCGAGATCGTCCACGTGGACGGCGGCCTGCACGCGATCGGCGCCTGACGCCTCCCGTAGTGCTCCGAAGGGGCCGGACGACCGCCGGAAGGCGGGCGTCCGGCCCCTTCGCCGTTCCGCAACCCGGGCCCGAGTCGAAAAGTCTGGCGAATCACCGCAGACTGGTCGAAGCGTGACGTTCGGAGTGTGACATTCCGGCTACCTACAGGCTGCTGACTGGCGCTGACTGGCGCTGACCAGTGCTGACCAGTGCTGACAGGGGCTGACGGGCCACGGACGGGGAGGAGGTACGCACATGCGCGCGCTGTACTCCCGGGTCCCCGCTCTCGTCTCGGCCGCCGCGCTCCTCGCGGGTCTGGCCGGTCTCGCGGTCGCCGCCGAGGTACGGGCGGCCCCCGCCCCCGCCGAGGACGCGCGCCGCTCCGCCGCCGCGGCGCCGGACGAGAACGTCGGCGCCTCCTGCCACACGGTCGTCGAGGGCTCCACGGCCACCGCGCACTGCCAGAACCCCTACCCCCGCACCGACCGCGTCCGCCTCCACGTCGAGTGCGAGCGCTGGTGGGACGTGGACGGCGACAGCGCCCCGGTCGAGGTCGGCCCGGCCGACTACGCCCAGGTGAGCGGCCGCTGCTGGAAGGAGATCCGCTCGGCGTGGATCACCCACGAACCGGCGGCTCCGGGCTCCTGAGGCACAGGAACGGGTAGCTCGCCGCCTCCGCCGCCGCCCGCTCGGCGTCGCCCTCGCGCACCGCCTCGACCAGCCGAGCGTGGTCCATGTGGTTCTCCGGCCGCAGCTCCCGGCCGACGTCGCCGCGCAGCCACTCGCGCAGCACGTGCCCGAGGTCGGCGTAGAGCTCGGTCAGCACCTCGTTGTGCGAGGCCACCACCACCGCGTGGTGGAAGGCCGCGTCGACCGTCACGAACTCCTCCGCGTCACCCGACTGCCAGACCTCCTCGCGCCGCGCGAGCAGCGCGTCCAGCTGCTTCAGGTCCCGGTCCGTGCGCCGCTGCGCGGCCAGCCGGGCCGCCGAGGACTCCAGCGTCGAGCGCAGCTCCGCGATGTCCCGGGGGTCCGAGCCGGCGAACCTGCGGTGCATGACCCCGGCCAGTTCGCTGGTCGCGACCACGTACGTGCCCGAGCCCTGCCGGATGTCGAGCAGCCCGTTGTGCGCGAGGGCCCGCACCGCCTCGCGGACGGTGTTGCGGGCCACGCCGAGCTGTTCGACGAGCTCCGGTTCGGTGGGGATCCGGGTGCCCACCGGCCACTCGCCCGAGGTGATCTGGTTCCGCAGCTGGGTGATCACCTGATCGGAGAGTCCGGCTCGCCGGGGATGGCCGAGCGCCATGGGATGCACCTTCCGTCGTCTTCCGGTTCAAGATTGGACAACCAATCATCCCATGATTCTATGATGGCCTCATGCCTGACGAGCCGCAGACCCTCGCCCCCACCGCCGAGGCCGCCCCCACCGAAGCCCGCCCCCGCGCGGGCGCCGCCGATCCCACCGCACCCGCCGGCCCCGCCCGCTGGGTCGCCGGACTCGTCGCCGTCGGACTCGTCCTCGCGGCGGTCAACCTCCGGCCCGCCATCACCAGCCTCGGCGCCCTCCTCGAAGAGGTCAGCGACGGGCTCCACATGAGCGGCAGCGTCGCCGGCGTCCTCACCTCCGTACCGCCGCTCTGCTTCGCCGTCTTCGGCATCGCCGCCCCGCGCCTCGCCCGCCGCTTCGGCCCCACGGCCGTGGTCTGCGCCGGCATGGCCGCGATCTGCGCCGGACTGCTGCTGCGCCCCTTCGCCGGCGGCACCCCGGCCTTCCTCGCCGCCAGCGCCCTCGCCCTCATGGGCATCGCGCTCAGCAACGTCCTGATGCCGGTCATCGTCAAGAAGTACTTCCCCGACCGGGTCGGCAGCATGACCGGCCTCTACTCCATGGCCCTCGCCCTCGGCACCTCCCTGGCCGCCGCGGCGACCGTGCCCATGACCGCCGCGATGGGCGGCAGTTGGCGCCTGGGCCTCGGCGTATGGGCGGGCCTCGCGGCCCTCGCCGTGCTGCCCTGGCTCCCGCTGCTCCGCGACCGCTCCATGACCGCGCCCGGCGGGCCGGCCCTCGCGCCGGCCGCCGAACCCGCCGCCGCGCCCCGGGTCACCCGGAGCCGCACCGCCTGGGCCCTCGGCGTCTTCTTCGGACTCCAGGCCACCGGCGCGTACATCACCATGGGCTGGATGCCGCAGATCTTCCGCGACGCCGGCGTCCCCGCCTCCACCGCGGGCGTGCTGCTCGCCGTCACGATGGTCATGGGCGTCCCGCTCGCCTTCGTCATACCCCGGCTCGCGACCCGGATGAAGAACCAGGGCCCGATCGTCGTCGCCCTCGCCCTCTGCGGCCTCACCGGCTACACCGGACTCGCCTTCGCCCCCGCCGCCGGCGCCTGGCTGTGGGCCCTGCTCCTCGGCGTCTCCAACTGCGCCTTCCCGCTCGCCCTCACCATGATCGGGATGCGCTCGCGGACCGGCGCCGGCGTCGTCAGGCTGTCCGCCTTCGCGCAGAGCGTCGGCTACCTCATCTCCATTCCCGGCCCGCTCCTCGTCGGCATCCTCTACCAGCACAGCGGCGGCTGGCGGCTGCCCATCGCGCTCATGGCCGGCCTGATGATCCCCCAGATGATCGTGGGCAGCCTCGCCGGCCGGGACCGGACCGTCGAGGACGAATGCTGAGATGCGAGACTGATCCCATGCCTGTACTCGAACCGAATCCCCAGAACGGCCAGAAGAAGTTCCTCATCGTGCTCGGCGCGATGCTGGGCATCACCGCCGTCATCGCCGTGATCGCCTCCCTCGCCTCGCCCTGACGGGGCCCGGCGGGGGAGCCGGGCGGGAGTCCGGGTGGGAGTCCGGGTGGGGTTAACCCCCGCATCCCCTAGGGGGCGAGTGTCAGGGTCGAGTGGGTGGGTCACCTGATGGGCCGCGGGCCCCGCGCTCCGTAGGTTGGAGTCATCGCGGAGAACGGCTCCGCACCGTGACTCCCCACCTTGGAGGCGGCCATGTCGGCGCAGACCCACACCAGCGTCCGGAGGGACCTCGCCCGCGCGTCGGCCGGTGTCGACACCCGGCTGCCGTGGTGGGCGCTGGCCCTGCCCGTGCTCGCCTTCGTCGCCCTCTTCCTCCTCATAGCGGGCCCGGAACAGGCGCAGGCGGTGAGCGGCGACGCCGTGCTCGGACGCCTCCTCGAACAGCTCCAGCAGACGCTGTCCCTCTGAGGCGTGCTCCCCGGCGCTCTCCGAGTCAACACGGCCTGATTCGTGCGAAGCTGTGGAGCATGAGCGTCGACACACCCCGCAGGATCGTGCTGCTCCGACACGCCAAGGCCGACTGGCCGCAGACCTCCGACCACGAGCGTCCGCTCGCCGACCGCGGGCGTCAGGACGCCCCCGTCGCGGGCCGCCGACTGGCCGAATCCGGGATCCCCCTCGACCTGGCCCTGTGCTCGACCGCGACCAGGACCCGTGAGACCTGGAAGCTGGCCGTCACGGAGCTCCCCGAGCGCCCCAAGACGGTGTACGAGGAGCGGCTGTACGAGGCATCGCTCGGCGAGCTCATCGCCGTCGTCAACGAGACCCCCGACACGGTGAACGGCCTCCTGCTCATCGGGCACAACCCCGGGATGCACGCCCTCGCCGACGCCCTGGCCGGGCAGGCCGAGGGCGACGCCCTCGCCCGCATGAACCGCAGCGGCTTCCCCACCGCCGCCTTCGCCGTCGTGACCTTCAACGGCTCCTGGAAGTCCGTCGAGCACGGCGTGGGATCCCTGGTCGACTTCTGGACCCCGCACCCCTGAGCGCCACGCGCACGCGAGAGGGGCCCGGCCGTCCACCGACGCCGGGCCCCTCTCACGTACGCGCACCGCTCAGTGCAGCAGGTCCTCCGCGCCGCCGTCGGCGGCCTCGACCTCCTCGCGGGTGATCCCCAGCAGGTAGAGCACCGTGTCCAGGAACGGCACGTTGACCGCGGTGTCCGCCGCCCGGCGCACCACGGGCTTGGCGTTGAACGCCACTCCGAGCCCGGCCGCGTTCAGCATGTCCAGGTCGTTGGCGCCGTCGCCGATCGCGACCGTCTGCGCCAGCGGCACCCCGGCCTCCTCCGCGAAGCGGCGCAGCAGCCGCGCCTTGCCCGCCCGGTCGACGATCTCGCCGGTCACCCGGCCGGTCAGCCGGCCGTCGACGATCTCCAGGGTGTTGGCCTGGGCGAAGTCGAGCCCCAGCTTCTCCTTGAGGTCGTCGGTGACCTGGGTGAAGCCGCCGGACACCACGCCCACCTGGTAGCCGAGCCGCTTGAGGGTGCGGATCAGGGTCCGGGCCCCGGGCGTCAGGCGCACCTCGGAGCGGACCTTGTCCACCACCGACGCGTCCAGCCCGGCCAGCAGCTCCACCCGCGCGTGCAGGGACTGCTCGAAGTCCAGCTCGCCGCGCATCGCCGCCGCCGTCACCTCGGCGACCTTGTCCTCGCAGCCCGCGTGGGCGGCGAACAGCTCGATGACCTCGTCCTGGATGAGGGTCGAGTCGACGTCCATGACGACGAGCCGCTGGGCCCGCCGGTGCAGTCCGGCCGAGACCACGGCCACGTCCACGCCGACCGAGTGCGCCCCGGTGGCCAGCGCGGTCCGCAGCGGCTCCGTCTCACAACCCGAGACGGCGAACTCCACCGCCGTCACCGGGTACTTGGCGAGCCGGAAGATACGGTCGATGTTGCCGCCGGTCTCCGCGATCCTGGCCGCTATGGCGGCCGTCTGCTCCGCGGTCAAGGGGTGCCCGAGCACGGTGACGTGCGAGCGTCCCTCGCCGCGCGGTCGGTTGTCACCGGTGCCCGAGATGATCTCGGCCTGGAGCTTCATGGACTCGGCCCAGCTGTGCACGGTGGCGCGGAGCTCGCCCTGGGAGGCGACGGTCGGCTCGGTGACGAGCGCGCACAGGACGAGCCGGCCGCGGGAGACGACCTGCTCGATGTCCACGACGTCGACGGAGTAGGCGGCGAGGGTGTCGAAGAGTCCGGCGGTGATCCCGGGACGGTCCTTCCCGAAGATCTTGACGAGAAGCGTGGGAACGTCCGAAGCCGGGACGTCCGCGGCGGGAACGTCCGAGGTGGGAACGTCTGAGGTCTGCGATGCGCTCATGGTGCTTCCACCGTATCGGGCACCCGGTGCCACCCGACCCCCCGTCCCGCCTGGCGGACACCCGCGTGGCCGCGCACTTGCCACCGAAGGGTCCGCCGTGCGGGTTGCGCGAGGTCTTCACGCGGCCCGACTTTCGAATACGGCCCGGGGCCTGAAATAGTTCCCCCGGATGTTCATCATCCCTGGGCTCCCGACGACGGGGGTACCGCGGGGGACAAGTAGTGGGGCGTGGAGTGCCAGAACTCGTACTGGAATTGAATGGAAGGACCTGGACCCTCGATCCGGCCAGGTCGTACACCCTCGGCCGCGATCCCCAGGGCGACCTGGTCATCGACGACGCCCGGGTCTCGTGGCGGCACGCCACCATCAGCTGGGGCGGCCGGAGTTGGGTCATCGAGGACCACGGCTCCACGAACGGCACGTTCGTGCAGGGCCAGCGGGTCCACCAGGTGGAGATCGGCCCCGGCTCGGCCGTCCACCTCGGCAACGCCACCGACGGCCCGCGGCTGAATCTCGCCGCCGTCGGCGCGCCGGCGCAGCAGCAGCCCGCCGCACCGCAGCAGGTGCCGGCCCAGCAGGCCCCGGCCCCGCACGCGCAGCCCGCGCACCAGGCGCACGCCGCCGCCGGGCAGCAGCAGGCCGCCGCGCAGGCGGACTGGGCCACCCACCAGGCCCCGCCGCAGCAGCAGGGCTGGCAGCAGCAGCCGCAGCAGCAGGCCCCGCAGGCGGTCCCGCACCAGCAGGCGCAGCAGCCTCCGCAGGTCCCGCACCAGCAGGCCGCCCCGCAGGGCGCGTACCCGATGCACGGCGACCGCAGCCCCACCACCTTCCACCAGCTGAACCTCGGCCACGTCATGCGCATCGGCCGTGGGCTGGAGAACGAGCTGGTCGTCTCCGACCTCCAGGTCTCGCGCCAGCACGCCGAGTTCCACGCGACGCCCGACGGGCGCTTCGAGATCCGTGACCTCGGCTCGCACAACGGCACGTACGTCAACGGTCAGCCGATCACCAAGGGCGGCACCGCCCTCATCGGCCCCAACGACATCGTCGGCGTCGGCCACTCGACCTTCCGGATCGTCGGCAACCAGCTCGAGGAGTTCGTCGACACCGGCGAGGTCTCCTTCTCGGCCCGCCACCTCACGGTGACGGTCGAGGGCGGCAAGCAGATCCTCAAGGACGTCACCTTCGGCGTCCCCGAGAAGTCGCTCATCGGCGTCATCGGCCCGTCCGGCTCCGGAAAGTCGACCCTCCTCAAGGCGCTCACCGGCTACCGGCCCGCCGACCAGGGCGACGTCCTCTACGACAACCGCAGCCTCTACAAGCAGTTCGCCGAGCTGCGCCAGCGCATCGGTCTGGTCCCGCAGGACGATATCCTGCACAAGGAGCTGACCGTCCAGAAGGCGCTCCGCTACGCGGCCAAGCTGCGCTTCCCCGGCGACACCGCCGAGGCCGAGCGCGAGGCCCGGATCGGCGAGGTGCTGCGCGAGCTCAAGCTGGACATCCACAAGGAGAAGAAGGTCACCTCCCTCTCCGGTGGCCAGCGCAAGCGCGTCTCGGTCGCCCTGGAGCTGCTGACCAAGCCCTCGCTGATCTTCCTGGACGAGCCGACCTCCGGCCTCGACCCGGGCATGGACCGCGACGTCATGCAGCTGCTGCGCGGCCTCGCCGACGACGGCCGCACGGTCCTCGTCGTCACCCACTCGGTGGCCGAGCTGGGCCTGTGCGACAAGCTGCTCGTGATGGCCCCCGGCGGCTCGGTGGCGTACTTCGGCCCGCCGGAGGAGGCGCTGAACTTCTTCGGCTACTCCACCTGGGCCGACGTCTTCTCCGCCTTCGAGAACTACCGCGACTACGACTGGGCGGGCCGCTGGAAGGGCTCGCAGCACTACCAGATGTACGCGGCCGAGATCGACGCCGTCGCCGCCCAGCCGGTCCAGCTGCCGCAGCAGGCCCAGCAGGCACTGGCCCGCCCGCCCAAGCCGCAGGGCTGGGGCTCGCAGCTGTGGACCCTGATCCGCCGCTACGTGTCGGTGATCGCCTCCGACCGGGGCTTCCTGGCCCTGATGGTGATCCTGCCGGCCGTGCTCGGCGCGGTCTCCGTGGTCATCCCGGCCGACTTCGGCCTCGGCAAGCCCGTCGCGCCGTCCCGCTTCAACGGCGACGCCGGCACGATCATGCTGATCCTCGCGGTCGGCATGTGCTTCTCGGGCGCCGCCAACTCCGTACGAGAACTGATCAAGGAACGGGTCATCTACGAGCGGGAGCGCGCCACCGGCCTGTCCCGCTCCGCGTACCTGATGTCCAAGGTCATCGTCCTCGGCGTGATCACGGCCTTCCAGGGCGTGATCATCTGCGGCATCGGCTTCTCCACCCGCGAGCTGCCGGAGGAGGGCCTGTTCATGCCGCCGGCGATCGAGCTGTGCGTGCAGGTCATCGCCCTCGGCCTGACCTCGATGATGGTCGGCCTGGTCATCTCGGCCCTGGTGAAGACCGCCGAGAAGACCATGCCGCTGCTCGTCATGTTCGCGATCGTCCAGGTCGTGTTCACCGGCATCCTCTTCCAGGTGTACGGCTCGCCCGGCCTGGAGCAGTTCGCCTGGCTCATGCCCTCCCGCTGGGCCATCGCCGGCGCCGGCACCACGCTCGACCTGGCGCACCTGATGCCGCCGTGGGACCACAAGAACCCGGACAACCTCGACGGGCTGTGGGAGCACACGGTGGGGCAGTGGACCATCGACCTCGGCATCCAGCTGCTCATGGCCACGCTCTGCTGCGTGCTCGTCGCGCGGCTGCTGCGCCGCCACGAGCCCGAGGTCATGCGCAAGTAACGGCTCCGAGACCACGCCCGAAGGGCGGCACCCCGTGCGGGGTGCCGCCCTTCGGCGGGTACGGAGGGACTCAGTACGCGCTGTTGACGTTGTCGATCGAGCCGTAGCGGTCGGCCGCGTAGTTGCAGGCGGCGACGATGTTGGCGACCGGGTCGTACTGGTCGAACTTGGTGCCGGAGATGTGGTACGCCTTGAAGGTCGGGTAGATGACCTGGAGCAGACCCTTGGACGGCACGCCGTTGATGGCGTTGATGTCCCAGTTGTTGATCGCGAACGGGTTGCCGCTGGACTCGCGCATGACGTTCTTGTGGATGCCGTTGTAGGTACCCGGAATGTCGTGCTTGTCCATGATGAACAGCGCCTCGCGGATCCAGCCGTCGAGGTTGTTCGCGAAGACCGGGGCGCGGACGGCGGCGCGGCTCGCGGCGGCCTTGGCCTCGGCGCGCTTCGCGGCGTCGGCCTTCGCCTTGGCGGCGGCCTTGGCCGCGGCCTCCGCCTTCGCCTTCGAGGCGGCCTTGGCGGCGGCGTCGGCCTTCGCCTTGGCGGCGGCGTCCTGCTTGGCCTTCAGCTGGATCGTGGACTGCTGCGAGTCGAGGCTCGCGGCCAGCGCCTTCGCCTGCGGGCTGTTGGCGTTGTACGACCAGGCGACCTGCTGCGTGTGGGCGAGGGCCTGGGGCTCGGTCTCGGTGGCACCACCGTGGCCGGGGACGAGGGAGAAGCCGAGGGCTGCGACGCTCAGGGCGGCGACGCCGGCGATCGTGGCCTTGTGGGTCTTCTTCAGACCACGACTGTGGCCAGGGGTCTTCGCAGACATGTGGCACTACCTCTTCGAATCGCAGGGGGTCGCTCAGGCCGGGCGGCACTGCGCCTGCTCGGCGGCGACGGACGCAATTCTTAGCGGCAGCAAAATCCCGTGGCAAAGGTGTGACGTACGATCCGAGGTAGTGGATCAGGGGGCTGGGAGGGGCACCCCCGAACCGGTCCGAGACCAGTCCGGGCAGCGCTGATCCGTCCTTTACGTGTCCACTAGGGCGATTCGTAAGTGACCTGCGTCCTATGCGCGGGCTCACATCGGACGTGTGACAACCTCACCAGACGTTGCGTCAGCAATGCGCACGGTGAGGGCCCTCCTCCGGGAGGATGAGGTGGACGTCCCCGAACTCGTGCCAGAGGTAGCGCTCACGCACCGCCTCGGCGTACGCGCGGCGCAGCGCGGGCCGCCCGGCCACCGCCTCCAGCATCAGCAGATGCGAGGCCGCCGGCTCGTGCAGCCCGGTCAGCAGCCCGTCCACCACCCGCACCCCCCGCTCCGGCGTGACGACGAGCCCGGTCCACCCGGCCGCGGCCCGCACGAGACCCCGCCCCGCCTCCGGCGCCCCCGCCTCCGGCGCCCCTGCCTTCGGCGCCCCCGCCTCCGGCACCCCCACGGCCGACTCCAGCGCCCGCACCGCCGTCGTCCCCACCGCTATCACCCGGCCCCCGCCGGCCCGCGCCGCGTTCACCAGCCACGCCGTCGTCGGCGGCACCTCGAAGCGCTCCGGATACGGGGGCTCGTGCGCCTCCGACGACGCCACGCCCGTGTGCAGGACGACCGGAGCGAACTGCACGCCCCGGCTCACCAGCTCCGCGACCAGCCGCGCCGTGAACGGACGCCCCGCGCTCGGCATCTCCGCCGAACCCGCGCCGTCGGGCGACGGCAGGGCGAACACCGTCTGGTACGCCGCCAGCGGCTGGTCCCGCTCCGTGTACCCGTAACGGATCGGCCGCCCGTACCGCGCCAGCAGCCCCGGCACCTCGACGTCCGGCCGCGCCCACCACAACCGCGCCGCCCCCGGCGCCAGCGGCTCCTCCAGGACCAGCCGCGCCCCGCCCGGCAGCCGCACCACCGCCCCCGCCGGACCGCCCGCCCTCGGCCGCGTCGTGCCCGCCGTGTCCGGGGCCCGCAGCTCCACCGCCCACCGGCCTCCCCCAGACTCCGTCCGGGGGTACCCCCAGTCGCCCCGCGTGGAGAAGTGGACGACCACCGGCTCCCCGCCCGGCTCCGCACCGAGCCGCCCGTCCACCGCCGCCGCCAGCGTCGCCGAGGTGTTCACCACCAGGACGTCCCCGGCCCGCAGCAGCCCCGGCAGCTCCCGGAACGCCCGGTGCGCCACCTCCGTACCCCGAGGCCCCCTCGACACGAGCAGCCGTACGTCGTCCCGGCCGCGCCCCGGCCCGCGCTGCTCGGCCGGCACCCGCGCCGACAGCTCCTCGGGCACCGCCCGCCCGTCGAGCAGCGCGGTCACCGGGCCACCCCGGCCAGGTCAGCGGCCGTGTAGCGGCCGCTCGTCGGACGCTCGTCGAGCAGCCGGAGGAACGCCGGGGCGACCTCCTCCGGGGTCGGCGTCCCCGTCAGGTCCTCGTCCGGCTCCGCCGCCGCCAGCATCCGCGTACGCATGCTGCCCGGGTCCACCCACCACACCCGCAGACCGGGCTCCTCCGCCGCGAGCACGGCCGACAGCAGGTCGAGCCCGGCCTTCGTCGCCCCGTATCCGCCCCAGGTGCGGTACGGCTCCACCGCCGCGTCCGAGCTGATGTCGAGCACCGCCCCCGCGGGCGCCGCGCGCAGCAGCGGCAGCGCCTCCTGGATCAGCCCCAGCGGGGCCACGAGATTGGCCTCCAGGGCCGCCCGGAACCGGTCCAGCGGATGCTCCTCCAGCGTCACCAGCGGCTCGACGCCCAGGATCCCCGCGTTGTTCACCAGCAGATCGAGCCCGCCGAGCCCCTTCGCGGCGGCCACCAGCTCCTCGCGGTGCCCGGCGTCCGTGATGTCGCCCGGCACCGCCACCACCCCGGCCCCGAGCCGCCGCACCTCGCGGGCCGTCCCCTCCAGTACGGACGGCGTCCGCGCGTCCAGGACCAGATCCCAGCCCCGGCCGGCCAGTGCGAGGGCCAGCGCCCGCCCCAGACCCCTCGACGCCCCCGTGACGATCGCGACAGGCATGTGCCCCATCCCCTTCTCAGCCGTGTGCCGACGAAACCGACGGGATCCAGCCTCATCGCCCGCGCCGCGCCCCGCCTCGTCCCCGGGCCCCGACCGCCCAGGGCACTTCGACCTAGTCCCCGGGTCCCGGCCGACCGCCGTCCCCGGACGGATACGGACCGTCACACCCCGCCGGTACGGTGAACACATGAGCCACCGACCGAGCTCCGGCCTGGCCGCCGTGAGCAGCGCCCTGCTGGCGATGAACCGCCAGATGGAGGTCCGCGACGTCCTCAAGACGATCGTCGCCTCCGCCCGCGAGCTGCTCGACGCCGAGTACGCGGCGCTCGGTGTCCCCGACGACCACGGCGGCTTCGCCCAGTTCGTCGTCGACGGCGTCAGCGAGGAGCAGTGGCGGGCCATCGGCCCGCTGCCCCGCCAGCACGGCATCCTGGCCGCGATGCTCCACAAGGCCGAGCCCGAGCGGCTCGCCGACGTCCGCGAGGACCCCCGCTTCGAGGGCTGGCCCGAGGCCCACCCGGACATGTCCGACTTCCTCGGCCTCCCGGTCCGCGACGGCGACGAGATCCTCGGGGCCCTCTTCCTGGCGAACAAGCGCTGCCCCAGACCGGCCGGCGGCTGCGGCTTCACCGCCGAGGACGAGGAGCTCCTCACCCTCCTCGCCCAGCACGCGGCCATCGCGCTGACCAACGCCCGGCTGTACGAGCGCAGCCGCGAGCTCACCATCGCGGAGGAGCGCTCCCGCCTGGCCCACGAGCTCCACGACGCCGTCAGCCAGAAGCTGTTCTCGCTGCGCCTCACCGCCCAGGCCGCCGCCGCGCTCGTCGACCGCGACCCGGCCCGCGCCAAGGACGAGCTCCAGCAGGTCACGCGGCTCGCCGCCGAGGCCGCCGAGGAGCTGCGCGCCGCCGTCGTCGAGCTGCGGCCCGCCGCCCTGGACGAGGACGGCCTGGTGCACACCCTGCGCACCCAGATCCAGGTCCTCGACCGGGCCCACAGCGCCCGCGTCACCTTCGACAGCTCCGGCGTCCGCGCGCTGCCCGCCGCCCAGGAGGAGGCCGTGCTGCGGGTCGCCCAGGAGGCCCTGCACAACGCGCTGCGCCACTCCGGCGCGGCCCTCGTCACCGTCTCCCTCGCCCGCAGCGGCCAGGGCGCGCGACTCGCCGTCACCGACGACGGCCGGGGCTTCGAGCCGCGCACCGTCCGCAGCGCGGGCCGCCACCTGGGCCTGGTCTCCATGCGCGACCGGTCCGCCGGGGTCGGCGGCACACTGACCGTGACATCGGCCCCGGGGCGGGGCACCACGATCGAGATGGAGGTCCCCGGTGGCTGAGGAGAAGAGGAAGGCGATCCGCGTCCTGCTGGTCGACGACCACCAGGTCGTCCGCAGGGGCCTGCGGACCTTCCTGGAGGTCCAGGACGACATAGAGGTCGTGGGGGAGGCCGCCGACGGCGCCGAGGGCGTCGCCGCCGCCGAGCAGCTGCGGCCCGACGTCGTCCTCATGGACGTCAAGATGCCCGGCACCGACGGCATCGAGGCGCTGCGCAGGCTGCGCGAGCTGGCCAACCCGGCGCGCGTCCTGATCGTGACCAGCTTCACCGAACAGCGCACGGTCGTCCCCGCGCTGCGGGCCGGCGCGAGCGGATACGTCTACAAGGACATCGACCCCGACGCGCTCGCCGGCGCCATCCGCTCCGTCCACGCCGGCCATGTACTGCTCCAGGCGGAGGTCGCCGGTGCCCTGCTCAGTCAGGAGGACCACGGCCAGGGCGGCGGCACGGGCCGCGGCTCCACGCTGACCGAGCGGGAGCGGGAGGTCCTCGGCCTGATCGCCGACGGGCGCTCCAACCGGGAGATCGCCCGGGCGCTCGTCCTCTCCGAGAAGACGGTCAAGACCCACGTCTCCAACATCCTGATGAAACTGGACCTGGCCGACCGCACCCAGGCGGCGCTCTGGGCGGTACGCCACGGCCTGACCACCTAGGTCCCGCTAGGCGCCCCTATGCCCCCGCGCCTCCCGGGGCACGCCCGTTCCCCTAGTCATACCGTCGTGTGTATGTCCCCCGTTCGGCGCAACCGAGCGGGGCCGGCGGCGTTCTCCATGACGTGCTGCGGCGGACCGGCCGCGGCGATGACCAGGAGGATCCTGAAGTGAACAACCTCAAGAAGGCCGCTGCCCTCACCATGGTCGCCGGTGGCCTCGTCGCCGCCGGTGCCGGTGTCGCCTCCGCGCACGCGGACGCCCAGGGCCAGGCCCTCCACTCCCCGGGTGTCGCCTCCGGCAACCTGGTGCAGGCCCCGGTCCACGTTCCCGTGAACGTCTCCGGCAACACGGTCAACGTGATCGGCCTGCTCAACCCGGCCTTCGGCAACGGCGCCGTCAACCACTGACGCCCTCCCCGAACCCCCCGGCCCCCGGACACCGTCCGGGGGCCGACGCCGTTCCCGGCCCGGCCCGGGCTGGCCCGGCCCGCCCCGTCCCGCCCGAGCCCGAGCCCGAGCGGACGACTAGAACCCCCGCTCCCGCTCCCTCTCCTCCACATACGCGTTGTACGCCGCGACCTGCGCCCGCCGGGCCACCCGCTCCACCGGCCGCAGCGCCGCCCCCCGCGCCGCCATCTCCGCCGCGCTCACCGCGCCGCCGTGGCCGTGGTCGTACGCCAGGTCCACGAGGAGGCCGATGCGCTGGGCCAGCTCCAGGACGCGGACCGCGCGGGGCGGGTAGCCGGGGGCCAGGACCTCGCGGCCGGCCTCCGCGCGGGCGCGGTAGGCGTCGCGGGCAGCTTCGGCGGTCGGGCCCGCGGCGGCCACGTCGAGGCGGGTCAGGACCGTCGTCGCCTCCCGGAGGGCCTCCGCGAGTTCCCGCTCCGCCTCGCCCAGGGACGGCACGTCCGCCGGCGGCGCCTCCCGTACCGCCAGACAGCGCCAGACGACCGCCACGTGCAGATCACCCGCGGGTCCCGCCTCCGAGACCTCGGGCACCAGGCCGTACGGCGCGCCGAAGCCGACCACGGCCTCCTCCGCCTCCAGCGCCCGCGCGTTGAAGTCCGGCGGTCCGCTCAGCCCCAGCGGATGCCCCGGCGCGGGCAGGGCCACCCGCCACCCGGTCACCCCGAGCCGCCGCAGCCGCCCGAGCGCCAGCGTCAGGCCGACCGGCCCCGCCTCGCCCGGCAGTCCCTCCACGCGGTGCACCGCGTCCTCCCCGACAATGGCGAGCGCCGCGTCGTCCGGCGACACCGCCCCGGCCAGCAGGGCATTGCCCCAAGCGGCCAGACGTCCTGAGCGTGGTTCCGAAAGCATGCCCCCCAGCCTAGGGACTCGGGGGCGGCCCCACGGCGCAAAGCAAGCCCTAAGGACGGGCCCGGCCCGCCGGTGGCGTAGGTTTTCCCTGGACGCCGCGCCCACAGGCGCAAGGCGACGACAAAGATTCGACCGCAAGGGGAGACAACGCGCTCATGAGCGATGTACTGGAGCTGGTGGACGTATCCGTGGTCCGCGACGGACGCGCTCTGGTGGACGACGTCTCCTGGTCGGTCAAGGAGGGTGAGCGCTGGGTCATCCTCGGCCCCAACGGCGCCGGCAAGACCACCCTGCTCAACGTCGCCTCCAGCTACCTCTACCCGACCAGGGGCACCGCCACGATCCTCGGCGAGCGCCTCGGCGGCGTCGACGTCTTCGAACTCCGCCCCCGCATCGGCATGGCCGGCATCGCGATGGCGGAGAAGCTCCCCAAGCGCCAGACCGTCCTGCAGACCGTCCTCACCGCCGCGTACGGCATGACGGCGACCTGGCACGAGGACTACGACCCGGTCGACGAGGAGCGCGCCAAGGCGTTCCTCGACCGGCTCGGCATGACCGACTACCTGGACCGGAAGTTCGGCACCCTCTCCGAGGGCGAGCGCAAGCGCACCCTCATCGCCCGCGCGATGATGACCGACCCGGAGCTCCTCCTCCTCGACGAGCCCGCCGCCGGCCTGGACCTCGGCGGCCGCGAGGACCTGGTCCGCCGCCTCGGCCGCCTCGCCCGCGACCCGTACGCCCCCTCGATGATCATGGTGACCCACCACGTCGAGGAGATCGCGCCCGGCTTCACCCACGTCCTGATGATCCGCCAGGGCAAGGTGCTCGCCGCGGGCCCCATGGAGACCGAGCTGACCTCCCGCAACCTCTCCCTCTGCTTCGGCCTCCCGCTCGTCGTCGAGCGCGTCGGCGACCGCTACACCGCACAGGGCCTTCCCCTCAAGTAGCGCCGCCCGGGGCCTGACGACCGCACAGCGCCATGGCCCCCACCGCGCCCTGTCCCGGAAGCCCCACCCGCCCTACCATGACCTGGTGGACATCGACGCATGGGTCTGGTGGCTGATCGGCGCGGTGGGGCTCGGCATTCCCCTGGTCCTGACCGCGATGCCCGAGTTCGGCATGCTCTCCGTCGGCGCGGTCGCGGGAGCGGTGACCGCGGCCCTCGGCTTCGGCATCGTCGCGCAGGTGATCGTCTTCGCCGCGGTCTCCGTCGCCCTCATCGCGGTGGCCCGCCCCATAGCGGCCCGCCACCGCGACGGCCGCCCCGGACTCGCCACCGGCATCGACGCCCTGAAGGGCCGTCAGGCCCTGGTCCTGGAACGGGTGGACTCCACGGACGGCCGCATCAAGCTCAACGGCGAGATCTGGTCCGCCCGCACGCTCGACACCGGCCAGATCTTCGAACCGGGCGAACAGGTCGACGTCGTCGACATCGACGGGGCGACCGCCGTGGTCATGTGACCCCCGGCGACCCCGACGCGGCCTCATGTGACCGAACCTCGCCCATGACGCCCCGCGGTCTGGGAAACTCGATCATCATCTCGTAGTCAACCGGCAACCCGCAGCGAAGGGCACAGGGAACACGATGTCAGCAGTCATCATCGTCCTGATCATTCTGGTGGTGCTTGTCTTCATCGCCCTGATCAAGACCATCCAGGTCATCCCCCAGGCGAGCGCCGCGATCGTGGAGCGCTTCGGCCGCTACACCCGCACGCTCAACGCGGGACTCAACATCGTCGTCCCGTTCATCGACCGCATCCGCAACCGCATCGACCTCCGCGAGCAGGTCGTGCCGTTCCCGCCGCAGCCGGTGATCACCCAGGACAACCTGGTCGTCAACATCGACACCGTCATCTACTACCAGGTGACGGACGCCCGCGCGGCGACCTACGAGGTCGCCAGCTACATCCAGGCCATCGAGCAGCTCACCGTCACGACCCTCCGCAACATCATCGGCGGCATGGACCTGGAGCGCACCCTCACCTCCCGCGAGGAGATCAACGCGGCCCTGCGCGGCGTCCTCGACGAGGCCACCGGCAAGTGGGGCATCCGCGTCAACCGCGTCGAGCTCAAGGCGATCGAGCCGCCCACCTCCATCCAGGACTCGATGGAGAAGCAGATGCGCGCCGACCGCGACAAGCGCGCCGCGATCCTCACCGCCGAGGGCATCCGCCAGTCCCAGATCCTCACCGCCGAGGGCGAGAAGCAGTCGGCGATCCTGCGCGCCGAGGGCGAGTCCAAGGCCGCCGCGCTCCGCGCCGAGGGCGAGGCCCAGGCCGTCCGCACGGTCTTCGAGGCCATCCACGCCGGCGACCCCGACCAGAAGCTGCTCTCCTACCAGTACCTCCAGATGCTCCCGAAGATCGCCGAGGGCGACGCCAACAAGCTCTGGATCGTGCCCAGCGAGATCGGCGACGCCCTCAAGGGCCTCTCCGGCGCCTTCGGCAACGTCGCCCCCGGCGTCCCCGGCTTCGACACCAAGACCCCCGCGCCCAGGGACGGTTCGGAGCGCCGCGAAGAACCCCGGGTTGACTGACACGTACACGTAATTCTCGTGCATGATCAGTGCGAGCCCCTCGACCCCGGACCGACACACCAGGGCGGGGAGGCGACTCACTGACCCTGTAAGGAGATGGCCTTGTCCATCTGGGAAGCACTGGCAGTCTTCGGCGCCGGCACAGCCGCCGGCGCCATCAACACCGTCGTCGGATCGGGAACGCTGATCACGTTCCCCGTCCTCCTCGCCACCGGCCTGCCGCCGATCACCGCGAACGTCTCCAACACCCTCGGCCTCGTCTCCGGCTCCGTCAGCGGCGCCATCGGCTACCGCAGCGAACTCAAGGGCCAGAAGAACCGCGTCCTCCGCCTCGGCGGCACCGCCCTCGTCGGCGGACTGGTCGGCGCGATCCTCCTCCTCTCGCTGCCCTCCGACGCCTTCGACGCGATCGTCCCCGTCCTCATCGGCATCGCGCTCCTGCTCGTCCTCCTGCAGCCCCGCATCGCCGCCGCCGTCCAGCGCCGCCGCGAGGCCACCGGCACCGAGGCCCATCCCGACGGCGGCCCCGCCCTCCTCGTCGGCCTCTTCCTCGCCAGCGTCTACGGCGGCTACTTCGGCGCCGCCCAAGGCGTCCTCTACCTGTCGCTCATGGGCCTGCTGCTCCACGACACCCTGCAACGCGTCAACGCCGTGAAGAACGTCCTCGGCGCGGTCGTCAACGGCGTCGCCGCCGTCTTCTTCCTCTTCGTCGCCGACTTCGACTGGACCGCCGTCCTGCTCATCGCCGTCGGCTCCACCATCGGCGGCCAGATCGGCGCCAAGGTAGGCAAGCGCCTCTCACCCGCCGTCCTGCGCGGAGTGATCATCGCCGTCGGCATCGTCGCCATCCTCCAGCTCACCCTGAAATGACGGCGGGGCCCGCCCCCGACCAGGGGCGGGCCCACGCGACACATGAACGGGATACGGACGGGGTACGGAGAGGTCTAAGCCGCCTGGTCCGTCAGCCAGTCCGGCAGCTCCGACCGCTCACCGGCCCGCATCGCCAGCAGCATCGCGTCCGCCGGCGTCGGCACGAACGGCTGGTGCAGCAACGGCATCCCCGCCTGCTCCGGCGTCCGGTCCGCCTTGCGGTGGTTGTCCTCCGCGCACGAGGCCACCGTGTTCAGCCAGTGATCGCCACCACCCTGGGCCCGCGGCACGACATGGTCCACCGTCGTCGCCCGCCGCCCGCAGTACGCGCACCGGTGCTGGTCCCGCACCAGCACACCCCGCCTCGACCACGGAGCCTGTCTTCGGAACGGCACCCGGACGTAGCGGCAGAGCCTGATCACCCGCGGCACCGGCATGTCCACGGCCGCCGCCCGCACACGCAGGCCCGGGTGCTCCTGCTCCACGACGGCCTTGTCCTGCAGGACAAGCACCACCGCACGGTTGAGTGTGACCGTAGAAAGCGGCTCGAAGCTCGCGTTCAGAACCAGCGTGTCCCGCATTGTGCCCACCTCCCGTGTGCCGGCCCAGCCCCCCTTGTGGGCTCCGGGCTTGGATCAACTCTGGCCGGGCACGCCGGGTAGGACAACGCAATATCCGTGAAAAGAAAGATGCCCGCTTCTGATCTCTCCAAGACCAGAAGCGGGCAAACAACGAACGAACGCTCAGCTGTCGGCGGGACCCGTGTACGCGCCGACCAGCTGCGCCCGCCCCAGCGTGTGGAACCGCAGGTGGAAGCCGACCACGGCCGGCGACGCGTCCGCGTCGGGCCCCAGCTTCTCCGTGTCCACCGCGTACACGGTGAACACGTAACGGTGATTCTCCCCGGGCGGCGGCGCCGCCCCGCCGAAGTCCTTCGACCCGTAGTCGTTACGGGCCTGCACGGCACCCGCCGGCAGCCCCTCGAACGACCCCGAACCGGCACCCGCCGGAAGCTCCGTCACCGACACCGGCAGGTCGAACAGCACCCAGTGCCAGAAACCGCTGCCCGTCGGCGCGTCCGGATCGAAGCAGGTCACCGCGAAGCTCTTCGTCCCCGCGGGGAAGCCCTCCCAGCTCAGCTGCGGCGAGGTGTTCCCCGCCGCGTACACCTGAGCGTCCTTCAGCACCCCGCCCGGCACGACGTCGTCGCTCACCACGGTGAACTCCGGCACCGGCGGATGGAAGTCATGGGGGAGCGGCGCCCTCTTGCCCTCGGCCACGTCTGGAACCTCCGTATCGCTGGCCACTCTGAACACGTCCTGTGCGGCCGAGCCTAGAGCCAGTTGCGACGCCCGCCGACCTCGGCGAGCCACTGGTTCAGATACGCCGCCCAGTCGGTGGTGTGGAAGTCGTGCAGCCCCACCGTGAACGACCGGAACGAGTCACTGCCCTCGGTGAACAGCCCCGGCTTCTTGTCCATCTCCAGGACGACGTCCATCTCCCGGTCGTCCGCGACGAAGCTGACCTCGACCTGGTTCAGACCCCGGTACTGCTGCGGCGCGAAGAACTCGATCTCCTGGTAGAACGGCAGCCGCTGCCGCGTCCCGCGGATGTGCCCGCGCTCCATGTCCGCGCTCTTGAAGCGGAAGCCCAGCTGGAGGAACGCGTCCAGGATCGCCTGCTGCGCCGGCAGCGGGTGCACGTTGATCGGGTCCAGGTCCCCGGAGTCCACCGCGCGGGCGATCTCCAGCTCGGTCGTCACCCCGATGTTCATGCCGCGCAGCTGCTGCCCCGCGATGGCGGTGACCGGCGTCTCCCAGGGGATCTCCAGCCCGAACGGCACCACGTGCACCGCCCCGGCCTGCACCTCGAAGGCGCCGCCGAGCCGCACCTTCACGAACTCGATGTCCTGCTTGTGCTCCTGGTCGCCGCCCTCGACCTCGACCCGCGCCTGCAGCCCGACGGACAGCCCCTCGATCTGCTGGGCCACGGAACCGCCCTGGATCCGCACCTCACCCTGGACGACACCACCCGGGACGACGTTCTCCTCGGTGAGCACCGTCTCCACCGACGCCCCACCCGCACCCAGGCTCGCGAGCAGCTTCTTGAACCCCATCAACGACTCCTTATGTTTCCTGCGCTGTCCTGACCCCTACATACGCGTGACGACCGTAGCCGGTTCCCCACTACGCTCGGACGGCATGAGCGAGAGCCCCGACCGTACGCCGCTCCCGCGGGCCTTCTTCGACCGCCCCGTTCTGGAGGTCGCCCCCGATCTCCTGGGCCGCACCCTGGTACGGAACGCCCCGGACGGCCGTATCGAGCTCCGCCTCACCGAGGTGGAGGCGTACGCCGGCGCGATCGATCCCGGCTCGCACGCCTTCCGGGGCCGCACCGCCCGCAACGCCGTGATGTTCGGCCCGCCCGGACACGCGTACGTCTACTTCACCTACGGCATGTGGCACTGCCTGAACCTGGTGTGCGGACCGGAGGGACACGCGAGTGGGGTACTGCTCCGAGCGGGCGAAATCCTGAGCGGTACGGAACAGGCCAGGAAACGGCGTCTCTCGGCCCGGTACGACTCCGAGCTCGCCAAGGGCCCGGCCCGCCTGGCCACCGCCCTGGACGTCGCCCTCTCCCTCAACGGCACGGACACCTGCGCGGACCCGGACGCCCCGCTCTCCCTGCTCACGGGCACCCCGGCCCCGCACGACCGGATCCGTACCGGCCCCCGCACGGGAGTGGGAGGTGACGGCGCCCCGCACCCCTGGCGCTTCTGGATCGACGGCGACCACACGGTCAGCCCCTACCGGGCGCACACACCGCGGAAGCGTCGCCTTGACTCGGGCGCAACAGGTGCGTAATGTGGCCCGAGCCGCTTGAGACGGGAAGTGCTTACTCAAGCCTCCTGAGAGCGGCCATCCACTCCTTACGACGAATCCCGACGGGGCTTATTTCGGCATGCCGGAATTCGTTTCGAAAGGCTCGATTATGAGTCTCCCGGGAAATCGGCTAAAGTAGTGGACACGCCGGAAGGGCCCGGAGCGAAAGCAAAAGGGACCGGAAAGCACCGAGGAAATCGGATCGGAAAGATCTGATAGAGTCGGAAACGCAAGAACGAAGGAAGCGCCCGGAGGAAAGCCCGAGAGGGTAAGTACAAAGGAAGCGTCCGCACCTTGAGAACTC